>JAUVCH010000013.1 GCA_030595795.1 Gammaproteobacteria bacterium
ATTTCTGCTTTGCCAGAAACAATCATTTGCCCCAGAAGAGCTTGCTCTATTGTTGTTAAGTTCTGAAATTGTAGGCTCGGAAAAAACAGTTAACCAATGAAAATAGAAGCATGGCAGAAAAGCGGAATGTGGTATATTGCATCAATAGTATGATATTGTCATATGACCTTTTGGAGGCTGTTTTTTATGAGTACGACACGAAAGACTATTACCGTCACCGATAAACAGGACAACTGGATTAAGGCTCAGATAGCTGCGGGTGAATTTACTAACGATAGTGAATATATCCGCGATCTGATACGTCGTGACCAGGCCGGCCAAGCCGATATAGAGGCAATTCGCGCCGCGCTCATCGAGGGCGAAAAAAGCGGAGACCCCCAGCTGTTTGATGGTGATTTATTCAAACAAGAAATGATTGCAAAACATGGCTGAATATCGACTAGCACCGAAGGCTAGAGAAGATATGGAAGCCGTTTGGCTGTACTCATTGAAGCAATGGGGAACGCAGCAAACAGAGCGATATATTGACGATCTGACGGGAGCTTTCAGATTTTTGGCCGAAAGCCCGAAGACGGGAACAGCTTACGAGAATATCCGCACTGGATACCGAAAATATCCTGTTATTCGCCATGTCATTTATTACCGTGAAACTGGTTATGGTGTGGAGGTCATGCGCGTTTTACATGAGCGTATGTTAGCCAGGCGGCACTTTTGAAAAATTCACACCCCTAGGTCTGACCGATTAACCCTCAATAAGTAAGCCTGATAACCTAAATAAGTTACCATGACCCCCCATAATGTGGTTTTTTTGAAACAATATATGTAATTATAACCATGGACTGGGACCAATTACGAGAGCAGAATGACCGCTTTAATTTTTGAATTTTGGGTAGCCATTTTTAGAGATTACAGATATGAAGGCAACTCGTTTCCTTACAATGCTTTGTGTTGTCATTGTCAGTTTAGTCGGCTGCGGTGGTGGCTCAGATAGTTCAAATCAACTGACTTTGAGTATTGCCGACACCGATGTACTTGAAGGTGATTCTGCTACTACCGAATTCATGGTTCGAGTCGAGTTGAATGGGGTTGCCACCGAATCCGTATCATTTAATTATGTAACAGTCGATGGTGATGCAATATCCGGGCTCGATTATATTGCGCAAAATGCCAGTGCGACGATAGCCTCCGGTCAGTCTATTACTAACTTATCGGTTCCAATTATCGGCGATACCAATGTCGAGTTGGATAAGTCATTTAAGATTAATCTCAATTCGATTACAAATGCTATCGCAGGCCAGACTGCTGCCAACATCACGGTTCGTGATAACGATGAATCAATTGTTCCAGCTTTACTAAGCCGTCCACAAAACACTAACTGCGATATACCGGATCCACCGCCTGGCAGTATCAAACTTACCCAGGTTTTTACCGCATTATCATTTGATGCACCAATACTAATTTTACAGGCACCGGGCAATAATAACCGTTGGTATGTTGTCGAACAGGGTGGGCTCATCAAAACTTTTGTAACCGGAGATAGTGGCACTACTATTTTTGCCGATCTAACCGACCGTGCGGTTTTTAGCGGTGGACAGGACGAACGTGGTTTGCTGGGCATGGCTTTCCACCCGAATTTTCAGACCAATGGCCAGGTTTTTCTTTCTTATGTGACTGTTATTGGTAGCCTGAGAACAATTGTTAGCCGCTATTTTAGCGCGGATAATGGTTTAACCCTGTCCAAACCGGCTTTCAGCACGGAAGATATCATCCTTGATGTATCGCAACCGGCGACTAATCACAATGGTGGCAATATCATCTTTGGTGCCGATGGCTATTTGTACATTGGTCTCGGTGATGGCGGCGGTAGTAACGATACCTTTTTGAATGGCCAGGACACACAAACCTTGCTGGGCTCGATGTTGCGTATCGACGTCGATGGCAGTCCTGCATCGGGTAAAAATTATGCCATTCCGGCTGCCAATCCGTTTGTCGGTAATGCACAGGCGCTCGATGAAATTTATGCCTATGGCCTGCGTAATCCCTGGCGCTGGAGCTTTGATCGGCAGACAGGTGATTTATACGTCGGCGATGTCGGTCAGAATGCACTTGAAGAAATCGATATAGTTGAAGCTGGGCAACACTACGGCTGGGGCTGTTTTGAAGGTAACCAGAGCAATGCCGACTATGGCGGCAGTTGTAGCGGCATCGTCAATAATCCACCGATACACGAATACCCACGTAGTGACGGCACCACCGTGGTCGGTGGATATGTTTATCGTGGTAGTAATATCGATTTGGCCAGTTTTGTAGGTTCGTACTTATTTGCCGATTTTGGATTTGGTACCATCTGGCGCGTTGATCCGGGCGCCAGTAATGTCACGGCAAGCCTCGAAGTGTTGCTCAATACCGGACGACAAATTAGTTCCTTCGGTGAAGATAATCTCGGCGAGTTATATGTGTTGTCCTGGTCAGATGGTCAGATTTTCAGAATTGATTCCGCCACCACCAGTAGTTTTCCTAACCTGTTGTCACAAACCGGTTGTGTTGACCCGGCTAATCCATCGGTCACAGATGCCAGTATGATTCCTTATCGAATCAATGCCGAGTTCTGGTCCGACGGGGCGATCAAAGAACGGTGGTTTGCCTTGCAGGACGGCACTCAAATAGGCATCGAAACCGATGGTAACTGGATCTTTCCAATCGGTAGTGTCTTGCTCAAACATTTCTACCTGAATGATCAGCTGGTTGAAACGCGTTTACTGGTTCACCATCTGGATAATAGCTGGGGTGGTTATAGCTATGAGTGGAACGACTCTGGAACCGATGCGACATTACGCCTCAGTGGGAAAAGTAAAACAATCGATGGGCAGGAATATATATATCCGTCTTCGTCACAATGTGCGGCCTGCCATACTAACGCAGCAGGCAATACACTGGGGCCCGAAACTGCACAGATGAACCGTAAGCAAAGTTATCCGGCAAATGGCAATGCGGTCGGTAACCAAATAACTGCACTTGATAATATCGGCATGTTTATCAGTTCGCCCGGTAGTGTAGCGAGTCTGCCGAAACTTGATGATCCACACAACACCCTGGCAAGCGACAATAACCGCATTCGCGCATATTGGCATACCAACTGCGCCCAATGTCACCGAGCGGGTAACATAATTCAAAATGTTGATATAAATTTCCACTTTGATATCGACTGGAATAATATAAATATTTGTAATTATGCGCCAACTGCCGGTGACCTGAGTGTACCTGGTGCCCAGCGCCTAACGCCCGGCTCGGCAGCGGAATCTCTGGTTTACCTGCGCATGTCTCGGCGCGACGGTGACGCCATGCCGCCGCTGGGCAGTACTCTGATAGATGACAAGGCAGCCGTGTTGCTCAAAAGCTGGATAGATAATCTAACTCAGTGCCCTTGATGCCTTTTGAGATGAAACCCACCTAATCGACAATGGTATAAGGTAAATCGGTAATGAACTCAATTTTTTCGACCATCGACCTGGAGACAATTATCTCCAGTTTTTCGTTCATAATTAGATAATCAATAATCCCCAGTGACTTAGCCAGTGAGCGGTGGTTATCCCAGCCATCGATCATGAGTGTTGTTGCGGCAACGTCGGCCAATACGGCGTTTTCGGCGAGCACGGTTGCGGAGCTAATCTGCTTCGAAGGTCTGCCAGTGCGTGGGTCGATAATATGATGAACGATGTCGTCGCCCTTTTTGTAATAGCGCTGGTAATTTCCCGAAGTAAATAAATGCTGGTTGCCCTGTAATTCGAGGGTCGCTATCGCACCAGGCTTGAAAGGGTTTTGTACGCCGATTCGCCAGGGCTTGCCGAATCGATTACCAGCAACGAGTACGTCGCCGCCAGCGTTGATTAAAAAGTGTTCAAATCCTTCGGCTTTTAGAAAGTCCGCGACCAGTGACATGGCATATCCCTTGGCGATGCCGCCGAAGTCGAGCTTCAAATAGGGGTTACTGCTAGTGGCCTGTAAATCGTTGGCCTCGAGATCCAGCATGGTTGGCAAGTCTTGTTGAATCTCATCTATTAATGCGTCGTCAGACTGGTTGCTGCCGTGAAACCCATAGGCAGCTATAAGCTTACCGAGTGCCGGGTTGAATAATCCCTGCGATGAATGGTAATAGTTAATGCTTAGCTCGATTAGCTCTTGCAGTGAATCGGGTATGCGAACGGCTTGCGGCTGAGATAGCGCCTGATTAAAACGAGTTAAATCGCTTTCCTCCCAGGCATGCCAGTATTGGCGATAAAGTTCTAACTGATTCTCAACTGCAACAAAAGCTTTTTCGACTTTATCGGTATCGCGGTGGATGATCGATACATCGATAACGGTGCCAAACTGCAAAATCCGCTGCTCTAAAAGCTGCGGTTTAGTTTCGCAGCCGTTCAGGAGTAGAGCGCTGTACAGCAGTAAGCCGGTCAGGCAGAGATGCGCTGTTCGATGCAATTGAATAAATCGGCGGCGATGTTGAGATTGAATTCGTTATCAAGTTCGCGAATGCAGGTGGGGCTAGTGACATTAATTTCGGTGATGTAATCGCCAATGACGTCGATACCGACGAAAATCAAACCTCGTTTGCGCAGCTCATCGCCGACCTGTTCGCACAACCAGCGATCACGGTCGCTCAATGGCTGGCCTCGCGTGCTGGCGCCAGCGGCAATATTGCCCCTGTTTTCACCTTCTGCGGGTACCCGAGCCAGTGCATAGGGCACGGGCACACCATCGATTAGTAATATGCGTTTGTCGCCTTCAGTGATTTCGGGTATATAGCGCTGGATCATGGTTTGTGATCGGCCTGAATGGGTTACAGTCTCGAGGATAACATTGGTGTTACTGTCTCCACTCTGCACGCGGAATATCGATTGGCCGCCCATGCCATCGAGGGGCTTAACAATGCAGTCCCGGTGTTCCTCGATAAATTCGATCAACAAATCAGGGTCACGGGCGACACGAGTTTCTACGCAACATTGAGGGAAAAACCGGGTGAACAGCTTTTCGTTGCAGTCGCGAAGGCTGGCTGGTTTGTTGACTAGCAAAACGCCTTTCTCTTCGGCCTGTTCGAGTAAATAAGTACAATATATATACTCCAGGTCAAAGGGGGGGTCTTTTCGCATGAGGATGACATCGAGTTCGTCCAGACGACAGCGGCCCGAATCTATAACCTTGAACCAGTGTTGATTGTTATCCGCTAGTTTGAGCTGCTGATAGCGAGCCTGACTGACACTTTTATCCATGTATATATCATTGATTTTGATATAATAAATCTGCCAGTCTCGGCGTTGTGCTTCAAGCATCATGGCAAAACTGGAGTCCTTCCAGGGTTTGATGGACTCGATGGGATCCATAATAATGCCGAGTTTCAGTTTATTCACTAATTCATGTGTTATGTGGGTTTTCGAGGGGTGGGAGTTTACTGAATTTCAGCCATTAAGCACATTAAATTATGTCGGGGAAAAGTATCGAACGGATCTCGGGTGATTGTCAAAAACTGTGCTATAAAGAGTTATCTGGCTGCTCGAAAGGATTCCTTTTAATTTGTCCGAGCGAGGGTTTTAATCTGTATTTTTATTATAGAATCTACATCAGTTAGTTTAAATAAATTACTGGTTTTACATGAGAAAATCCATATAATCTAGCAATTATCGAGTTGAGCGGGCCCAACTAACAATCCTCGGGGGATATGTGAACGACGAGTCTTTGCAGGCAGAAGATGCTTCTGATCTGAGCACCTTAAATGTCAAGGTGATGGTAATCGATGATAGTAAAACTATTCGACGAAGTGCAGAAACTTTGTTGAAGAAAGTTGGCTGTGACGTGGTTACTGCGATTGACGGATTTGAGGCTCTGGCGAAAATTACAGTGCATAAGCCCGACATTATTTTTGTCGACATCATGATGCCGCGTCTGGATGGTTACCAAACCTGCGCGTTGATAAAAAATAATCAAAACTTTAAAGGTACTCCTGTGATTATGTTGTCGAGCAAGGACAGCATCTTTGATCGAGCCAGAGGCCGTATCGTTGGGTCAGAAGAATATTTGACCAAGCCGTTCTCCAAAGAAGATTTAATTCAGGCTATTACTGCGCATGTCGGACAGTCGTAAGTAGTTCCCATCTAAATTAAATAAGAGGTAAATCAATCAATGCTGCATGTCCTGATAATCGATGACTCACCCACAGAAGTTCATGTGTTTAAGGCAATTCTAGAAAGAAATAAAATCGAGGTATCGGTTGCTACTAATGGCGAAGAGGGAATCGAGAAGGCCATCGAAATTAATCCCGATCTTATTTTAATGGATGTGGTAATGCCCGGGAAGAATGGTTTTCAGGCAACGCGGGATTTAAGTCGTAATCCTAAGACTTCCGATATCCCGGTTATTATTATCACTACCAAGGATCAGGAAACCGATAAGATTTGGGGAATGCGCCAGGGAGCCAAAGACTACATTGTGAAACCGGCGAACGAACAAGATTTGATCGATCGAATTCATCAGGCGATTGAAGCTTAGCCTATGGCTATCACCTCGCCATTTGATTTATTGCAGTCTCTAGATCAGCGTTGTCGTCAAAACGCTTCTGGCCTGCCGGTTAGTTCATCCATAGTTGAAGACTGGGTCGGTATTGGATTCCAGATTGATGGCATCCCATTGTTGGCAAAAATGGACGATGTGAGCGAAATATTACCTCCACCGGAAACTATTCGGGTACCCGGGGTTAAGCATTGGGTAAAAGGTTTAGCAAATGTTCGTGGCAGCTTAATGCCGGTACTTGATATGAATTTGTTTCTAAATGACAAAGACACCAGCAGGCAAAAGGAAAATCGAATTTTGATTATAGATACACTCGGTGTCGCGGCGGGATTGCTAGTAGAGGAAGTTTACGGTTTGCGACGATTTAAGCACGCAGAACATCGAGACGAAACCCCCACCGATGTGGGTGCAGTAGGTCAATATTTGGGCGGTGTATTTGTCGATCAGATGCGACGCTGGAATGTATTTAGAATGGATAAACTGGTCAAAAACGAACAGTTTATTCGTGTTGTATAAGCAGCCTGTGATGTAGGTAATGAGGAGCCAATGGCACTGTTAGATAAAATCAAGAATCTGCTTCCCGGGGGTGCTAATGCCAGACCGGGGCTAAGTTCGCAGACGGATAAATCGGTAAATAAGCGAGTCGTCATGATTGGCGTGCTTCTGGTTGTGTCGATTATAATTATGGCAGTTTTGTTTGTTGCCGCCTCGTGGTTGTCCAGGCCTAATGCTTTCTATGTCAAGCTCATTGCCGAGCAACAAGTGGTTTCTCAGCAAATCGCAGTGAATGCGATAGAGGCTTTGAGAGCAGGTAAGGGTTCTTTCGATGAGCTTGTCACTAATCGGGCTCGATTTCTAAATACTTTGCGAATTTTCGAATCTGGTGATGAGACCCTGGGTATCTCGCATTTGTCAGGAGTTTTTGACGAGGAGCATGAAAAGTTGCATGGTATCGAGGAGATTTTCGATGGGCATGTTGGAAATCTTGTCGGGAGTCGGGAGTCTGTTGAGAATGTCAAAAAGCAGGTAAACCTGATTAATGAGTCTATTCCCAAACTGGTCACTCTCGTCAGGAGTATCATAAATGAACAATTAATAGCCGAAGCGCCCAGCAAAAATCTTATTCTGGCGGGGCGGCAAATAGCTTTATTAAATAGTGTGGAAAGCAGTGCCCATCGAGTGATGACAGATGGAGAGTTAATTGAAACGGCTGCTGAGCAGCTGACGTCGGATATTAAAAATATTGATCGTAATTTGACAGCAATGTCGAAAGGGAGTGCGTCCCTGGGGGTTAAGCGCTTTATAGGCGGTAATGTCGTTGGTGAATTAACTAAATTTGCCCGGATATACCGCGATGTAAGAAAGAATGTCGACAAAGTGATTAGTTCTGTTACCGAACTCATCAAAGCTCAAGAGGCGGTAGTTGGCATTAAATCGGTTAGCCCACAGGTACTGGCCCTTGCTGACGATTTATCCAGAAAAATTGAGGCTGAAGATGAAAAGCTGCAGTTGCTGTCGTTGGCTGGTTACGGATTTGGTGTGATATCCCTGGCGTTACTGATAACGATGGTCATGATGGTAGTCAACGAATCCCGCGCCCGACTGGCTGAATCGCAGGATCAGAACGAAAGAAATCAACGTGCGATTTTACGCTTACTCGATGAAATGACCAATCTTGCAGATGGTGATCTCTCGACTCATACGACGGTAACAGAAGATATTACTGGCGCTATAGCTGATTCGGTAAATTATTCCATTGATGCGTTGCGTGACCTGGTTGGCACGATTAATAAAACCTCGGTGCAGGTGAGTAGTGCAGTACAAAGATCCCAGGGAGCAACGGGTCAACTGGCAGAAGCGAGTAATTCGCAAACACGGGAGATAACCAGAGCCAGTGAAACCATTACTGCAATTTCACAATCTATGTCGAATGTATCCGAAAAGGCGGCGGACTCTGCCGAAGTTGCCAGAAAGTCGGTAAGCATTGCTCACAAAGGCGGTGAAACCGTACGGCAGACAATTGCAGGTATGGAAACTATTCGCGAGCAAATACAGGAAACCTCGAAGCGAATTAAACGCCTGGGTGAAAGTTCGCAGGAAATTGGTGATATCGTCAATCTAATCACAGAAATTTCTGATCAAACCAATATCCTCGCGCTAAATGCTGCGATACAGGCTTCGATGGCTGGTGAAGCGGGTCGAGGTTTCGCGGTGGTAGCCGACGAGGTTCAACGACTCGCAGAGCGTACTGGTGACGCTACCAAACAGATCGAAGCATTGGTAAAAACGATTCAGGCCGACACGAACGAAGCCTCGGTTTCAATGGAGCAAAGTACCGCGAACGTGGTAAAGGGAGCCAAGCTTACCGAGAATGCAGGCGGTGCTCTTGATCGAATAGAGCAAGTCTCGATGAACCTTGCGCAACGTATTCTTGAAATTTCCGATGCGACCAAAATGCAGGCGGACGAGAGTGTCAAAATCACACGAACCATGGATGCTATCCAGAACGTCACTCAAAAAACAGCGGATGGTACCACTCAGGCTTCAAAGTCAATTGGTGAATTAACGCATATGGTTCAGGCGATGCAGAATTCGGTGGCGGGCTTTAAGCTGCCAGGCGTATAGGCGGATCAAAATCGGAATTTAATGATGAGCCGTCAGCAAATATCTATCAAACATAGCGCCCTGGGTTGGGTCAAAAAAGGTATCGACGATAATCTCTCGGAGATTAATGTTGACCTCAAGCGCTATATTGAAGACGACGATGTAAGTTTGCTGGAATCGATCAGGGAACGTCTTGGTACGGTGCAGGGTGTGTTAATGATGATCGAGCAATATGGCGCAGCCATGTTGACCGAGGAAATGGAATCGCTGTGCAGTTTTATCATCGAAAACAAGCAGGAGAAAGGTGACCAGTCACTGGAAGTAATGCTCCGTGCAGTCTTACAGCTGCCAGACTATCTTGAGCATATTCAGTCCGGGCACAGAGATATACCGATTGCTATATTGCCGTTGCTGAATGATATACGTGCAGTAAAAAACCAGGATTTATTCTCTGAAAAATTACTGTTTTTACCCGATCTGTCAATGCATCAGTCCGGTGCTGACACCGAGGCAATCGACGCCAGAAATAATCACGCGTCGAAACAGTTTGCGAAGAAATTGCGCCCCATATATCAGTTTGCCCTGGTAAAGATTATTACTGAAAAGGAGGTCGAGGAAAACCTCAAACGACTGGAAAAAGTTTGTGAAACCTTCGAAGAAAAATCTTTTTCTGAGCAGGCTGCACGTATCTGGTGGATTATCGGTGCCTTAATCGAATCGGTTTCACGCCAGCAACTCGAACTCGGTGCTTCGATCAAGAGTTTACTCGGCAAGGTCGATGCATTGTTCCGAGTCATTCTAATCATTGGTGAACAGGGTTTGCTAAATCGCCAACCTATCGAATTAATTAAAAATTTCCTTTACTACATCGCGCAACCAGAGTGCGATGGGCCTAAAGCACAGGCAATAAAAACAGCCTATCGACTGGAGCAGTTTCTACCCAGTGAAGCTGTACGAAGCCGAGTGCTAGATAATATAGCTGGCCCCAATCAGGCGCTGTTGAAAACAGTTAGTGAAGCGATGAAAACCGATATCGAAGCGGTTAAATCAACTCTTGAAGTTTATGTCAACGGTGACCTGGCTGATACCGATAAACTTAAGGACGTTCCACAGGAGCTCCATATTATATCCGATACTCTCGCGATGCTTGGTCTGGGCCAGCAGAGACAGATGATCGAAGCACAAATTGGCGTTATAAAAGAAGTTGTCGAGGGCAATCAGCTTTCCAGCGAAGCCGAATTACTTTCCATGGCGAGCGAGTTGCTTCAGGTAGAGTATGCGCTCGATCAAATGCATAAGCGTAATCCGACCTCTATCGAAGAAGACTCTCGTTCCGAGAGCGATGTCTCTAGAGACTACGAGCTCGATAGCGTACTAACCGCTGTAGTGACTGCTGCGCTGGATGACATCCAGAAAACCAAAAGTGCAATACTCGAATTCATCAAGGATTCCACACGCGTTGAAAATATCGAACTTTGTGTCGAATTAATGCAAGAGTCCAGGGGGGCGCTTGAGTTGTTAAACCAGCCACGTGCAGTGGCAGTGGTTGATGGTTTACTCCAGTATTTACAGGATTACGATATCGTTGAATTTATGGATGCAGTGCGTCTTGATTCGCTATCGCAGGTAGTCGTTAGCCTGGAATATTATCTCGAAGCAATAGGAGAACATCGTGTTGATACTGATGAAATACTGGATTTTGCTGACACTCAATTACAGGCTTTATTGAAAAATGCGGAGCAACGTGTCGTACATGATGGTGACGAAATCGAGCTTAAAGTCGCTGATGATTCTGTTGAGATAGCCGTAGATCCAATCCCCGAAGGCATTGAAAATGAGGTTGTCGAAACACCCGATGATATCGTTAATGATATAAGTGAAGACCTCGAGGACTTGCGCGCCGTATTGGAGGTGGAAGAAGAGGTCATTGAGCAAGAATTAGAAATAGTTGAAATTGAAGTTGAAGCTGAAGAAGTAGCTGAAGAAGCAGAAACTGAAACTATGGCGCCAATCGCCGATGGTGAGCTTAAAGTCGAGCCAGTAAATGAAGAGCTAGAAGTGCTCCTGGCTGGGAGTGACCCTGAAATACTCGAAATTTATCTCGAAGAAGCCGAGGAAGAATCAGAAAATATAACGCGACTTCAGCAGGACTGGATGTTGCATCCGGAAGATCAGAATGCACTCAAGAATATTCGTCGAGCCTTTCACACTATAAAAGGTAGTGGGCGTTTGGTTGGTGCTATAAAGATTGGCGAGTTCGCCTGGGATTTTGAAGTATTACTCAACCGGGTTCTTGATAGAACGGTTCCACCAAATGATGCAATTATCAATGCAGTCGGACTAGCGGGCGTTGCCTCACTCGAGCTCGTTAATGAGTTAAAAACTTCCGAACCTCCATCCTCCGACATAGCTTACCTGCGAGGACTGGCGAGAGCGTTGGCAGTATTTGATGTTGATCAGGTGCGCATCGAACGTACTGGCATCATGCAGGTAGTAGAATCACCCTACGATCGCATTACCGATGGTACCGATCAGAATATCGAAGTGGTTCGTCCAGATGAATCTTTGTTGTCTGGTCTAGAGACAATGAGTTTGCAGGCGGATGATTTTGAAGGCATGGCGCCACCAGAATCCGATTCCGAATCCGATTATTTAATCGATAACGACGACATAATTGCTGATTTCGAATATGAGCCGTTCCCCGAAATTGACGATGATGACCTGCCTGAATTGGAGTTCGAAGAAATAGCAATCGACGAAGCCAAGGCCGATTCTGCCGACACAGAGGAGCCCCCCCCCGACCCTTTAGTGGAAATGACAATGGACGGTATGCCTGGCGCGGGGGCAGGGATGACCGAGGGCAGAATTCAAGAGCCGGGCGAGTCAACCGGCCTGTCGATCGATCCAGAACTTCTGACGATTTACCAACAAGAGGTCGAACAGCACCTAAGCATAGTAAATTCCGCCCTTGAATCAGCCACGAAAAATGGCGAGCTGATTCCCAGTGAAGCCGTTTACCGGGCTTTACACACCATCAATGGTGCCTCGCGCACAGCCGGTATCAGAAGCATTGGCGAGTTAGCCAGCCTTATGGAAAAGCCGCTGAAGGCGGCGTTATCTCAATCCATGGCGTTGGATCGGAAAGTCCTCAATTTGTATCGACTCGGATACAGCACCATAAGCAATATGACCAAAGAGTTGGTCGAAACTCGGCAGATACCCGAAATTCCCGAAGATCTAAAATCCAGGCTGTTGGCGTTGGCTGAAGACCTGGAAGAGCATACCGTCGAAATTCCGGAAGACCTCGAACATCCGACTTCTGAATTTGTCGACACATTGAATATGATGAACGACGCGCCGCAGGATGCGGATAACGAGCTATTGTCAATATTTATTGAAGAAGCCAGAGAGTTACTGGAAATGAGCGATCACGCTCTACATAAATGGGCTGATCAGCAGGTTGATGAAAATGGCAACTATGACTCTGCACCAGTCATGGAATTGCAACGTTACCTGCATACCCTCAAGGGTGGTGCGAAAATGGCCGAACTGTTACCCATTGGTGATCTAAGCCATGAGCTTGAATCGATGTTTATCGCGATTATCGATAACCACGTTGAAAAAAATGAGGATTTGATCGACCTACTCAAGGATAGTTTTGATTTACTCAACAATCAGATTGGCGAGTCGGAACGGCACCAATCCCTGAGTGATTCTAGCGATAGTGTTGCAAAACTTAAATCGATGCGTCGCCGTGGTAATAGACAACAGGATGACGACTCACCAAAAAAAGACGATGCACCCTTTAACCAGGATGCCGAAAGTGATCTGGAAAATTCTAATGAAGAGCCGGATCAGGTGCCTGGTCGACGAAGCCAGGATGTTGTCCGCGTTCGATCTGACCTGCTCGATAATCTGGTTAATTCGGCCGGTGAAGTGAGTATTTATCGTGCTCGTATGGAGCAGCAGGTTGCAGGTCTGGGGTCACATCTGGGCGAGCTGGGGCAAACCATCATGCGCCTGAAAAATCAGCTACGTAACCTCGAAGCCGAAACCGATGCTCAAATCCACTTTAGTCATCAGAGTTTAACTAGCAAAGAAGAAGAATTTGATCCGTTGGAGATGGATCGATACACCCTGATTCAGGAGCTATCACGCTCGCTCAGCGAAAGCGTTAACGATTTATCGAGCTTACAGGGTATGTTGGGTGAGCAGGTCAAAGATTCTGAAACTCTTTTATTGCAACAATCACGCGTTAATACCGATTTGCAGGACGGCTTGATAAAAAGCCGTATGGTAAAGTTTTCTGGCCTGTTTTCGCGTTTGCGTCGACTGGTTCGTCAGAGTAGTCAGGAGGTTGCCAAGAAGGCCGAACTAATCATCAGCGGTGAAGAAAATGAAGTCGATAATAAGGTGCTCGATCGAATGGTTGCACCGTTAGAGCATATTATTCGTAACGCCGTGTCGCATGGCATAGAACCTCCTGTAGAAAGAGTCAGGAAAGGTAAACCTGAAACTGGTGCAATCAAAATCGATATCAGTCGTGATGGTTCGGATGTGGTTATCCGGGTCAGTGATGATGGCGCCGGTGTTGATCTCGAAAAAGTAAGGAATAAGGCCCAGAAAATGGGGTTGATAGAAAAAGATCAAAGTGTTGCTGATGGCGATCTGGTGCAATACATACTAGAGCCTGGGTTTAGTACCGCTTCGCAAGTTACCCAGCTATCAGGCCGTGGCGTGGGTATGGATGTTGTGGATATCGAGATCAAGCAGCTCGGTGGCACATTACAAATTGAAACCAGTCCACAGGGCACCACGTTTATCGCGCGGTTACCTTTTACGCTGTCGATTAATCAGGCTATCCTGGTAAAAACCGGCGACGAAATCTATGCTATCCCACTAATTAATATCGAAGGTATTACTCGTCTCGAAACTCAGAAACTGGTTGAGTATTACCAGGCTGAAAATGCCGAGCTGGAATTTGCAGGTCAAAAATTTGGTTTGCACTATCTTTCGCAACTGGTCGGTGCGGGTGCGCAAATTGATGCCGAAGATAGCCAGTCCAAACAGCCAGTGATATTGACTCGCTCTGGTGACGTTCGAGTTGCGCTTCACGTAGATGAAGTGCTAGGTAATCGTGAGATAGTGGTCAAATCTCTGGGTAAACAATTAAGCCAGGTTAAAGGTCTGTCGGGAGCCAGTATTCTTGCCGATGGTAGTGTTGTTCTTATCCTTGATGTAAACGGGCTTGTACGCCATGGCGATACGGCCGCAGTCAAAGTTGTTTATCGGGCTGATCAACCCGAGGGAGTAGTTGCCACAGAGCTTAAGCGTAATACCATTATGGTGGTCGATGATTCTATTACCATGCGCCGAGTTGCTAGTAAACTTCTCGAAAGGAATAACTACAATGTGGTGACAGCAAAAGATGGCGTTGATGCTTTGGCCCAACTCGAAGATGTTCGCCCGGATCTAATGCTACTCGATATCGAAATGCCACGCATGGACGGCTACGAACTAGCCTCTCATATGCAAAACGAAGATCAATATTCGAAAATCCCGATTATCATGATCACCTCTCGAACGGGCGTAAAACACCGTGATCGAGCGCTGGAAATCGGTGTTACCAATTACATGGGCAAACCGTATCAGGAAGATGAATTGATCAACAATATCCAACAGGCGCTGGGCACTTAATAACCTATGCGAGAATTATATGAGTGATAATACCTCTGTTCGTTGCATGCTGCTGCCTATGTCTTCCATTAGCCTGGTAATTCCAAACTCGGCAGTGGCAGAAATCATTGGATATTCAGAACCTGGACGACTCGAAGACAGTAGCGACTGGTTTCTCGGTGTGGTTTTGTGGCGCGGGGTTTACTTGCCGGTTGTTTCTGTTGAACAAATGTGTTTGGTGGACGCAACCCACGTCGGCCCCAGGTCGCGTATAGGAATCATTTATAATCCGGAAAAAGATAGCGAAGTGCCATATATAGGGTTGCACATACAGGATATTCCCCGTGCTTATCTTGCCGATTCAAGCACTATGGAATCAGGCACTGACGATAGTTTGAGCCAGTACTTAATATCACGAGTCGATGGGGATGAATTCTCTCGAGCGATTCCGAATATCGATGCCATGATTGCCGATTTAAAGCCGCAGATTAATCAGGAAAAAATCGACAAGCTAAATCGTTAGGTTTCGAAATCCCCCCATAAAGATTGCACTATTGCCAGTGAGGTGATGGCTGCGGTCTCAGTGCGTAAGACTCTTGGGCCAAGCTTCGTGCTACGAAAATCATGATTCTGGGCTTTTTTGATCTCACTGCTTGATAGCCCACCTTCCGGGCCAATCAAAATAGAAACCTGATCTTTTTGGCTAAAGTTTTTCAGGCTCTCAGGCAGTGTTTGACCTGTAAACTCGAGTAGTATTCTATTCAGCTTCCCAACAGATGTATCCAGTATATCGTCTAGCGATTTATAAAATTCAATAACCGGTGGTACGTGGCGACCACTTTGTTCGCAAGCTTTTACGGCTATTGCCCGCCAGTGTGCCAGGCGTTTATCCTGTTGCGCCGGTTTGAGTGGTATTTGGCTATGTTCTGCATTAAAAATAGAGATTTTTTTAACGCCGAGTTCGGTACATTTCTGAATTGAGAAATCAAGGTGATCACTACGGCTAAGCCCCTGAATAATCTCACTCTCGAGTGGAGATTCGGTTTGTAGTTTGTCTTTCGATTCGACGGTAGCAATAGTCTGCTTTCCATCGAATTCGAGTCGAGATCGATAATCGTATTCATCCTGCCCGTTAAACAGTGCGACAATCGCTCCAGGCTTTAAGCGTAAAACGTTACGTATGTAGTGGCTGGCGGCAGTATCCAGCTTGATACTGGAACTAATGGCGAGCGATTCTCTGACATAAACGCGTGAGATACGCATGACAGAAAATCGCCCGCCAGGTTATATCTGATTAATAGCGGTAATGTTCTGGCTTGTAAGGACCATCGGCGCTAACACCGATATAATCGGCCTGCTTGTCGGTCAGCCGAGTCAAATGAACCCCGATTTTTTCCAGGTGCAAACGTGCTACTTCTTCGTCAAGGTGTTTAGGCAGGGTGTAAACTTCGTTGCCATACTTACCGGGATTACAGAAAATTTCCATCTGTGCCAGCGTCTGGTTGGTGAACGAGTTAGACATGACAAAACTCGGATGACCAGTGCCACAACCCAGGTTTACCAGGCGACCTTCGGCGAGCAGGATGATGCGTTTACCGTCGGGGAAGATGACGTGATCAACCTGCGGCTTAATATTTTCCCATTCGTATTGCTTGAGTTCAGCGACCTGAATTTCGTTGTCGAAATGACCAATGTTACAGACAATCGCCTGATCCTTCATTTTGATCATATGTTCGTGGCGGATGACGTCATAGTTGCCGGTAGTAGTGACAAAGATATCCGCCTCGGAACAGGCTTCTTCCATGGTCACAACACGGAAACCTTCCATAGCCGCCTGCAATGCACAAATCGGGTCAATTTCGGTCACCATAACACTAGCACCCAGACCTTTAAGGGATTGTGCGCTACCTTTGCCGACGTCGCCATATCCTAGAACAAGTGCAACCTTGCCTGCAATCATTACATCTGTGGCTCGTTTGATGCCATCGACCAGTGACTCGCGACAACCGTACAAATTATCAAATTTAGATTTAGTAACAGAATCGTTAACGTTAAACGCGGGGAATGCTAATTCACCCCTGGCCTGCATCTGGTATAAGCGGTGGACGCCGGTGGTAGTTTCTTCGGTGACACCTTTAATATTTTTCAGGATATTTGAATACCAGTTTGGCGATTCGGCCAATTTGGCTTTGATTGAAGCATACATGATGATTTCTTCTTCGCTGCCGGGGTTGTCGAGAACCGAAATATCGGATTCGGCCTTACTACCGAGGTTAATCAACCCAGTCGCATCGCCGCCGTCGTCAAGAATCATATTAGGTGTGCCACCATCGTGCCATTCCATCATTCGATGTGTATATTGCCAGTAGTCTTCCAGTGTCTCGCCCTTAAAGGCAAAAACTGGCACGCCAGATTCGGCAATCGCCGCTGCTGCGTGATCCTGCGTGGAGAATATATTGCAGGAAACCCAGCGTACTTCGGCACCGAGTGCGACCAGCGTTTCGATCAATACGGCGGTCTGGATAGTCATGTGCAAGGAGCCTGCGATACGAGCACCCTTCAGTGGTGCCTCTTTACCGTATTTGCCGCGTAAAGATACCAGCCCTGGCATCTCGGTTTCGGCGATGTTGATTTCCTTTCGACCCCAGCTAGCCAGTGAAATATCGGCGATAATATAATCCTTATCGATAGCGTCTTGTGCGGTTGCGTTCATAATTAAAACCTTAAGTGAGTGAATTTAGTGTGTGGTTATAGACCAGCTTCTGCTTTTAGTGCTTCGGCCTTATCGGTTTTTTCCCAGCTCAGGTCGATATCATCGCGACCGAGATGTCCGTACGCCGCTGTTTGCAGATAGATTGGGCGCAACAGGTCGAGCATTGCAATCAGGCCTTTTGGGCGTAAATCAAAATGGTTACGAACCAGTTTAATGATTTTATCGTTGTCGATTCGACCGGTGCCGAAAGTCTCTAAGCTAATCGAAGTTGGCTCAGCGACGCCAATCGCATAAGACACCTGAATTTCGCAGCGATCGGCTATCCCGGCCGCTACAAGGTTTTTCGCGACGTATCGAGCGGCATAAGCGGCTGAACGGTCGACTTTGGATGGGTCTTTACCCGAAAAGGCACCGCCCCCGTGCCTGGCCATACCGCCGTAGGTATCGACAATTATTTTTCGCCCCGTCAGACCAGCATCACCAACCGGGCCACCGATAACGAATCGACCTGTTGGGTTGACGTGGATATGCTCGCTTTTGCATTGATCGAGCCATTCCGACGGTAGTACAGGCTTGAGAATGGTTTCGATTACCGCTTCGCGTAGACTGGCGAGATCGATATCTTCGTTATGTTGAGTTGATAGTACCACTGCTTCGATACCGACCGGTTTATGGTCTTCGTAACGGAATGTGATCTGGCTTTTGGCATCGGGTTGTAGCCAGGGTAATTCGCCAGATTTACGCACCTCGGCCTGGCGTCGAACCAGTCGATGGGCATAGGTAATCGGTGCCGGCATTAAAACGTCGGTCTCGTTGCTGGCATAGCCAAACATCAGACCCTGATCGCCTGCCCCTTGTTCACGGTCGGCTGATTCGTCGACGCCCATGGCGATATCGCTAGACTGTTTGCCGAGACCAGTGAGTACTGCGCAGGTATTGCCATCGAACCCACATTCTGGATTGTCGTAGCCGATATCGCAGACGGTTTTACGAACCAGTGCTTCGGTATCAACCCAGGCGTTGGTAGTGATTTCACCAGCGAGTAGCACCATGCCGGTCTTAACCAGAGTTTCACAGGCGACGCGTGAACGGATATCCTGCTCCAGAAGGGCATCGAGTACCGCGTCGGAAATTTGATCCGCAACTTTATCCGGATGACCTTCGGATACTGATTCTGAGGTGAATATAAAGGAATTTTTCGTATTACTGGCAGAGCTATTCATAAATAAACCTTATTAATATCTATTTATGAGCGCCGTTGATCGTGACTGATTTGAAAGCCTGGCAGAGAATCTGTCGCAGCGCCCCTCACAAAACAGTGCCCGGGTGACACGGGCTAATGTGCTAAGAAGTATAGTTTAGTTAAAAATATTCGCTACATCAATTATAAAAGCATTTACCCAAAGGTTTTATTAATGAGCATAATAATTTTTTTGAGTTGCCGTGTTCAGGCATTTACGAGAGAATATCGCGCCTTAAACTTCCGATAGTATTAGAATATCGGAAAAAAACCAGGTTTCCTCGGGAGTAACTTATGTCATCACGTAGAACGCTTGCCAATGCAATTAGAGCGTTGAGTATGGATGCCGTTCAAAAAGCCAATTCAGGTCACCCAGGTGCGCCGATGGGTATGGCCGATATAGCAGAAGTCCTCTATAACAGCTTTATGCGCCACAACCCGGCCAACCCTGACTGGATGGATCGTGATCGTTTCGTCATGTCTAACGGTCACGGTTCGATGCTGCCCTATTCGCTGCTTCATTTAACCGGCTACGATGTCTCGATCGACGATTTGAAAAATTTTCGGCAACTGCATTCGAAAACACCTGGTCATCCTGAGCATGGCTATGCTCCGGGTATCGAAACGACTACTGGCCCCCTCGGACAGGGTATTACTAATGGCGTCGGCATGGCGATTGCTGAGCGTGCGCTGGCGGCAGAATTTAACCGAGAAAACCACGACATCGTCGACCATCATACTTATGTGTTTATGGGTGACGGCTGTTTGATGGAAGGTATTTCCCACGAAGCCTGTTCCCTGGCCGGCACACTCGGTTTAGGCAAGCTAGTTGCTTTTTGGGACGACAATGGCATTTCCATCGACGGTGAAGTCGAAGGCTGGTTTAAAGATGATACCGCCAAACGTTTTGATGCTTACGGCTGGCATGTGGTTGAGGTCGATGGTCACGATGCCGATGCGATATATATTGCTATCGAAGCTGCCCGCGCGGTAACTGCGAAACCGTCGTTGATCTGCTGTAAAACGGTCATCGGCTACGGCTCGCCGAATAAAGCTGGCGGTCATAGTTGTCACGGTGCACCGCTGGGTGATGACGAAATCGCACTAACTCGAATCGAACTGGGTTGGGAACATGAGCCGTTCGAGATACCAGATGAAGTTTATGGTGGTTGGGATCATCGTGCCGATGGACAATCAGAAGAAGAAAGCTGGAACGAGAGCTTTGCCGCGTATAAAGCCGAACACCCCGAACTCGCGTCTGAATTTGAACGACGAGTGAGTGGTGAATTACCGGCTAACTGGTCCGAAGCATCGCAGGCATTCATCAATGAAACCGACGAAGCGGCGGAAACCAAAGCCACGCGTCAGGCGTCGTTGGCCGCGATTGAAGCCTTCTCGGCACTGCTGCCAGAATTATTTGGGGGGTCAGCTGACCTGGGTTGTTCGAACCTCACCGAATGGTCGGGCTTCAAGGCTATGCGGGCGGAAACACCTGACAGCAACTACATCAATTATGGCGTACGTGAATTCGGCATGTCGGCGATGATGAACGGTATCGTCCTGCACGGCGGTTTTATCCCGTTCGGTGCAACCTTCCTGATGTTTTCTGAATACGCGCGTAATGCTTTGCGTATGGCGGCATTGATGAAGATACAGAGTATTTTCGTCTATACCCATGATTCGATTGGACTGGGTGAAGACGGCCCCACGCACCAGGCCATCGAGCAAATCCCAACTTTACGAATGATCCCCAATATGCAGGTCTGGCGACCCTGCGATACGGTCGAATCTGCGGTGGCCTGGAAAGCGGCTATCGAATACCGAGAAGGTCCGAGCAGCCTGATTTTTTCCCGGCAGGGCTTACCGCATCAACCACGCAGTCCAGAACAAATCGAAGCAATTTCTCGTGGCGGTTATATTTTGAAAGACTGTGAGGACACTCCTGAGGCGATTATTATTGCCACTGGTTCGGAGGTTGAGCTGGCGATGAATGCGGCTACTTCGGAGGCGCTTACCGAGCGCAATATTCGCGTGGTCTCCATGCCCAGCACCAACGTGTTCGATCGACAATCGAAGGATTACCGAGAGTCAGTATTGCCGAGCAATATCACTACTCGCGTCGCGGTCGAAGCGGCAGTTACTCAGGGCTGGTACAAATACGTTGGTCTCGATGGTGCGGTGGTTGGTATCGATACCTTCGGCGAATCGGCACCAGCGAAAGAGTTATTTGCCTATTTTGGCTTCACTGTGGAAAAAGTGATCGATGCGGTGAATCAGGTTAGCGATTTCGATGACCAATAGATTTGGCTAGTCCATTTTAATTTTTAATATTTTTTAGATCAGGAGAGCATAGCAATGACAATTCGAGTCGGTATTAATGGCTTCGGGCGTATAGGGCGCATGGTATTTCGTGCAGCACAGGACTTTGACGACATCGAAGTGGTTGGTGTCAACGACCTACTTGATCCAGAATACCTGGCGTACATGCTTAAGCACGATTCGGTGCACGGACGTTTCAAAGGTGATATCTCTGTCGATGGTACTACGCTAGTTGTGAATGGTAAAAATATTCGATTGACCGCAGAGCGCGACCCTGCTGAATTGAAATGGGGCGACCTGAATGTGGATGTCGTGGTCGAATCGACTGGTTTGTTCCTGACCAAGGAAACTGCACAAAAACATATCGATGCGGGTGCGCGTAAAGTGATCTTGTCGGCACCCTCCAAAGACGATACGCCGATGTTTGTTTACGGCGTTAACGATGACAAATATGCGGGAGAAGATATTATTTCGAACGCTTCCTGTACCACTAACTGTCTTGCTCCGGTTGCTAAAGTGATTAACGACAAGTTCGGTCTTAAACGCGGACTCATGACCACGGTACACGCCGCAACTGCGACGCAGAAAACCGTTGACGGTCCTTCGATGAAAGACTGGCGCGGTGGTCGGGGTATACTGGAAAATATCATTCCTTCTTCCACGGGTGCAGCGAAAGCGGTTGGTGTGGTCTTGCCTGAATTGAATGGCAAGCTAACCGGCATGTCTTTCCGCGTACCGACTTCGGATGTCTCAGTTATCGATCTAACTGTCGAACTAGAAAACGAAGCATCGTATGAAGATATTTGTGCCGCGATGAAAGAGGCTTCTGAAGGCGCCATGAAAGGCGTACTCGCATATACCGAAGAGAAGGTGGTTTCTACCGACTTCCGTGGTGAATCATGCACTTCAACTTTCGATGCCGAAGCCGGTATCGCAATGGATGGCAGCTTCGTGAAATTGATTTCCTGGTACGACAACGAATGGGGCTATTCCTGCAAAGTGCTGGAAATGTCACGGGTAATCGCTCAGTAAATACCAGTTATGGCGTGACAGCATTACCTGCTGACACGCTGTCCTGCTGCCTCCCTCACGGACACTCGCTGTCTGTCGAACCGTATTTATAAAATTAAGAGAATAGCCCAATGTCCGTAATCAAAATGACCGATCTTGATCTTAGCGGTAAGCGCGTACTCATCCGTCAGGATTTAAACGTGCCGGTCAAAGACGGTGTTGTGACCAGTGACCAGCGTATCAAGGCGTCGTTGCCTGCGATCCAGCATTGTATCGATGCCGGTGCCAGGCTAATGATTATGTCGCATCTTGGTCGACCGAGCGAAGGCCAGTCTGAGGCACAATATTCTTTACAGCCAGTCGCTAATTATTTGAGTCAATCGCTTGGACGAAAAATTGCACTGGTAACCGACTATCTACAACAGGCACCCGAAATGGCCGATGGTGAAGTCGTTCTGCTCGAAAATGTCCGTTTTAACAGTGGCGAAAAAGCCAATGATGAAACGCTCTCGAAGCAATATGCCGCTTTGTGTGATGTTTATGTAATGGACGCTTTTGGTACGGCGCACCGAGCCCAGGCATCTACCCACGGTGTGGGTCAGTTTGCTCCTGTTGCCTGTGCCGGCCCACTACTGGCTGGTGAGCTGGAAGCCCTGGGCAAGGCGCTCGATAATCCAAGAAGGCCGATGATGGCAATAGTCGGTGGCTCTAAAGTGTCAACCAAACTCACCGTGTTAGAGTCATTATCCGGTATTGTCGATCAACTGATACCTGGTGGCGGAATCGCCAACACTTTCATTGCTGCAGCGGGCTATAATGTGGGTAAGTCATTAGTAGAAGTCGATTTAATTCCCGAAGCCAAACGATTAATGCAACAGGCCAGAGATCAGGGGAAAGAGATTCCGGTGCCGACCGATGTAGTCTGTGGCAAGGAGTTTTCGGAACAGGCCGAAGCTGTGATCAAAGCCGTCGACGCGGTAGAAGATGATGATATGATATTTGATATAGGTCCGCAAACCGCAGGCCGGTTTGCAAAGATTATACAACAATCGGCTACCGTGGTCTGGAACGGACCGGTAGGTGTATTCGAGTTTGACCAGTTCGGTGAAGGTACGAAGACATTGGCACTGGCGATTGCCGAATCGGATACTTTCTCCATCGCAGGCGGGGGTGATACATTAGCTGCAGTTGACAAATATGACATCACCGACCAAATTTCATATATTTCGACCGGTGGTGGCGCTTTTCTTGAATTTCTGGAAGGTAAACAGTTACCAGCTGTGGTTATGCTGGAGCAAAGGAAAATGGATTATGATAAAGGTAATGCGTAGAACCAAAATCGTTGCCACGCTGGGCCCGGCTACCGAGTCTGATGAAGCCCTCGACTCGATAGTTAAGGCGGGTGTCGATGTTGTACGGCTCAATTTTTCGCACGGTAATCCCGATGATCATATAGCGCGGGCACAGAAAGTTCGAAAAATCGGAGATGCGAATCAACGTTTCCTGGGAATCCTGGCTGATTTACAAGGGCCGAAAATTCGTATTGAACGATTTAAGAATGATACCATCGAGCTAAAAACGGGTGATGATTTTTGCCTGAATGCGGACTGTGCTACCAATGATGGTGATCAGACTCAAGTTGGTATTACCTATAAACCTTTGCCTAACGACGTTGAGAAAGACAATGTTTTAGTACTCGATGATGGCAGAATTGTCCTCACTGTAATTTCGGTTGAAGGTAGCAAGATCAATTGCAATGTGCTGGTTGGCGGTGAACTTTCGAATAACAAGGGAATTAATCTAAAAGGTGGTGGTTTAACCGCCGAAGCACTAACCGAAAAGGACAAAATAGATATTAAAACGGCAGCAAAGCTCGATGCCGATTATCTCGCCGTCTCCTTCCCGCGTACGGCCGAAGACATACACACTGCACGTCGTCTATTACGCGAAGCAGGTGGCCACGGTGGTATTGTAGCGAAGATTGAGCGTGCCGAAGCGATTGATAATCTCGAGGCAATTATCGAAGCCTCCGATGCAATTATGATCGCGCGGGGTGATCTCGGTGTGGAAATGGGTGATGCGAATTTGCCCGCGATACAGAAACGAATCATTAATCTGTCACGGAGCATGAATTGTGTGGTGATCACCGCGACGCAGATGATGGAATCCATGCGCGATAGCCCGATCCCGACCCGTGCAGAGGTTTTTGACGTCGCCAATGCTGTGCTTGATGGCACCGATGCAGTCATGCTTTCGGCCGAGACCGCAACGGGTGCATATCCAGCTCTGACGGTTCAGTCGATGTCGGATATCTGCCTCAGTGCCGAAAAAGAAAAACGTGCAAGCGAATCCTCGCATCGATTAAATAGCACGTTTAGCCAGGTCGATGAAGCCATTGCGATGGCTACCATGTATACTGCTAACCACCTCAAGGTGCGTGCGATTGCATCGCTAACAGAATCGGGCTCGACCGCTTTATGGATGTCGCGCATTAGTTCCGGTATTCCGATATATGCGCTATCACGTCACGAGGGAACCAATCGAAAAGTGAACCTGTACCGGGGCGTATTTCCGATTTATTTTCCTACGGTGCACACCAACCATGCCGAAGCTAACCGGGAAGCAGTCGATTTGCTGAAAAAGCGAAACGTTGTCCAGGATGGTGACCATGTCGTTATCACCAAGGGCGATTTAATGGGCACAGGTGGTGGAACCAATGCCATGAAAATTGTCGAAGTTGGGAATATGCCGAAGTTTGTGGGGTAATGTGCGCTGGCTGGTAAAAAAACTTGAGGCGGTCACTGGGTATTTAAATAAAGGACTGCAGGGTGAATCGGAACCCACTTCTGAAAGTTACGACGAACTTGTAATCGAGAACGAACGATTACGTGAGCAAATCTCCCAAAAAACTACCAAACTAAAATTGTCTCAAAACAGGGCAAATATAGATAACCGTGCCAAGTCGGCTTTCCTGTCTTCAATGAGTCACGCTTTGCGCACGCCGTTGAACACTATTTTTGGGTTTTCACAAATTCTTGAATATGATTCGGATAACCCTCTCGAAGGCGAGCATCTAAATTCGGTGCGCAATATTAAATGGGGTGCAGAGCATTTATTACAGTTGATCGAAGAAGTCATGGATCTGGCTGAAATTGAAGCAGGTAAAACCGAAATATCGATTAAAAAAGTTTTGATCAATCGCAGCATTGAAGAAAGTATTACGCTGGTTAAGGCATTGGCGCAACAACGTGATATCACAATCCTGTTTCACGATCCGCAGGAGAAATATCAGGTATATGCCGATTTGACTCGTCTACGACATATTCTGCTCAATTTTTTATCAAATTCGGTTAAGTACGGAAACGATAATGGCGTCGTAGATATTCGATTGAGCGAAACGCCAGACAATTATCTACGTATCGAAATTGCAGATAATGGTATCGGTATCCCTGAAGATCGACAGCACGAATTGTTTCAACCTTTCAACCGAATAGGCGCAGAAAATACTGATATTGAAGGTACCGGGATCGGCCTTTATGTCGCGAAAGAATTGTTGACCTTAATGGATGGTCGAATAGGTTTTAAAAACAATGCTGAACAGGGTTCAGTATTCTGGCTCGAACTTCCACTAGCCCCGGCGTCTGTTATGCCTGCTGAGGAAGGTGTGGCTTTACTACCTGATATTGTGACTGATTATTCGATGCTGTCGGGCCGAATTCTTTACGTCGAAGACAATTTAATGAACCTTGAGCTAATGCTGGGCATCGTCAGTCTATGCTCAGGGCTGACATTAATGTCAGCGCATAATGCGGAGCTAGGACTGGAGATGGCTAACAGGCATAACCCAAATATGATAATTCTAGATATTAATTTGCCTGGAATGAGTGGTTTTGAAGCCCTCAAAAAGCTGAAGGAAATGAATATCGTACCCGATATACCGGTGATAGCATTAAGCGCAGCGGACAGCAAGGAAGATGTCGCAAAAGGGCTGGAGGCCGGATTCCAGACATATCTCACCAAACCAATGGATGTTCAGGAAATTTTACAGGCTATTAAATCGGCGTTGGTGAATTAATCCGGTGTAGATGACTTTCGAGTCAGGCTATAAGAAAAAATAGCGAGTCCAATCCAGATGCCCGCAAATCCTATCAGTCGGTGGCTGTCGAAGGATTCACCCAAAATAAAGATGCCGGACAGAAACTGCAAACTCGGCGTGACATAAAACAGAATACCCACCGTCGTCATAGGTAGCATACGAGTACCCGCTGTGAAAAATACTAGCGGCAGGATAGTTATCGGCCCACCCAGAATGAGTAACCAGTCGGTACTGATGTCGAGCTGTAAAAACACTGCCTGGCCCTGATAGTGAATCCAGAATAGCGTGCCGAACGTAAAGGGTAGCAGGATCAGGGTCTCGATGAATAATCCTGGAATCGCGTTGGTATCCATTGTTTTTCGCAGTAACCCATAAGCGGCAAAACTAATACCGACAGCCAGGCCGACCCAGGGAATGGCAGAGGTGTTAAAAATATAATATAAAACACCGAGCGCCGCGAAAATAATCGCGATTGATTTTAATTTATCGATGCGTTCTCGGAACATGAAAACGCCCGTTATCACGTTGAATATTGGTGTTAAGAAATAACCCATGCTGGCTTCGACTACGCGATGATTGGCGACTGCCCAGATATATATACCCCAGTTGAAGCAAATTACCAGACTTGATATGGTAAGTAGCCGCATCGATGACCAGGATACAAGTGCCTGCGATACCTGAAGGCGGCGACGAGCGCTGATAGCGATCAGAAAAATTAACACCGGCATCGCCCAGAGCATCCGATGCAGCAAAACCTCTAGTGCCGGGACGTGGTTTAGTAATGCCCAGTAGAGCGGGAAGAGACCCCAGCCGACATAGCCGGTGAGGATGATCAGGTAACCGCGCATACCAGGTGATTACCGACTAGCCAGAAAAACGCGAGGTAATGCCTGTTGGTGGTCGCAGTGAAAAACTGGATAGGCGCAATGAGGGACTAAATCCGCGACATTATCCATCTCCCTTTCATGCTCGATTTCGACTCGATTGAGGATAACTGCAGCAATCGGAAGATGGCGACTTTCAACCGCCTGAATTGTCAACAATGCCTGATTCACTGCACCGACACGATCATTTACCACAATGATGACTGGTAATTGTAAAGTGCTGGCCAGGTCGGCATTGAGACCATTTTCGGCGATTGGCGAGTAAAATCCACCAGCGCCTTCGACAAACAGAAGTTTTCTCTCGTCATCGAGCGAACAGGCTTCGATTAAATCTGTGATAAGTAGCTCTTTGCCTTCGAGCCGCGCTGCGCGATGCGGTGCCAGGGCGGCTTTAAATCGATTGGCGGCAACCCGAGACATCGATTCGGCATTGTTATTGGCAGCGCTTAACTTCGATGCATCGGCGGCGATCAGCTGTCCGGTATCACCGGGCATACAGCCCGACTCAGCAGGTTTACGAACTTCAATTTCTGCTCCCAGCTCCCGCAATTGCCGAATCAGTTCGCAACCAATGTAAGTTTTACCGACATCGGTGTCGGACCCGGTAATAAAATAACCGCTATTGTTGATATTAATCATGCGTGCATTTTCGACAAGAAAATCTATTTCTGCAAGCTATGTTTAACGCGAATTAGTCGAACTTTTTATCGAGGCGTTGCTATAATTTAACCCCGTTTAATCAGGAACCGCAATGCAGGAATTTTCGATCGGTCAACGCTGGATTAGTGCGGCCGAGCTACAACTTGGCCTTGGTATGGTAATCGAGATCGAACATCGCAGGGTCAGCATAATTTTTCCGGCGACTGCTGAAATTCGAACCTATGCAAGACAGAGTGCGCCACTGACTCGGGTAAGATTTAAGTCCGGCGACTGGGTTCAGAGTCAGTCCGACCAAATGATGCAGGTCATAGATCTACAAGAGTCGAACGGCTTAATCGTTTACCAATGCGAAGATGAGAATGGTGATCCTGTCGTTCTACCCGAAGGCAAGCTCAATAATTACCTGCAACTGAATCGTCCTGGCGAACGCCTTTTGAATGGCCAGATTGATCGTAACAAATGGTTTTCTTTGCGCACAAAGGCGCGTCAAATTTCGAATACTTTATTGCAATCACCGATTTACGGCCTGGCCGGTTGTCGTACCAGCTTAATCGCGCATCAGATTTACATCGCCCACGAAGTCTCGCGTCGTTTTGCTCCGCGTGTATTACTCGCCGATGAAGTTGGACTAGGGAAAACTATCGAAGCCGGACTGATTTTACACCAGCAATTATTGCTTGAACGAGCGCGACGTGTACTCATTGTGGTGCCTGAGTCACTAGTGCATCAATGGCTGGTAGAAATGGTGCGGCGTTTTAATCTGATGTTTAGCGTGTTCGACGAAAATCGTTGCGCAGCCGTCGAAGAAACCGACGAAGAAGGCCATCTTGGCAATGGAGATAATCCGTTCCATAGTGAGCAATTGATCATCTGTAGCCTGCAGTTTCTGGTGAATCATCCCCGGCGTAGCGAACAGGCGTTACAGGGCGAATGGGATTTACTGGTGGTCGATGAAGCGCATCATCTGGCCTGGTCGGCCGAATCGGTAAGTGCCGAATATAGTGTCGTCGAATCGCTGGCCAGTAAAGCGCCGGGATTGTTGCTGTTAACCGCTACACCCGAGCAGCTCGGCAAAGAAAGTCATTTCGCCCGTCTGCGGCTATTAGACCCGAATCGTTTTGGCGATCTCGATAGCTTTTTACAGGATGAATCGAGCTATGGTGAATTGGCCGATCTGGTTGAATCCCTGCAGCAGGAAGGCCCGTTAAAAGACGAGCAGTGGGAAATGTTGCAACAAACGCTGGTTGAAGGCGATAATCAAAGTAGTCTCGACAGGCTGGTTAATGAAGATGAAGAATCTCGCGACGCGGCAAAGCTCGAACTCATCGAACATTTGCTCGACCGACATGGTACGGGCAGGGTGTTGTTTCGTAATACACGCCATGTGGTACAGGGCTTCCCCGAACGAGAAGTTAAGGCTTATGGGCTCCAGGCTGGTGAGGAATGGCACCAGGCCTGGGTAGATAACTCGCCAATGGCCGCTGATTTACAGTCATTATTGTCACCCGAACAGATCCCGGGTATGGAATCGAGCTGGGCAAACAGCGACCCTCGTATCGATTGGCTCGGTGAATTTCTGCGCGACTATAAGCATCGAAAAGTATTGGTGATAGCATCGAGTGCGGCTACTGCACTGAGTTTAGTCGAGCGCATTAAAATCAATCACGGCATTCGCGCTGCGGTATTTCACGAAGACATGAGCCTGGTTGAGCGTGATCGCGGTGCGGCAGATTTTGCCGATCACGAAACCGGCGCGCAGGTGCTAATCTGTTCCGAAATCGGTAGTGAAGGACGTAATTTTCAATTCTCGCATCATCTGGTGTTATTCGACTTGCCGT
The DNA here is from genome assembly GCA_030595795.1 of Gammaproteobacteria bacterium. Taxonomy (GTDB): domain Bacteria; phylum Pseudomonadota; class Gammaproteobacteria. The sequence goes on from JAUVCH010000013.1 coordinate 29,600, forward strand.
TGAATCCTGATCTGCTCGAACAGCGTATTGGGCGGCTCGATCGCATCGGTCAAAATGCGGTGATTAATATTCATGTGCCTTATTTAAAGGCTAGCGCGCAGGCGGTCATGTTTCGTTGGTACGACGAGGGCATGAATGCCTTCCGACACACCTGTCCGGCGGGTCACTCGGTATTTATGCAAATGCAGAAGGCGCTTAGCCTTCACCTTAAAGACCCATCGCTAGCGATCGATGAATTTATCGACCAAACGGCGAGCTTGCACGATAAGTTAAATGAAGCCTTACAGCAGGGGCGTGATCGACTGTTGGAATTCAACTCCTGTCGACCACAGGTCGCCGAGAGCTTAACCGATCAGGCCATGCAGCGTGATTTCGATCTCGATATTTTCAAATTTATGGAAAGAATCTACGACTGCTACGGTGTTGACAGCGAAATCCACGGGCCTGATAGCTGGGTGATTACGCCAGGCGATAATATGCTGACAAAAATGCCAGGTCTGCCCGATGACGGCATGACCGTGACCTATCGACGTAGCGTCGCACTGACGAACGAAGACTTACATTTTCTCAGTTGGGAGCATCCTTTCGTACGCAACGCGATGGATTTAATTCTCAGCAGCGAGTTCGGTAACACCGCGCTGATAGCCATCAAATATTCCGGAGTGAAACCGGGGACTTTGCTCGTAGACTGCCACTTTTTGATGGAGTTTGCCGATAACGCCAGCCTCAATGCGGCGCGTTATTTTCCCAATAGTAGTGTTGCCATCGTCCTCGATGAGCAGGGCAAGCAACACGGCCACATACTGGATCGAGCAGTCATCAAACAATTGTTGCAGCGGGTGGACATTGATACTTCGCTAAAAATTATCAAGGCTCGACAAACCGAACTTGGCAACTTGCTAGCCAGCGCCGAATCTATCGCAGAACGGCAGGTAAGTGAACTGGTAGAGTCAGCCAGAGCGCGAGGTCAAAAAGTGCTGGGTAAGGAGCTAGATCGCTTAACCGCGCTACAGCAAATTAACTCCAGTGTTCGCGATGAGGAAATTGAGTTTTTCCGAGAACAACTGAAATCGTTTGAAATCTCACTGAGTCATGCGCGACTTCGCCTGGATGCGGTTCGAGTTATGGTAGCGATCTAGCGTTTACTGGCTCTGTTTCAGCAGATCGGGCAATATTTCAATGACGTGGTCATAACCGCGAACGCCTAATCCCGCCACAACTGCATGTACCGTTGGAGAGACATACGAAATATGTCGGAATGATTCGCGTAAATGCGGATTAGAAATATGCAGTTCAATTTTGTAGCCAGAATAGGCTCTCAGTGCGTCATGGATTGCAACAGAAGTATGCGTGTAGGCGCCAGCATTGATAACAATGGCATCAACCTCGTTAATAGCCTCCTGAATCCAGTCGACGATTGTCCCTTCATGATTGGACTGTCTAAACTCAACGTCCATCCCGCGTTGCTTGCCTAGTTGCTGGCAACGTTTGGCTATGTCTTCGAGAGTATCACTACCATAAATTTCGGGTTCGCGCGTTCCGAGGAGGTTCAGATTTGGGCCGTTAATCACCAATATTTTCATTGAGTTAGCCTTCGCTCGACCGCACTAATAGCAAGCAGATAGCTTTGTATTCCCATGCCACAGATAAAACCCAGTTCCGCTTCCGGAACCTGTAGTGGTTTGGTCAATCCAGCTTCTGAATGGAAAATATTGTTCATATGGACTTCGATAATCGGCTTTTTTAAATGAGCTATCGTTTTGATTGCCGAGCGATATATTTTGAATTCAACTGGGTTAATAATTAAGGCGTCGAAATTTTCACTGTCATTTGTTATCCAGCGGGACATTTCTTCTTCATCATCGGTTTGGTGAAAATCAAGTTTAAGATCTGCTTGTTCGCAACGTGCCTGGCACAATGCCCGTATCGACTCCAGAGTTGAATCAGCTAAACCGGAACCGTTCAAAATCAGAATTATTTTATTGTTTATAAATTCAGTATTCACGATTTCACTTTATTGTTCTCGTATAGATAACGCAAGCTTAAAATTAGCTGGTAATTTTTATCTTTCGATTGACAAACATACCGATCGGTATTATAAAGCATACCAATTGGTATGTACGAGACAGAATGAACAACTTAACCGACAAAAATATCTATTGGTGGCGCCCGCTGGATGACCGGGAGTTAGGCACAAGAGGTGAAATTCTCTTCGCTGCCTATAAGGAGATTCATTGGCAGGGATTCCAGTCGGCGAGTCTGAGTAATATTCTTGCGCGTACTGGCGTTACCAAGGGTGCGCTTTATCATCATTTCCCCAATAAGACCGAGCTTGGCTACGCGGTCGTGGACGAAGTTATTTCAGAGCATATTCGTTTAAGTTTTGTCGAGCCGCTGCTAGAATTCGAAAACCCCATCGATGGCATTATCGAATTGATACAAAGTTCTGGTGATGCGTTCTCTATGACTGACGTCGAACTGGGTTGCCCGTTGACCGTTTTGGCGCAGGAGATGGCACCGATCGATGAAGGTTTTCGTATTCGTTTAATTAAAATTTACGATCTATGGCACCAGTCGATTACGGATGGCTTCCATCTAGCGCTGAAAAATGGCCAGGTGCGGGATGATATCGATCCAGATACTGTGGCAATGATGATAGTTGCGACTATGGAAGGGGCTATGAACGCCGCCAAGGTTGCACAAAGCCTGGATAAACTTTATCTCTGCGGGAATGGCTTGATCCAGTATCTCGAACTAATTCGCAAAAAACAAGACAAGGATAAAAGGATCTAAAATGGTTAAACAGTACGCAGAATATATTATTCGTTTTAAGTGGCTAACCGTATTACTCAGTATCTTATGGGTGATGGCGATGGGTGCGGGGGCGCAATATTTAACCTTTACCAATGATTATCGAGTGTTCTTCGGTGAAGATAATCCACAATTACTGGCTTTTGAAAATATTCAGGATACCTACTCGCGTAGTGATAATGTTATGCTTTTACTGGCACCGAAGGACGGCAAAGTTTTTACTCGTCCAACCCTCGAGGCAGTCGCCTGGTTAACCGAACGCGCCTGGGAGACCCCACATTCGACTAGAGTCGAGTCGGTAACCAACTATCAGCATACCTCGGCAGTCGAGGATGATTTGCTGGTAGAAGATCTGGCGTTAGAACCCGGTGTGTTAAGCGATGAGGATCTTTCCAGGATTCGCGAAATTGCCCTGTCAGAACCGGTGCTAATCAATCGACTGATATCACCCGAGGCACATGTCACCGGGGTGAATATCAATATCGAGTTACCGGGAGTTGATCCGATTGTCGAGAACCCCGAGGTGGTCAGCTTTGTGCGCGACCTGCGTGCTGAGTTCGTCGATAACTTCCCCGATATCGAAGTCAGGCTCACCGGCATCGTGATGATGAACCAGGCCTTTCCAGAAGCTAGTCAATACGACATGTCGACGCTGTTCCCGCTCATGCTACTGATTTTCGTCGTTGTTTTGTATTTTTGGGTGAGGGGGCTTTCTGGCACAATCGCCACCTTCATGATCATCATATTTTCGATTGTCGGGGCGATGGGTATGGCAGGCTGGTTTGGTATTGCGCTAACGCCGCCATCTTTTTCAGCGATTATGATTATCCCCACCATGGCGATTGCCGATAGTGTGCATGTGCTGATGAATTATGTGCTGTTAATGCGAACCGGTGAAAGCAAGCACGAAGCCATGGTTGATAGTATCCGGATCAATATGCAACCGGTTTTTTTGACCAGTATTACCACAGCGATAGGTTTCATGAGTATGAATTTCTCCGATGCGCCGCCGTTTCGGGACCTCGGTAATATTGTCGCCATGGGCGTCATGGTCGCTTTCGTATTGAGCGTGACATTTCTTCCCGCGATCATGATGATATTGCCCGGTCGGCAAAAGGTTGAAGATACTAATTCAAGTATTGCGATGCGTCGCTTTGCCGAATTTGTTATCGCCAAGCGCTCGAAGTTGCTGGTGGTCATGGGCCTTGGCTGTCTGGTTTTGATTTCGTTTGTGCCGAACAATGAGCTGAATGACGATTTTGTTAAATACTTCAGTGAGAAAATTGAATTCCGTCGCGATGCTGACTACGCCTCGAAAAATTTGAGCGGCCTTTACCTGGTGAATTATTCGCTGGAATCGGGAGAGGATGGCGGTGTTAGCGAACCGGCTTTTCAGCAGCATGTCGAGGAATTTGCTATCTGGTATCGCGAGCAACCCGAAGTCATACACGTCAACGTCATCACCGATACCTTTAAACGTTTGAACCGCAGCATGCACGGTGATGATGAAGCTTATTACCAACTGCCGGAGCAGCGCGAGCTGGCGGCGCAGTATTTACTGTTATACGAAATGTCATTGCCTTACGGACTGGATCTGAATAACCAGATTAATATCGACAAATCGGCGACACGCATGGTGGTGATGTTACGCAATATGACCACCAATACAGTGCTCAACCTGGAGCAGCGTGCCAAAGACTGGCTCGGTGATAATGCACCGAAAAGTATGCAAACCGATGGTGCGAGTCCGACCTTGATGTTTAGCCATATAGGCCAGCGTAACATCCGGAGTATGCTATTTGGTACTACGGTAGCCCTGGTTTTGATTTCTATCATTCTCATCTTTGCTCTTAAGTCTTTCAAAATCGGCTTGCTAAGCCTGATTCCGAACCTGATACCGGCAGCGCTGGCATTTGGTGCCTGGGGTATTGCAGTCGGTCAGGTGGGATTAGCGCTGTCTGTCGTGACTGGCATGACGCTCGGTATCGTAGTCGATGACACCGTTCATTTTCTGAGTAAATACCTGCGTGCCAGGCGAGAAAAGAATCTGAATGCTGAGGATGCAGTACGGTATGCATTTAATACCGTCGGGCTGGCGCTGGTGGTGACCTCGATTGTCCTAATAGCCGGGTTTCTGGTACTCACATTTTCGGCTTTTCAGCTTAACTCAAACATGGCCATTATGACTGCGGTGACTATTGTGTTTGCGATTTTGGCCGATTTTCTTTTACTACCCCCTATATTAATGGCCCTCGACAAAAAGGAGTACAGCCATGCTTAAATTAAAATTTGTATTATTATTTTCTACGCTCGCGTTGAATCTGCCCTCGGTGTTGCTGGCTCAAACAGCCGAAGAAAAAGGCCTTGAAGTTGCCACAGCGGCTCGTGTCTATGATCGAGGATTTAGTGATTTTACCGCCGATATGGTGATGACGTTGAAGAACAAAAATGGTGAAACCTCGACGCGTAACATCCGAATCAAAACACTGGAGGTTGAAGGCGATGGCGACAGAAGTTTATCAATCTTCGATGAGCCCCGTGATGTTAAGGGAACCGCGATGCTAACTTACTCGCATGGTCTTAAGCCGGATGATCAGTGGTTATATTTGCCAGCGCTGAAAAAAGTAAAACGCATTAATTCACGTAACAAGTCTGGCCCTTTTATGGGGAGTACCTTTGCATTTGAAGATCTAGGTTCGCAAGAAGTCGAAAAGTACACCTATAGTTTAAAAGGCGAAGAAGCCTGTGGCGAGTGGCAGTGTTATGTCATCGAGCGTATTCCAGCCTACAAGCATTCGGGTTACACCCGTCAGGTAGCCTGGATCGATAAAGAGGGTTATCGAATTGTTAAGGCGGAATATTATGATCGTAAGAAAGCTTTGTTGAAAACAATGGAAGGAAGTGACTTCCAGCAGTTTCTCGGACATTACTGGAGACCTGGAACCATGGAAATGATTAACCATCAAAATGGTAAAAGTACGTTATTGGAATGGAAGAACTATGAATTCAAAACTGGCTTGAGTGATCGTGACTTTCGTTCTCAAGCTTTGAAAAGATTGAAGTAAACGGGGCAATATGAAGCAACATGGACTTTGGATTGTTTTTCTGGCCTGGCTATCAACGGCTGCAGTAGCCGAGTTTTCTGGCAACGTTGCACTGGAAGCATTTTTGTTTACCGAGGATGCGCAGTTTGAAAAACAATTCAATGACAATTTGACTGTTTCTTTTCAGCCGAAATGGTCTGGTGAGTGGAATGACGGTGACGATAGCTGGAGCACCGAGTTGTTCCTCCGAGCCGATAGTGAAGATGACGGGCGTAACCATGCCGATATTCGAGAGTTAATGTGGTTGCACCTCGACGGTGATAATGAGTGGCGGGTCGGTCTTAATACCATGTTCTGGGGTGTGACCGAATCGCAGCATCTGGTCGATGTAGTGAATCAAATCGATCAGGTCGAAGGTATCGATGGTGAGGATAAACTCGGCCAGCCGATGCTTCATCTTAAAAGATACGAAGACTGGGGCGTGGTCGACTTTCTGGTTTTACCAGGCTTTCGTGAGCGAACATTTCAGAGTGTTGAGGGCAGGCCGCGACTGCCTCTTCTTGTCGATGGGGACGCAGCGACTTACCAATCATCCGACGAAGACAGTCATGTCGATTATGCAATTCGATATTCGCATACCATCGACGACTTCGACTTTGGCATAACCTGGTTTAAAGGTACTAATCGCGAGCCCGAATTTAATACAGCTCTCGACAGTAATGGCCAACCAATATTGATTCCACATTACGCACAAATGACCCAGCTCGGCCTTGATGCGCAACTTATCGACGAAGACTGGACCTGGAAACTTGAAGTCATCCATCGTGATACCAATAATATAGACTTTGAAGCCTTAACAGGCGGTTTTGAATATACCTTTTACGGTATTTACGAATCTGATATCGATTTGGGCACCCTGGTCGAGTACTCACATGATAATCGACCCGAAGGCTCACGCGGTGTGTTTGATCGTGACATCTTTGTTGGCGCACGACTGGCGTTTAACGATGTGCAAAGCACCGATTTGCTGGCGGGTTTTGTGGTCGATACAGAAAAGCAAAGCCGTAGCTTTAGACTGGAAGGTAACCGCCGGATTGGTGATAGCTGGAAAGCTACCATCGAAGCGCAGGTATTTAGCAATGTCGATGAGTCGGATCCGTTGATTGCTTTTGAGGATGATGATTATTTGTTGCTTGAGATGGCGAAGTATTTTTAGGGACGAGGTTTCCCTGAAATTAAGAATCAACAGTTTTATCCGGTGTGGCTGCCCACATCGCTGCAAAAATAATACTGATAAAAGCACCTAGACCGACCGTCTTACCTATCGCCTCCAGCGGTGGAGTTTGCGAAAATATCAGGATTCCAAATACTAGAATAGTCGTGATAGCGCAGACCCATAGGGCCTTAAAAGTGGTATCCCATTCACTTTTGTTACCAGGGAGGCGATTAAAGAATAGCGCATAATCTAGCCCCAGCCCAACCACTAGCAGTAGAGAAATTAGATGGAAAATACTAAGTGGATTTCCGGTTAATACTAGAATGGCTGCTGCGACAATGGCGGCTGTTAAAGTAGGAACCATAATTTTGAAAGGTCGCATCAGGCTTTTAAATGCTATTGCCAGGGATAGGTAGATAACAAATATACAACCTATCATTGATAACCCCACCCGGTCGACACTGCGTGCAACCAGATTCGTTGACGCTGTTTTAAGGTGCATGTAGTAAAGGCCTTCATTTTGATCGGCGAAAGATTTCAACTTCGCATCGTCGTTTATGCCATGCAACAGGATCACCCCAGCGGCTTCACCATCAAATTCGAAAAGTAAGGGATTAAGCTTCGCACCGATTGCTGTATCTTTCAGGTTTGAAGGTGCTACTGGTTGCATTTCTTTGGCGGTTTTTACGTCTTTGATAAAAGGGTCAAAGATATTATTCCTAAAAGGAAGGTCTATCAAAGCTGACTCCAGGTTACTCCGTAATACATCTATATCCAAGATTTTAGATTTTCTGACGGCCTGGCGTTGCTTGCTAGGAATTAAATGCGAGGCCATATCATAGCCTTCTATTACACGCTCATTTACCAGATCATCGAGGTATGATTGAATGCGTTCAGAATATTGCAGGACAGCCTCTTTGTCTTTATCAGTCACAATCATCATACTGCCGCCATACCAGAATCCCAGATCGCCTCGGAGTAGCTTTCCTTCTGCGAGACGTTTCTCCTTGATCGGACTTAGAGAGTCGACATTGAGGTGCAATATTGGCATTTGCGATGAAACGAGCAAACCGGTCGAAGTAATAAAAGCAGCAACAACTACCCAACGTAATCGGGGTGCATGCTGTCCCCAACATTTTAAAACCTGATGAAGTCCAGAAAGTCCAAAACTTTCCTTCGGTTGATTTTTCGCCAGCATCGGTAATACCCAGCGTGAAAAAAGGGCAGCGGTTATCAAGCCTACGATGGTAAACAATCCAAGCTGCTGTAATCCACCAAAACCAGATACCAGGAATGCTGCATATGCTATTACGGTAGATAACACACCTAATTTCAACGTCCCCCAGATTTTCGATACACTGCCAGAATCTTTACTCTTGTCGCCCTGTAAACTGGTCAGGAGATGAATTGGGTAATCTACGGCGACACCCGCCAGGGTGATACCAAAGGCCAGGGCAATTCCATGAATTTGCCCAAATAGAAGTAAGATACTGGCGGTTGCGACAATAACGCCTGCGAAAAGCGGGCTTATGATCAGGAATACGATCCGAATTGAACGATAAGCTGCTAATAGAAACAAAGTGACTAGTAAAACAGCAATTAGCGTCAGCCATTTAACGTCTTGCTGGATGTCTTCGCCTGATTCCACCGCGTATATCGCAGGCCCAGTCATAATCGGCACCAGACCGGGTAATTTTATCTTTGCATAAAGTGAACGGATTTCTTTTACCGCAATTTCCTGATTAATCATTTTGGAAATGTCGGCTGCAATTTCTACCAGAATTAATGTTCTTATTTTGTCATCAGAAAACCAGACTCCTTCGATTTCAAGCGGGCGCCTATGATTACTGATTTTCCCCCGCCATTCATCGAGCAGGGTGATGATTTCACCGGTTGGATCTTTGCGTAAATAGCGTTTTTCTATCGGAGCACTAGATGATGCCAGGCCTTCAAGACGATTCTGTAGGGATTCTTTCAGACCTTCGGCAGAAAATTGGCGGGACAGATCATTTTGGGTCAACAGATATCTGTACTTTTCCAAAAACTCCAGGCCACTGTCACTCAGGTTTCCTACATTATTGGAAACTCGGCTAAAAGTTTTTGAAGTTCGCAATTGCCTTGCCATTTGCCGGTTAAACTCAGCGAGTTTTTTCGGCGGCAAGCCCGAGAATGATAAGAAGATCATATTCGAAGATGCGCTCTTATCCAGTTGGTAGTGCAGCAATCGTTCAAATTTTGTTACCGGCTCGGGGAGAAACAAAGCCAGGTCGGTAGACATCTTAAACTTCGAAAGGGTTACGATCAGCGAAACGAAAACCAGGCCTAGTATAATAATTGAGTTTTTTCGTGTTGTGCCCACAATAAATAAATCTAATTCTCTTTATTCAATACTTCGTAGCTTAGCTTCATTACCGATTCGTCACCATCGGTCTGTAAGGTAAAGTATTGCCGGATTTGGGCTTCTTTACCGGACAGGGTGATTTTTTTAACGTGTTCCAGAATTTCTGCTGACTTTGGTACCAATTCCAGAGTCCAGTCCTGATAAAGGCCATCCATCATAATTACATAGTTTTTACTCAACAACTCATAATTCCCCGCTAATACGGATCGAATGCCACCAACCGCTGCCTGTAGAACGGGATGAGACTGAATCGAGTATCTTTTCGTTTGCAACGTCGCGCCTTTTTTACCTGATTCTCTGAGTTTCTGGACAATCATCGAATCTCCATCAACTACGACCTTTTCAGTGGTTGGGGAAAGGGTGTTTTTTACCATATAATCTGGCGCTCTATACTCCATGTTTCCTTCAATCACCATATCAGATGAAAGGAAGATGGATTGTCTTGTCTCTACGAAATTAAGCCTGGCATAACTTACTTTCGACAATTGCTGCATTAACTGGCGAACCGTCCAGGCGTCTTCGGTAGCCATCGAATTTGATGAAGCCATAGCAAAGGCAAGTACCAGTAAGATGGCCCAGAATGACTTCAGGGGATGGCGTTTTGTAATCATATTATTGAGGTCATACCAGAGATAGATCATGTTAACCTAGATTCCAATTAACAACTGTGATATTGATTAGGTGGTAGATAATTATAGTTGTATTGGAATGACCCAAAATTTGATATAAAGTTCGAGCCAGGTTCGATTTTTAAGTAGGTTTTGGCGGCATGCTCCGACCGATAACTCGTTAGAATCCCGGGACGATTAACTACTGATCGGATTGTGTATTCTCATTATGCTGGCTTTAGTGCATGATCTACCATATTACATTCCGATTCTATAATTATAAATGATATATCAGGCGATGAATAAAGTAGAAGTTTCCCAATGACAGCACTGGAAAGACTTGTCTACACCGAACAGGTGCGACTCATTTACAGCCAAACCATGACCGCAGCTGTGGGTAGTCCAGTTGCCGGAGCGATCTTTGTCTGGATATTTTGGGCAGTTAGTGATCATACAGTGCTTCTAATTTGGTATGCCTGCCTTGTCGCGTTATCAGTAGCGAGAATACCTGTTTATTTAGTATTTCTTCGACAAAATCAGGAAAACATAGAATATTCTCGTAGATGGGGAAATATTTACATTATTGGTACCTTACTACAGGGATCAATATGGGGGGTTTCCGAATTACTGTTTATACCCGTAGAAGACCCTATTTATACGGTAGTTATGGCCATGTGGATTGTTGGAATGAGTGCAGCGTCAATAAGCGCGTATACGATTAGTATGAGAACCTTACTGGCATTTTTTATTCCTGTTGTATTGCCCGGCACGCTTCACCTATTTTATCTAGGGGGCCAATTCAATACCGCCCTTAGTTTAGCAATCTGTGTTTATTCAATCATTGTTATTCGTGCCTTCGTACCGGTTAACAGGTCAATGATTGAGGCAATCCGGCTTAATTACAGGATGGAAGAAGAGATTCAGGAGCGAAAGAAAATTGAGCAGAAACTGCTCGAAATATCGCATACAGATTCACTCACGGGACTTTCCAATCGGCGACACTTCGATGAAGTACTAGATGCCGAAATACTGCGTGCGGAAAGAGGTGAGAATACACTTTCGTTGATATTACTGGATATAGATTATTTTAAGGCTTTCAATGATACCTATGGACATTTTGATGGTGACGAATGCCTGCAACGTATTAGTGGTGCCTTACTGTATGTGGTAAACCGGCCCGGAGATATGGTTGCTCGATATGGTGGAGAGGAATTTGCCGTAGTACTGCCAAATACCGACTCTGAGGGTGCTTTTGGCGTAGCTGAATCGATATGTGAAAATATACGAACTCTCAACATTCCCCACGAAGGTTCCAGGATCGAAGGGACCAAATTCGTTACCATTAGCGCGGGCGTCGCCACCGCTCTGCCGGGTGGTAAATCGGTGCCTGGAGATATAATCCGAAGAGCTGACGATGCGCTATACCGGGCGAAGGCTGCGGGCAGGGATCGGGTGATAATGAGTGCAAGCAAGGACGATACTAGCTAGCTATTTAATATTTACTCGCTAAACAGCGCACAGCGCATTACCCATATGGATGTTCAACATCGACCTGACACTACTGCCGATACGCGGCGATTGCGAATCGCATTTGCTATCGTGCTGTCGTTCGTGCTACTGCTCTGGGCGGTGAAACTTGCAGAGTATTTTGGCGGTCTCGACTTAACCCAGTTCGGTATTTATCCGCGCCGGACTAGTGGGTTGACCGGGGTTCTCTTCTCGCCTTTTATCCATAGCTCCTTCGCGCACCTGTTTGCCAACACCATGCCGATTATTGTGATCGGCACAGTGTTACTTTATGGTTATCCGCGAGCCGCTAAAATACTGCTGCCGATTGTCTATCTCGGTAGCGGCATCGCAGTGTGGTTGTTTGCACGCGAGGCTTATCACATTGGCGCAAGCGGGCTTGCTTTCGGTATGTTGTTTTTCGTTTTAACGGTCGGCATACTTCGTTGGGACCGGCGCGCCATAGCCCTCTCATTGGTCGTATTTTTTCTTTACGGCAGCATGATCTGGGGTGTTTTACCGGTGGCGCGCGAGGTTTCTTTCGAGTCGCATTTAAGCGGTGCGCTAATCGGTGTGGTGCTCGCCTTTATGCTTAGGCACCGTGATCCCGAGCCGCCGCGTAAGGAGTACAGCTGGGAGCGCGAGGAGGCGGAAGCCGACGACTACGACTCGCCAGACCGGTTTATGTAGAACTTTAATCTGAATGCAATGTCAGTCAGAATGGTCATTCTAGCCATCCATTGCTTTCTAATAGCCGATTTATGAAGTCAATCAATGAAGTTAACCCATGAAAATAGTCGATGAATAAGGCTCTTGTCCTTGCCTGTGCAGCCATACTTTTTGTGCTCGTAGTCGCGGCTATTATTTTAGTTCGCTATCCACTCGAGCAGTTTATCGATACCGCCGCAATAGGTAACTTCTTTGTGGGTTTGGGCGCATTGGGCGCGATTGGATTCATTGCCGCCGGTGCATTATTTACCGCATTTGGCTTACCCAGACAACTCATCGCATTTATTGGCGGATACACCTACGGCGTCACTTTCGGCGTATTCCTGGGCACGGTAGCCGCAGTAATCGGCGCCACGCTGACATTTTATTTTGCGCGCTGGCTGGCTCGACCTTTTGTGGCGCGAAAATACCCGAAACAGGTGGCTTTGGTCGATGCTTTTGTACGCGAGAATTTTTTTCTTAAAATTATAACGCTTCGTTTTTTGCCCTTTGGCACCAACCTCGCGACTAATCTGGCGGCAGGCGCAACCGACGTTTCTATTCGACCTTTTGCGCTCGCTTCGTTCATCGGGTTTATTCCGCAAATGGCGATCTTTGCTTTAAGCGGGCAGGGTGTCAGTGTTGGTTCGACCACGCAGATTATTGTTGCCGGAGTTCTGTTTTTAATTTCCCTCGCGATCGGTGGATATATTTACCAGCAGCGCCGTGCTACTTCGCCAGACCCGGCTAGATGAAGAAGAGGCAACTGGTTGCGGTAGCTGTCTTTATTGCCCTGATCGCCATTTACGGGTGGAGTAATCGGACTCAACATCGAGTTTTCATCAACGCAAAAGTATTAACGGTAAACCATAAAAATGACATCGCAGAAGCCGTCTCCATACGCGGTGGTCGCATCGAGGCGGTAGGTAGTAACAGCGAGATAAAAAATTTAATCGAGTCGAATACTCAGGTCACCGACTTAAACGGTCAAACATTAATCCCCGGGTTTTTTGACGCGCATAGTCATTTCCCCAGTTCGGGTCTGTCGGCATTTGCGGCTGATCTGAGCCCGCCGCCCATCGGTACCACCCGTTCATTTGCAGATATTCGTATCGCGCTGGATAAAGTTGCACAGGACTCGGAAGAAGGCCAATGGGTACTTGGTTTTGGTTATGACGATTCGTTACTGGCCGAAAATCGCCACCCCACCCGGGACGAACTGGATGGAATTTCTAAAAATCATCCGATTTATCTATGGCATAGCTCGGGCCATATGGGGGTCACGAACTCTGCCGGGTTTGCGAAACTGGGTATCGACGAAAACACCCAATCGACTGCAGGTGGCGTGATTGGTCGTGATTCGGACAGCGGTAAGTTAAATGGCCTGTTACAGGAAAAGTCGGCACCCTCTTTGACCGAGTTGACGGCTGAGCTTTCATATTTCAAGTACTACAAAATTCTGCAGGCAGCAAGTGCCGACTATAGTAGCCATGGTATTACCACCGCGCAAAGCGGCGCAGCGAATGAAACCTTACTAAAGGCGCTTTCCTGGGTAGTAAAGCTGGATTTTCTGCCGTTTCGACTGGTGGTATTACCGCGCCATGAATCGCTCGGTAAACAAATACTCGATGGCCGCTTTAATGCTGACGATTATAATAGCGACTGGTTTCAGGTTGGCCCGTTAAAACTCTTCGCCGATGGCAGCCCGCAGGGTTATACCGCTTATCTAACTGAGCCTTATTATAAACCGCCGGTTGACAATCCCGACTACCGCGGTTTTCCCGCAATGCCGCAAGCTAAGTTAATAAAGCTCGTCGACGAATACCAAAAAGCAGGCATTCAACTAGCCGTGCACGGTAACGGCGACGCAGCGATTGATAATATTCTCGAAGCCTTCGAAAAAGCGCAAAGCGAAACGAAAGGTACAACTCGAAATATTTTAATGCACGCGCAAATGGCCCGAATCGACCAGTTAGAAAAAATGCCCCAGCTTGGCATTACACCCAGTTTTTTCAACTCACATACTTATTACTGGGGCGATGTACACAGCCAGAAAGGGCTGGGCCCGAAACGAGCCGCAGGAATCAGTGCCGCTGCCAGCGCTAAAAAATCAGGTCTGCGGTTTAGCTTACACAGCGACGCGCCGGTCACCCCGATCAACCCGCTGCAACTGATTTGGAGTGCGGTTAATCGGCAAACTCTAAGTGGGAAAGGAATGGGTGCCAACGAGCGAATATCGATAATGTCAGCTCTACGTGCAGTAACCATCGACGCCGCCTGGCAGGTTTTTCAGGATGATAATCGTGGATCTATCGAAGTCGGAAAATTCGCCGACCTGGTAATTCTTTCTGGGGACATATTGGCTGAAGATGATATTCGTGATTTGAGGGTGGTTGAGACTATTGTTGGTGGGGAGGTGGTTTATTTTGGTGGTGGGTGATTTGGAAAGATTTGGCTCTTAACTTTCTCGGAGTGTGAGTATTCATGATAGCTTGGTCGTTCTACCAGGGGGTTGATACTAAGCAGGCGTTGGAAGAATTTCGTTGTAGGTCTCTGTTCGGCACTTTGATAAAATTGACATATAAGGCGTTGAGCGAGAAAATCGTGGGGAAAAGGATAGTAGGATGCGGTAAGGTACGAACCGCATCGATCGAGGAATACAACACAACACCAAATAAAAGACAGAATATCGTAGAGCCAGGGTTTCGGGAGCAACCTATTTCTTCACAGTAAACTGTGCTGAACGTAAAGGAAATAGCATTCTGACGAATAATATCGACACTCTGAGAAATGCATTCCGTAAAGTTAAAAGCGACCATCCATTTGAGATAAATGCCATTACCGTCCTGCCGGAACATTTAATCAGAGACGACTAAGACTATGCTCGCCATATCGATTATATTTACTGGAATCCAGTAAAACACGGTTTGACTAAACAGGTTAAAGATTGGCCGTACTCCAGCTTTCATAAACATGTAGATCAAGGTGTCTACCCTTTGGATTGGGCCTACGATATCGATGAGTCAAATAATTATGGAGAATAACGCGAATGATGCGGTTCGTACCTCACCGCATCCTACGGTACTGGGTGGTTTTTTTGCCAGGACGATTTAAGGAGGGTTTCAGGATTAGAAGGTTTTAGGCTTGAATTCATGGTTCAAGACTTGGTCGTAGAATTCTACAATAAATGAATTTCAGTTGTTCGCTGACAGCGAATAATAGTAGACAATAGCGAACAATTGTTTTAGTATTATGCCCGTAGCAAGTATACGGGAGATAGTCGTCTCTTGTTGGGCTAATAAATTAGCTCGTGGAGGGTAACCTCTATTATATGCCCGCCCACGTGTGTCCTGGTTCGATGTTTCCTTGATCCATGTGTCGCAGGTATAGCCGTCTCACACGACAAGGTGAGACGGTCTAGAATGTTTAAGGGTAACACCGTTATCGTACTCCCAATTCTTGGTTATGACGACACAGTCAGGCGATTCTGCCTTACTGATAACCAAGAGGTAACGATTATGAGTCATAATCAACTTACTACGCGATGGCGGGCATTACATGATTGGTTTGGGGGTACTGTCAGGAGACTACGAAAGCTTCTGGTAAATCCCATAACCTGGAAGATAGTGATTTCCATATTCAGATTTATAATGTGGATTGTTCGCTTACTTCGAGAGTTCATGTAATGACCCTTAAACAATCCTAATTTATTTTGGTGTTAATTATATGTTGAATGAAGCATTAAGGTTGGTAAGAGTATTTCACGATATTAACCAGTCTCAGATGGCTAAGAAGCTTGAAATTTCGCGTTCATATTTATCTGAAATTGAATCGGGTAAAAAAACACCTAGTATCGAATTGCTAGATAAGTATTCCCATATTTTTCATTTACCATCTTCTTCCATACTGCTTTTTTCTGAAAATTTAGAAAATGATACTTTTTCCGAAAAAACCAGAATCGCTGTAGCGGGAAAAATCATAAAAATAATGAATTGGCTTTCAGAAACCGGAAGTATCAAAAATGACAAGAACGTCAAGCAAGCATAAAATCTATTCATTAGATCAATCCCCTTTATACAAGTTACGAACTAGGCGTAAGCTTGCAGCCCTATTTGGTTTGTCAGTTAACGAATTAGAGAAGCTGGCTGATAGACCAGATAACTATCGATTATTTGTAATTGGAAAAGATAAAAATAAGCCTCGACAAGTAGAGGAACCAAAGCCATATCTTGAACGTATTCATCGTCGCCTTTTTAACTTATTAACAAGAGTTGAGCCGCCCGTATATCTGCACTCAGGAATCAAAGGTAAATCTTATATTTCTAACGCTGAACAACATATCGGCTCTGACACCTTAATCAGTTTAGATATAAAGAAATTCTTCCCATCGACATTAGGCTGGCATGTTTTCGAGTTTTTCCATGATTTGATGCAATGTAGCAGCGATGTTGCTGGACTTTTAGTCAAGATATCTACTTGTCATGGTCATATACCTACGGGTAGCTGTTTGAGTCAGATTCTTGCTTTTTATGCACACTACGAAATGTTTGAAGAAATATATAATTTAACCTCATCTAAAGGTTTAAAAATGACCTGTTATGTAGATGACATTGCCATATCGGGCAAGAATGCAAGCAAATCGGACTTGTATCAAATTAAGGGGATCCTAAATAAAAGAGGCTTAAAATCTCACCCTCGAAAAGAAATAATTTTTCGGAAGGGGATTCCTAAGGAAGTAACAGGCTCAATTGTCCTACAAGATGGTTTGAAACTACCGAACAGGAAGCACAAAAAAATTCATGATGAGGTTATTTCGATATCGAAATTGGATGACTCTAAAGAAAAACTGAATTTAATTAATAGAACAATGGGGAGATTGATAGCAGCGAGTCAGTCTGATCCTAAATTATGTAGTTATGTTAAATCACTTCGATGTGAGAAAAACAGAGTCAAAAAAATGGTAGAAAATCATTAATAATATGGACATATACAATCTCATGGCATCCTACTTCGGACCCAAACCAGGAAACCCTTTGGTGAATCCATAATCAAAGGGGCCAAAGTAATTAATTTCCCCCACCATCCCCTCATTCCTATAAAACGATCCTGATTAAGTCGTTAGGTTAATGATGCTCAGGTACGAAAGTCTGGTCACCTATTGGTGGCCGCACATAACCCTCGGCTTTTTTACGGGGTGGCAGTTTTACCGGTTTTGGAGTCAAATCTTCATAAGGTATCAAGCTCAATAAATGTTTGATGCAGTTGAGTCGGGCATGTTTTTTGATATCGGCATTAACAACATACCAGGGTGCCTGTTTGATATCGGTATGGGCAAAATTGTCATCCTTGGCTTTAGAATATTCGACCCAGAGCTTACGTGATTCGAGATCCATCGGGCTGAGCTTCCAGCGTTTGGTTGGATCTTTTATACGCCCCTGAAATCGCTTTTCCTGCTCATCATCGTGGACTGAAAACCAGTATTTGATCAGTAAGATGCCAGAACGAACTAACATGCGTTCAAATTCTGGACAGCTACGCATGAATTCCTGATATTCCTCATCGGTACAAAAACCCATGACTCTTTCCACGCCAGCGCGGTTGTACCAACTACGATCGAATAAAACCATTTCACCGGCAGCTGGCAGATGCGGGACGTAACGTTGAAAATACCATTGAGTTTTTTCGCGTTCGGTTGGCGTGCCGAGTGCGACAACGCGGCAGATGCGGGGATTGAGGCTTTGCGTGATGCGCTTGATGACGCCACCCTTGCCTGCGGCGTCACGTCCTTCGAATATGCAGACGACTTTTAAACCTTTTTCTTTTACCCATTCCTGTAACTTGACCAATTCAATTTGTAGATCGCCCAGTTCTTTTTCATAAACACTATTTTTGATTTTTTTAGTCTTCTTTTCTTTGCCTGCCGTGGCTTTCAATTTTTTATTCACAGTGCCATTTGTTACAGTTTTTGTTTTTTTGGCATTTTTCTTTGTTTTAATTGTTTTGGCCATTATGTTATTTCCTCATTGTCCGAACTCGATCGTACCAAGTTATAGTAGTTGAGCGAACGACTCGTGACCTGTGTCAATCATTGGTGTCAGGAATTTATAGTGTCTTGGAATTATGATTAAGTTATTTTCCAACTAACTAAAAGTCCCAACTAGTACCCCGACCCCGAAACTTACTGATTAATTATCTCACCCCAAGCCCTATCAGCTTCCTTTTTATACTCCTTAAAGTCGCCCGCTAACCAGCGGTCGCGGCCACGGGCTGCGTAGAACGTATACAACTTATCTTCGAAAATTTGCCAGTGGGTGCCATCGGTTTTTAACAGGCCTTCACCGAGGCTTAGCGCATTGGCACAGTGACCGTTGTAGGCCGGGGCGTATCGTTCGGGATCGGCGGCGAACAGGTCTCTATCGGTTTCCGTGGTGAATAGCCATTTGGCGCCTTTCCATTCGGCTTTCCAGGATTTACTGCCTTTGACGGCTTTGTGTGGATCGGTTTCTTTGACTCTGTGGTAGGCCACTGTATCTTTTCCGTCAATCGCGATACCACCGAAGTAACTCTTACTCACTGGCTCTTCCGCCTGTGCGGTAAATGCCACGATGGTAAGTACCAATGTGGTGAGAATTTTTTGTATCATCATTCGAGAATTCATATTTCTGCCCGGGTTTATGGTTAATAGCGAATCATTTCGGGCCTGTCGATTAGACGACCCCAATAACGGTTATAGGGATGGACAAAATCAGATGCCTGCGCACCACTAACCAGCGCGCGGCTATCATTGTGCCATCTGAATATGCCGCCTTCGAGGTTGTAAATTTCTGGTGTGCCGACGGTTTTTAATAATTTATTCTGAACCTTCGATGCCAGTTCAGAAGCTCGTCGTCCGACGGAGCAATAAAACACTAGTTTTTCCCCTTTGGTGATTTGTTGGAATGACGCAATAAACTCGTCGGCTGAGATATCTGGATCGACACGTATTGCGCCGTTTAGGTGACTGACATCGAATTCATTTTGCTCACGCACATCGAAAACAATCAGCTCGTCGTCGGCCATGGTTTCGAAATTATTTGCATTCACATGTTGCAGGGTCTGGTATTTTTCTTTGATATTTTGATGGATTTCATCAAGCTTTTGATTACCGCCGGCTGCTGAGGTACCAGTCACGAAAGTCCAGGTGACAAATAGTAAGCTGGTGGCTCTAAGAAGGCTTGCTTTGGTAATCATAAGTTCTGTTTCCCGATTCGTCTTATAATGGACAATAATAATCGGGTTGTGTTCCCTTATTGTCCATGAAACTGCCTCTAACGGATACCAAGCTTTTCAAGCACCCCCATATAACCTTCGATATTCTTTTTCAGGTCGGCACCGTAGCGTTGCACAATATCGCACTGGCGATCTTCATTCTTAAGCGCTGACATTGCCCCCCAGAAAGACGCCATTTGTTCAGACATTTGTCGAAGCTGGGCAATTGATTCACTATCTTTGGCGTTGACCAGTACAGATTGTTGGAAGCTATCTTTGAGTTTTTGCTGATTTTCAGGCCCAGTTGACTCAAAATTGACGCCTTGCTCTGCGAGCAATTCCTCCACTACCGCTATTCGTCCGCGGTGATAGCCATAATAAATATTTTCAAGCAAGGCGACGATATCGGCCTTATCGCGAGTGCCGCCAATCCAGGCACGGTAATCGCCCGGCTAGCCCGGGTAAGCATTGATATGACGAGCTACATCAATTCCCTGCTCATAGTCACCATTGGCGTGAGTAATGCCTTCAAAACCTAGCAACTGCTTGGATTTGGCAATAGCGCGAGCGCATAGCCCATCATCGTCTAATTCCGTGTCGATAACTTTTAACAGGGTAACTGCCGTACCTCTGCGTGTTTCGTCACCGACACCCAGCGTTAGTAGGTCGTTAGTCTTAACCCATTCACAAACTGTATCGCGGTTTTCTACCGACCGCCGATTATGATCGCGTACCGAACCAATACGGCGCTCGGAACGAAGCAGACCAAATCGTGTTTCGGCAAAAGCGGCCGTGCTATAGGTATTGATAACACCGCTAGACATGGTTTCGGTGACCGGGTCGTAAAGCGGGCCGAGATCGGTGCTGACTTCACTGGTAAGCGGTTTCTGCGGGTCTTTCGGTAAGGCGATTTTGACCTGACGCGGAATCGACCAGGATGGATTATTCTGATTTTTATCGATCAGTTTCAAAGCCTGCGGCGTCAACGAAATAATGTAATAACCCGAATTACCGCCGATCGCTTTTTGCAGTGGCATAAACATACAACATTTATCGACAACCGAGGCGACCAGTTCGTCGCCCCAGGGCATGGCGCCAATCATCGAGGTCGAGTCTATGACAGCATGATGATTATCAGGATCGCGATCAATCCACTCGAGCAGGTTGGAGATATCGGTAACCGAGTAATCCATAGCGCCTGTGGTTTCGTGACCGACGCCCATGAAGACTCGAATGCCCATGGCTTCGAGTTCATCCGCAGTCGGGATCTCGCCTTCGAGTGGGCTGAAATGCAGTCGATCTTCGTTACCATTGCGGGCATATCGCTGCAGTTCGATCAACTGTGTGCCCCAGGATTGACGAAAGAATCCGCCGGATACCGCTTCGGGCGATTCGGGTTTCGGTGTATCGATAAAGACACGATGATCGGGATCATTGGCATTCAGTAAATGCATGGCACAAACCGTAAAACCCGTGTGACCGCCCCCTATGCCAGCCACCATTTTGTTTTTCTTAGGGAATTCAAAATAACGATGTATCTCTCTCACCATATCTCGCAAAACATTCTCGGCTGGAAAACCATGGTGAATGCTACGGTTTAACTCACGAAATGTACTCTTACCAACCGCTACGCCTTTGTCGCTGAGCAGTGGATAATTCTCTTCGATCCAGGCTTCGTATTCGAAACGCAATAAACGTGCGTGAACTTCATCTCGCGTCATATCGGTTATCGGACCAACACCCCAGAATTGATTACTGGTACGTGCCGGGGGACCTCCGGCGGTGACGTCTAACGAGGATTGGCGAATGGCCTTGAGCTGATCAATGGAATGCATGGGAATTTTCTCACCCTGGGATGTTGTCTCCTATTTTACAAATCGCAGGTTGGATAACCATTTATTTTGACGACCTTTGTTGACCATGCTGCGACATGTGAAGCCTTGTTTATGGATATTACAGGGAACACAGCTATTGCGTAATCTGAGTTCTCTATCAGGGTTTGCAACTATCCGGGGTAATAGGTTGGACTGAATGGCGGAATTCTGTGTCGGGCAATTTTGGGAAGAGGGTAGGCGCTAGACAATATACTTGACGATATTGTAATATTAACCTTGGAATTACCAACGCGCACAGAGGAGGAAGACTATGTTTCCAGCTTCGACCAAAGGTGGGGGTTACACTATAGGGTGGCCAGACGTCAGCAAGATGCCTGTGGGGTCTAGAGTAGTACCGATCCCTTACCCGAACATAGGGACAATGTCGGGCTCGACCGCCACAAAGACAAAGTCGAGTACAGGGATAATAGTGAAGTCAAAGGAGGCCGCCATACTTAGGACCCGTTTGAGAGACCTGAATTTAAAGCTGACGACGATGCCTGGCGGCAATACGACGAAATGGCATGAAGTCGTGGACGATTACGTGGCTACGACTGCGCAACTATTCAAGTTACTATCGTCCTGACAATTTCGGATAAGGTGTAGGGTAAATCCCGGCGAAGATATGGTCGAGCTCGATTCAGGAAGTAGTTTGGCCAGATAAAGCGGTGCGTCAAGTGGATACGCTATACTGATCCGTTCCAGCTCCATTAGATTCGTGAAGTGAAGTTACTCGCATGTTAGCCAGTCCCGACCCCTATGATGAGTTGCCATACCAATCCTTTCCGATCGAATGGACGGCGCCTGAGCAGCTCGTACTTACTTCTTTGCTTCACGGTGGACCACGCCCACCGCTCGACGCCTATTCCGTGCTCGAACTTGGCTGTGGGGATGGAACAAACTTATTACCGCTAGCCTACTATCGTAGGCACGCGAACTTTGTCGGTGTGGACGGTGCGAGTAGCCAGATTGAGCTAGCCAATACTCGCAAGTCCTCGTTACAGCTATCCAATCTGTCATATTTCTGTGCCGATATTACCCGCGCGGCGGAGCAACTTTCCGGCGAGTTCGACTTCATTATCGCACACGGTTTTTTCTCCTGGGTAGCGGATGAAGTCCGTGATGCCCTATTAGAGCTGTGTGCTCAGCGACTTCGACCTGGCGGTCTGCTGTATCTGAATTACAACTCGATGCCGGGCTGGAACGTGCGTGGCCTGGTAAGAGATTTTCTCCTTAAGCAGACTGCCGGGACTACAAATATCACGGCGCGTGCAAAACTGGCCCAGGACTATGCATCCAGGCTGGGCTGGTCTTTGACGGTGGACGAGCATCCTTACACACAATTAATCAACAACGAGTTTCGATTTGCATGCGATAAAGATATTTCGTTCATAGCGCACGAATATCTTGCCGAGCACAACCATCCCTACTGGCGTAGCCAATTCCTCGATCTTATGCAGCCCCATAATCTCTATCACGTGGCCGATGCAGACTTTAACTACGATTCGGGTCGGGCTCCCGAAGGTTTGGCGCTCTGGTTAGACGAACATAGTCTCACCGGTCGTGGGCTTGACGATACTGTGGACTTGTTGTGTTATCGACAAATGCACTGCCCGATTTTGACTCAAGGGCCATTGAACCGAACACCACCGGGCCTGGAAGAATTCTCGAACCTTCTAATTGCGTCCTGTCTTACGCCCTGTACTGAGAACGGTGATGGGAACTCGACATATCAACATCCGTCGGGTTCTCAGGTCGAAGTGAAACAGGAAATTATCGGAAATCTACTCACCAAACTACAGCCGATTTGGCCTCGAAGTCTACGGATAGCAGAGGCGTTCCCGGATGTAAATCGGGTGATGGATGATCTCGTGCTGATGCAGCTGAACGGATTTATTGAGCTGCGATGTATCGAGCCGGGCGATTTTGGGGTACCTGGTGAGCCGTTGAACAGGATCGAAGCTCAGGATGGCTATATTACAACCCCATACCATACTTTTGAGGCTTTTTCAGAGTAGGTTAGAGGCTAAATAGGCACGGTGTTAATAGGTTTCAGGTTCAGGTCTTCGATTTATGATCAAGTTATTTCCCAACTAATTAAAAGCTCCAGTGCCGAAGACCGGGAAACCCCGAATGTGTAGCCGTAACTAGTATCCCGATTCAGAAACTTTCTAATTAACAATCTCATTCCAGGCCCTGTCAGCTTCCTTTTTATATTCCTTAAAGGTAAGCGTCCGGCGAACCCCACCTGTTAAAGATATGTGTCATGGATAGACTGATTCGTTTTTAACGGAATCAGATATGACGAATAGAACCCGGCGCAGTAAGGCGCAATGGCAAACCTTGGTAGAGCAGCAATCAGGTAGCGGTTTAAAAGGTGCCGCGTTTTGCAGGCAACAGGGATTGTGTCGAAAGACGTTTTACCATCACCGTAAACTGCTGAGTGAGGACTCGAATAGTTTGATGCCAGGACGGTTCATTCAAGTCCAGGCCGAGCCTACCCCAGTGTTACCGGTTATTGCCGTGTTAGATTATCGCCAAACCTGCTTAAAGATCCCAACTGGTATCGCCCCGGTCTGGGTTGCCGAACTAATGAAAGCCTTATCATGAATATGTTCGTTGATGCCGGTACAATTTACCTACATCGAGATGTCGTCGACTTTCGTAAGTCGATCAATGGTCTGGTAACGATAGTTGAGCAAGAAATGGCGCTGTCGCCATTTAGCGAAGCACTATTCGTGTTCTGTAATCGCAACCGGGATCGTATGAAAGTACTGGGTGAATTCAAGTTCCAAGTGCACCACCTGAAACTGGGTTAAAGACTTCGAAAGATGTCCGGTAGTTAAGGCACTTTCTGGGTCTATGATTTAATATTTCCACTGCTTTTTCAAGTGCACTGTCAGTGAGTTTTAGAAAG
>JAUVCH010000118.1 GCA_030595795.1 Gammaproteobacteria bacterium
AGCTTGCTGAACCGATTGTCCTACAAGCCTGTTTTCACCGCCCACCCTACCGAATCCAAACGTCGCACTATCATGCAGTTACAGCGGGACGTATTTACTATTATCGACAACCTGACTGACCCTCGACTCAGCCAGTTCGAGCGAGACGATCTGGTCGATGCGTTACAGTCACAAATCGAAGCACTCTGGTTAACCAACGAAGTACGCGGCAGAAAACCTAGCGTCGAAGACGAAATTAAACTCGGTTTGCACTATTTCCAACGTAGCCTGTTCGAGGCAGTGAAGATCGACTACAGGCACCTCGAGAATGCCATTGTGCGTACTTATGGCGAAAACGAGTTTGGTAATCCGGTAGTTAATGTTCCGAGTTTCATTCAGTTCGGCTCGTGGATTGGTGGAGACCGCGATGGTAATCCGTTTGTTACCCCTGAAGTCACGCGTTTGGCGCTACGGATGCATTCGGCAGAAATCCTAACTGAGCATGTCCGTTTAATTCATAAACTCACACAGGTGTTAACCATGTCGACGCGGTGGTGCACGCCGACTGAGTCATTCATGGAGAAGTTGCGTAAAGATGAAACCATGGGTGTGAAGGCTTTCGACGAACGCCGTGACCAGTTCGAAGACGAGGTGTACCGACGCAAGCTCTATCACATGCATTATCGCCTGAAGAAAAATCTGGCAATCGTGCGTAATCAATTACGTAATACCGAAACACCAAATAACGAGCACGCCTATAGCAATGATGGTGAATTTCTCGAGGATCTTTACTCGATCCGCGATTCGCTCATCAGTCATGGCGACTACGCAACTGCCAATGGTGATCTGCGAGATGTAATCCGTATCGCCGAGACCTTTGGCTTTCACATGGTCTCGCTCGATATCAGACAGGAATCTACTCGTCATACCCAGGCAGTGACCGAAATACTCGAGCAGGTCGGTGCCACTGATTATAAAAATCTGGATGATCAGCAACGCCTGAACTTTCTGGCTGAACAAATTGCATCGAATCAAAAGCCGGAGCTAAACTTCAACCAACTTTCAGAAGAAACTCAACAGACATTCGAAGTTTTTCAGACTGTTTTTCAAATGCGACAGGAAATCAATCATCGATGCATCGGTAGTTATGTTATCTCGATGACCCATACCGCCAGTCATATCATGGAGGTCATGTACCTGGCTTTTCTCGCAGGACTAGCTGGCACACAGGAAGGAAAATATTTTTGCACGCTCGAAATCGGGCCATTGTTCGAAACCATCGAAGATCTGAATCATATCGACATCGTACTCGATACTTTACTAGCGAACCCGGTATACCTCGCCCTGTTAAAAGAAACCGGCGGTACGCAGGAAGTCATGCTCGGCTACTCGGACTCCTGTAAAGATGGGGGCATCATGTCAGCGGCCTGGGGTCTGTATCAGGCGCAGAATAAGGTGATCCAGATTACCCAGCGACACAACGTCAAATGCCGCATGTTCCACGGTCGAGGTGGCACGATAACTCGCGGCGGTGGCCCGACCCACGATGCCATCCTGTCTCAACCACCACAGACGGTACTCGGAGAGATCAAGTTCACCGAACAGGGCGAAGTGCTATCGCATAAATATGGCAACACAGAAACCGCGCACTACGAGCTGGCCATGGGTATCACAGGTCTGATGAAGGCCAGTATCGGCCTGTTACGTGAGGATAATTCAAACTACGAAGATTATCACCCGGTCATGCAACAACTATCAGATTTCTCCGAGCAGTGCTACCGTGACCTGACCGATAAGACCGAGGGCTTCTTCGAATATTTTTACGAAGCGACGCCTGTCAGCGAACTCGGTCTGATGAATATCGGCTCACGCCCTTCGCATCGACGCAAGGGCGACATGTCGAAATCGTCAGTTCGCGCTATCCCCTGGGTATTTGGCTGGAGTCAGTCGCGACACATGATGCCTGCCTGGTACGGCGTCGGTTATGCGGTTGAGCAATGTTTAAAGGAAAGCCCAGGTGCATTGAAGTTATTTCGCAAAATGAATAAGGACTGGCCGTTTTTCAACGCCATGATGAGTAATATGCAAATGTCCCTATTCAAATCCGATATGCGTACCGCGCTTGAATACAGCAAGCTGTGCCAGAATGAAACACTCGGTAAAAATGTATTTGGCAAAATACAAAAAGAAAACAAACGCACCATCGAACAGATATTAAAAATAGCTAATCTCAAAAACCTGCTCGCAAACGATCCGGTATTGACGCTTTCATTAACCCGCCGTGACCCTTATCTGGATCCCTTAGGTTACCTGCAAATAAACCTTCTGAAAAAATACCGCGATGATTCCGTATCTGAAGAAACTCGTGATGAATGGCAAAGCGCCCTGCTTAGCTCTATCAATGCCATCGCTGCCGGGCTTCGAAATACGGGCTAAGCCCTTGTTCGACAAAAGCTCAAAGGATATTATTTCTGAAAGATTTCATTCCCCTTCTATACTTGTACGAGAATATTATACCGACAGGTTATAAGGAAATAATAATGGGGAGATATGAAAGAAATCCTGGTTAAGACATTAATGACCAATTCTGTTAGCTGCCTACCACCAGAGACACAGCTATGCGATGCGATCGAGCTAATGCATAAGCAACAGTATTCCTGCATTGTTATTGCTCAGGACAAATTGCCAGTAGGGATTTTAACCGAACGCGATCTCGTCGATGTTTTATCGAATAAACATCCTGAACAACGCCTTGCCCAGCCGATTTCAGGATTCATGTCTGGCCCGGTTCTAACGCTAAATCAGAATGAATCTCTATTCGATGCTCTAGTAGTCAATCGTGCCGAGAAGGTTAGGCACTTACCAGTAGTAAATGACGAAGATGAGTTGGTCGGCCTGATTACTCAGTCAGACCTCGCTAATGCCCATTTTCATGTCATCGAAATTCAGTCCGATCTCATCGAACAGGCAATCAAGTCGGAAACCATGGCTCTGCAACATCTAAATGATGAATTGCAGGCACTTAGCATGGAAGATCACCTCATGGAAATCGGAAACCGCAGAGCTATGGAAGTCGACCTCAGTCATACTCACTCTAGCTCGATGCGTTACGATCAGAATTATTCGGTACTTTTGCTCGACGTCGATTACTTCAAGGGCTACAACGACTTATACGGCCACCAGATGGGTGATGACGCCTTGCGAAAAGTCGCTGAATTGATAAAGAAGAGTATCCGTGCATCAGACCGCCTGTATCGTTATGGAGGGGAGGAACTACTATTGCTGTTACCCCATACCAGTGCCGAACAATCTGCCATCGCAGCCGAAAAACTGATTAAATCGATAGAAACAGCATCAATACCGCACGAGGATAGCCCCTTAAAATGCTTAACAATTAGTGGTGGCTGCGCCAGTGCACTAATAAATAAACATGAAAAACACGGCAGTTGGGAAGCTGTCGTCGAAGAGGCCGATCAAGCACTATATCAAGCTAAAAGCGAAGGGCGAAATCGAGCGGTTGTTAATTATCCTGACTAGGATTATCAAGCCCTGTGTTCCCGGAAACACAGCGTTCGAAAGTTGCTTTAGCCAGAATCTCCGCCGTATCAAAACAAGGTAAGTCTAAATCATCTCCCCCAATGATCATCGGGATTTCCGTACAGCCCAACACTACTCCTTGTGCCTGCGGATAAGCATTTACAATATCTAACATCGACCGACGAGTACGATCATCAACGCTGCCGTCGCAAACCGACATGATCAACCGGGTGATTTCATCCTGATGATGAGGCTCTGGGATAAGCGCGTGAACGCCATACCTTTCAAGATAAGGCGGATAAATACCATATTTTAAAGTGCTTTTTGTGCCGAGCAGCAATACCGAATCTATATTCGCGCTGGATATGGCCTTTGCGGTTTCTTCGAGAATATTCATGACTGGAACGGCTGCAGCTTCGATCACCGCATCGATATGGACATGGGCCGAGTTACACGGTATCGCCAACATTTCCATACCGGAATTTTCAAGTAGCCTGACACTATTTAGCAAATAGTCACGCAATTCTTCATCCACACCCGCTTCGACATTATCGGGAGAAGGAATGTTGTGAATCATCATTTCAGGGTATTCGAAATTGTGCCGAGCGCGCTTCTCGCTCTGGAATAACTTTATAATTTGATTATAAAAAGCGACCGATGCCTCAGGGCCCATGCCGCCGAGCACACCGATTTTCGGGTAATTATTTGCTCTCAAATCCCGTCTTAAGTCTGACAATCTAACCGTCGCTATTAATCCTTTTGCTAATCGCTGCCAGTGATTCTACAACAAGCTTGTTGTCGATCTGGCAGGTACCAGCGTTCAAATGACCACCGCCGGAATATTCGAGGCACAGCCCGCCAACATTGGTATTAGAGCTACGATTTAAAATGGACTTACCGATGGCAAAAACCGTGTTCTGCTGTTTCAAGCCCCACATAACATGGATCGAAATATTGGTGTCTGGGAATAAGGCATAAATCATGAAACGGTTCACCGCGTAGATAACTTCCTCGTCGCGCAAATCCAGAACCACAAGATTATTGTGTACAGTGCTGCAACGTTTGATTTGCTCTTTGGCATTCGCCTCATGCTCCCTAAACAATTGCACGCGTTCTGCTACGTCTTCGAGCTGAAGAATTTCGTCGATTTGTTTTTCGCGGCAATGTTCTATTAAGTCCATCATCAAAGCATAATTCGAAACTCGGAAGTCGTGAAATCGACCCAGCCCTGTCCGAGCATCCATCAGAAAATTCATTAAGTTCCAACCTTGCGGGTTGAGAATCTCTTCTTCGGAAAATTGCGCCGAATCTCCCTTATCGACCGCCGCCATCATTTCATTCCATGATGCGGGGAACTCACCGCTTCCGCCATAATAGTCATATACCACTCGCGCGGCTGACGGAGCATCGGCGTCGATAATATGATTGTCGGCTTTTTCGTTACGCAGAGTTTCGCTGAGATGATGATCGAAAACCAGATACGCCGAAGCCACGTAAGGCAAGTTCGTGGTGATGTCTCGTTCGGTGATATCGACCTTACCATCCTGCATATCTTTCGGATGTACAAATTTTATATCGTCGATCAAGTCCAGCTTTTTTAATAAAACGGCACAGACAAGGCCATCGAAATCACTACGGGTCACAAGGCGATATTTTTCATCACTCATATATTTTCTCCAAATTCGAAAGGTAATCGATAAGTTTGTAAAGTTACCGTTATCAATAGTCCAGAATTGGAGATTTGCAAGTGGAAACCGAATTTAGGGCTCAATAAAGTTAACCTTCACACATGTGAAAAAACCGTCTCGGCACCCTGCTCCGGATCATCGGGTATCAATTGCGACAACAAGAGTGACACCCCGGCAAGTAAAGCTCCAACAATAAACACCCAGGCCGGCGAGGCAATCCATACCAGGCCAAGAGCAAATGGTAAGACTACCGCAGCGATATGATTAATAGAAAATGATACACCCGCAGTCGAGGCCATATCCGCCGGGTCGGCAATCTTTTTCAAATAGCTTTTCAGGGCAATCGCCATCGCGAAAAAAACATGGTCGATGATATACAAACCGGAAGCAAAGATTGGATTATCGACGATAGCATAGGCTGCAAATATAACGACTAGCCCGCCGTATTCGAGTGTTAACGTACGCTTCTCGCCCCAATAGCTCACCAGTCGACCGATGCGTGGTGCCAGATAAATGGTTAATACGCCGTTGATGAGAAACAACAACGACATCTGGCCGACACTAAAGCCAAACTTTTCCACCATTAGAAAGCCCGCGAAAACGACGAATATTTGTCGTCGTGCACCAGCAAAAAAAGTCAGCAGATAATAGAGCCAGTAGCGCTTGCGCAGGATGAGCTTCTTGTGTTGTTCAGCCTCACCTTTAAACTCCGGAAAGTTGATGATCATCACGCAGGTAATCGCCACCGTGGCTAGCCCGCCTAATAAATAGATCAGGCGATAATCCAGCTGAAATATTTCCATTAGTAGATATAAAGCTGCGAAAACAAACAGGCCAGTGAACGAACCTACCGCAATCTGTTTCCCCATCACCAGTGGTAATTTTTCCTTACTGATTAACTGCAGCGTCAGCGATTGATTGACGGTTTCTGCATAATGAAAGCCCATCGACATGAGTACTGTCGTAAAATAAAGACCAAACACCGAAGGCAGATATCCGGTAATCGCAGTACCAATCCCAAGTACAATCAATGACAGAAAAGCAACCGTCTGCTCACGCATGATTAACAATAAAAAGATAATTCCGAAGGCGATAAACCCAGGAATTTCACGCAGACTTTGCAGTGTGCCTATTTCAATACCGGTAAAACCAACCTGCTCTATCGAGAAATTATTAATCAACGCCTGCCAGGTCGCGAATGACAAAGGTACCGCTGCCGAAAACAAATACAGCATGACTTCTGGGCGTTTGAACTGTTCTTTAAACATCCGAGTATCTTGCCAGCTTTAAACCTGCATTACTACGCAGGTCTCAGTTACAATCCGCCGATGGACACATTCATTTATGGCTTCTCACTCGGCTTCTCGTTAATCCTCGCGATCGGTGCACAAAACGCTTTTGTATTAAAGCAAGGCCTGAAGGGCGAGACTGTTTTCCTGGTTAGTCTGATCTGCGCCCTGTCCGATGCGATTCTAATTTTGATCGGCGTTAGTGGCTTTCATATTCTGGTGTCAGAGTTCCCCGGTGTAGTTTCGATTGCCCGATATGGTGGTGCATTATTCCTGCTGGTTTATGGTTTTATGAGTTTCCGAACGGCTTTTATAACAAAACATAAACTAGCTCCCAGCGAGCTGCCTGCGAATGGCATTTATCGAACAGCCCTCACCTGCCTGGCGTTTACCTGGTTGAACCCGCATGTTTATCTCGATACCGTAGTATTACTCGGATCGATTTCGTCGCAGTTTGAAAATGAGATAGTCGAATTTGCCAGTGGTGCTACCAGTGCCTCTTTCGTATTTTTCTTTTCGCTAGGTTACGGGGCTCGGCTGCTGCGGCCTGTTTTTGAAAAACCGCGTGCCTGGCAGGTGCTTGAGGTGCTGATTGGGATTATTATGTGGGGTATTGCTGGGAAGCTGGTGTTTATGTAATAGCCGCTGTTTCATAATGAAGATAGCTGTTACGAAATCATCTGATAATAAACATTCTGAGGATGCTCGGCCTCTATGAAAAAATACCAGCGTTCTACCAACAATCCAACATACTGAATCAGGAATGCCGCCGCACAAAGTAACAACGTATTTTCATTGCTAATCAATAACAGGATTACCGGAACAACAAAGGCCGCCATCAGAAAAAAGCGTTTCGCCAGCTTCACTACGGTAGGCCCGTATTTATGAATAAATGCTCGAGTGTTAAAGCTCCCTCCCATAGCGCCCTGCGCCATTTGTCGTATGGTGGGATGATGTATACCAATCGCCGATTGTAGGGTTGATGGACTACGTAGATTTTTGTTTCTGATTAGTGAGGCGAAACGAGACAGCAACGCTATGATGGTCAACGCAATGGCAAAACTTGAAAAGTAGCCATATAAGTGCGGGTCGAAATTTGTTGATAAAGCCGATGCGAGTGTAAAACCCGAGGCGCAACCCATTAGTAAGAAGTTCATCACCGTAAGCGGGCTATGCCATTGACGAAGGAATTTCAATGTCGTGTATATCATCGCTGTGCATAAAAATAAAACCAGGGCCGCGAAAGCCGCCGCATAGCCGACCACGATCTCAAGCTTAACAACCTCACCATTGGCCAGGGTATAAGCGACCATGCTGTTGTCGGTGAGCTTCAACATCGTGTAGATAAATATCAGTAACATCGTCAACGGCAGTGCAATAACTTCGCGCGATAGCCATGATGTACGCCACATCGCGGCAGCACGCCAGGCGCGCTCCGGATGACCGAGGTGGAAAAATGAGGCTACCAGTCCAGCTATCAACAAGCCCAGACTAAGCAAGCCACTAGTGACCGAACCATCAATAGGCAAAGTCGGCAGAATGGAAAATAGCGAGAGTAACTCGGCACTGTAGTAAGCCAGAAAAAGACCCTGACCAGCACCGATCAGCGTGGTTAAAAATATAACAGAGAAGGCTGGTTTCATAGCGCTTGGTTACCAGGAGGTCGAATCGTCGAGAGTCGTACGTGTCGTCGGCGCGCGTTGTTCTCGATCTTCTTTTTTAAGCGGATTATCGACGCGTAGCAAATCGTCTTCGTGGATAGTGATTTTTGTTTTACGCCGTGGCAGATAATGGTTGGCCGGTTCGGTACCCCACTCCGGCATTAACTGGTAACCACCGGCTTCGTTAATCGCGAGCGAGGCTTCGGAATTAGGGTCGTGAATATCGCCATAGATTCGTGCACTGGTCGGACAGGACAAAACACAAACCGGTTTGCGTTCTGCTTCCGGCAGAGTTTCATCGTAAATGCGATCAACACAGAGCGTGCATTTTTTCATAACCTTTTGCTTTTCGTCAATTTCGCGCGCGCCATAAGGACAGGCCCAGGAACAATATTCGCAACCGATGCATTTGTCGTAATCGACCAGCACAATACCGTCTTCGGGGCGTTTATAACTCGCACCGGTCGGACAGACCGGCACGCATGGTGGATCTTCACAGTGCAAACAGGATTTGGGGAAATGCACCGTCTGCGTATTCGGAAATTCACCGATTTCGAAAGTCTGTACGCGATTAAAAAAAGTGCCAGTTGGCTCGGCACCGTAGGGGTTTTTATCCACCATCGGCCCAGCTTCACCGGAGGTATTCCATTCCTTGCAACTAGTGACGCAGGCGTGACAGCCAACACAGGTATTGAGGTCGATAACCAGAGCAAGTTGAGTCATAGTCAGTTCCTCCTATTGATTAACCAGGCCTTTGACGAAGGCCTGCCATTTCTTGCGAGCGGGTTCCATACCGGGAACGTGTTTCATAGTATCGAATTGAGGTGAAGTCTGTTTCGGCTCGTCATCTTCGGCTTTATAAACCCGGACGCGCACGTCGTACCAGGCGGCCTGACCGGTGACCGGGTCAGAATTTGAATATCGATGCTCGCCCTGCTCGGCAGGAATTTCTTCACTGATTAAATGGTTTAACAAAAACCCTTTTTGCGATTCGTTGGCTTTACCATCGAGCGCCCAGCTACCGGAAGCCTTGCCGATGGCATTCCAGGTCCACACAGTGCCGGGCTCTACTGCCTCGCTGAATCGACACATGCAACGCACTCTTCCGTGCGCAGACTCGACCCATATCCAGTCGCCATCGTCAAAGCCATTCTTTACTCCAACACGCGGACTGAGGAACAGGTAATTATGCGCATGTATCTGACGCAGCCAGGCATTTTGCGAATCCCAGGAGTGATACATCGCCATTGGCCTCTGGGTAATTGCATTCAAAGGATACTTATCCTTGTCGATGGTTTGCGATTCAAGCGGCTCAGAATAAAACGGTAAAGGGTCGAAATGCAATTTAACCCGATCACGCAAATACTCGGGCGGCTGACGTCCTTCGCGTTTGCCTTCGGCAGCCAGTCGAAATTTCTGCAGGACTTCGGAATAAATATGGATATTGATCGGATCGGTATGTCGGATTAATCCATGATCCTGCGCCCAGTGCAGGTAACCTCGGTTCCAGTTACGCATGTATTGAAACGAGCGCGGTAACTCATACTGGTAGACACAATTGTTTTTCGCGTACATTTCCCACTGATTCGGGTTTGGCTCGCCACGCATGAATTTCTCACCGCCCTTGCCACGCCAGCCGGCCAGAAAGCCGATACCAGAACCGGGTTCGGTTTCGTAATTGATGACCAGGTCTTTGTAATCTTTAAACTTGCGCGAGCCGTCGAGATTCATGAAGCGTGGCAATTTCAGCCGCGTTCCCAACTCCACGATGACATCCTGGAAGGGTCGACACTCACCCTTCGGTGGAACCACCGGAACACGGATCGAGTCGGCAGGACCTTCGAATTCCGATATCGGCCGGTCCAGCATCGACATCGCATCGTAGCGTTCTAAATATGTCGTATCTGGCAGCACGATATCGGCAAAGGCGATGGTTTCGGAATGAAATGCATCACAGACAATTAGAAACGGTATCTTATATTCACCATCGTCATTTTTGTCCACCAGCATTTCGCGCACGCGCTCGGTGTTCATCGATGAATTCCAGGCCATGTTCGCCATGAATAACATCAATGTATCGATTGGATATGGGTCTCCGCGCCAGGCATTGGTAATCGCATTGTGCATTAAGCCATGCACCGATAACGGATACTCCCAGGAGAAGCCCTTATCCAACCGCACCGGGCCGCCGTCTTCATCGACGAATAAGTCTTCGGGCTCGGCGGGAAAACCGAGCGGCATCCCTTCCAGCGGGGCACCAGGTTGCACCGCGTCGGGTGACTTGGGTGGCTTGGCACAGGGTGGAATCGGACGTGGAAATGGTGCTTTATGACGGAAGCCACCGGGTCGGTCTATGGTACCCAGTAACGACATTAAAATACCTAGCGCGCGAATCGTATGAAAGCCGTTGGAATGTGCCGCCAGACCTCGCATAGCGTGGAATGACACCGGATTGCCGGTAATTGATTCGTGCTCGTTACCCCAGGCATCAGTCCAGGGAATCGGCAGTTCGATTTGTTCGTCACGCGCGGTAATGCCCATTTCGTGCGCCAGACGGCGAATCGTATCGACCGGGATACCGGTAATACCTTCGGCCC
Organism: Gammaproteobacteria bacterium; assembly: GCA_030595795.1. Classification (GTDB taxonomy): domain Bacteria; phylum Pseudomonadota; class Gammaproteobacteria. Next base: position 10,752 of record JAUVCH010000118.1, read on the forward strand.
ATTCCGGGGTGTATTGTTTCACACGCTCTTTTAATAACTGGAACGATGGCTTAACCGGCGTGCCGTCTTCCAGTTTGAATTCACCCATTAAACGCGGATCGGCGTTGTCGCTATGCGAGCGCACCTCGTGGTCTTCGTTTCTGTCCCACCACATTTTATTTTCAGGCTCAACGCAGGTTTTTTCGACTTCCATCACCGAGCGTAGGAACATGCCAAAGTCTTTACTATCTGGGTCACAGTTAACCAGGTCGGGCGAGTTGCTGTACTTCAGTAAAAACTCTCGGTCGTAAAGTCCCTGCGCGATGGTTTCGTTAATTATCGCCAACAATAAG
>JAUVCH010000004.1 GCA_030595795.1 Gammaproteobacteria bacterium
AGAGATATCGCCATGGTATTCCAGAACTATGCGCTCTACCCGCATATGAACGTATTCGACAACATGGCCTATGGCTTAAAAATAAGAGGCCTGCCGAAATCAGAAATTCAGCAGCGCGTCAAAAAGGCAGCCGATATCCTGGAGCTGACCGACGATCAATTAACCCGCAAACCACGTGAGCTGAGTGGGGGTCAACGCCAACGCGTAGCCATGGGTCGTGCCATTGTGCGTGAACCCAGCGTATTCCTGTTCGACGAGCCGCTTTCTAATCTGGATGCCAAATTACGTGTGCAGATGCGTATCGAAATCAAACTCCTACAAAAGCAACTAGGCACGACCAGCGTCTACGTCACTCACGATCAGGTCGAGGCGATGACACTGGGACATCGGCTAGTAGTGTTAAATGAGGGATCAGTAGAACAACTGGGCACACCGATAGAGCTCTATCAACACCCGGCATCGCTATTTGTTGCAGGCTTTATCGGCTCGCCCGCGATGAACTTTGCGCCAGCCAAAATCAATGCCGACGGCAGCGCTGTCGACCTCGCAGGCGGGGTCGCATTTACCCTTCCCACAGGCGTTTTCAGCCAGTATGGCAATACCGACGTCATACTTGGCATTCGCCCCGAAGACCTTGAGCTAGCCGATAATAATAATGACATGCGCAATCTAACCACGAAGCTGGTCGAACACCTGGGTTCCGATACGCTGGTTCACGGTCATTTTGGCGCAGACCAGACAGATATGACAATCCGGCTTGCTGGCATTCAATATTTTAACCAGGGTGAAGTTTTGCCCCTGCATATTGAGCCTGACAAGATTCATCTGTTCGACCCAGAAACTGAAAAACGCCTGGCCTAGCAGTGGCACCACTCCAACATAAGAATCCGCTCAAAAAAATAACCAAAGGCATCGTAATGGTGGGAATGATTGGCTTAAGCAGTACGTCGCAAGCCCTCGATATACAGGGTCACAGAGGCGCACGCGGCTTAATGCCGGAAAACACCCTGCCTGCTTTCGCGAAGGCGCTTTCAATCGGTGTTACCACCCTTGAGCTAGACCTCGCTGTTACCAAAGACCTTCATGTCGTAGTGAGTCATAACCCGCGCCTTGAGCCAGAAATTGCACGCATCAATGGTAACTGGTTGCAACAAAGCAGCCCCACCATTCATTCGATGACTCTAGAAACGGTTAAAACCTACGATGTCGGGCGCTTGAACCCCACCAGCAAGTACGCTAAGCGTTATCCCGATCAGCAGCCAGCCGATGGCACTTCTGTGCCAACTCTGGGCGAAGTATTCGAACTCGTCAATCGATCAGCCAATATTCTGGTGAGATTTAATATCGAAGTGAAAATCAACCCCGAAAAACCTGAGCTGACATTGACACCGACAGAATTCGCAGAAGCTGTGCTCAAGGTAATCCGGCACTACAAAATGGAAAACCGGACAACCATTCAATCATTCGACTGGCGCGTGCTTGCAGTAGTACAAAAATTAGCCCCCGACATCACTACCTCGTATCTAACCGCCAACCAACCCTGGTTGAGTAATCTGCAAACAGATTTGCCTGGCCCATCACCCTGGTTAAATGGCTTTGACCTGGATAATTTCAATGGCAGTACGGCACGAGCAATCAAAGCAGCGGGGGGCGCCATCTGGTCTTCCTATCATAAAGAAGTTAGCGCCGAGTCCATAAAGTTTGCACACGAGCTCGGCCTGTTGGTCAATGTGTGGACGGTTAACGAACCTGACCGCATGAGAGAACTCATAAAGATGGGAGTCGATGGGATTATTACTGATTATCCTGATCGTTTGCGGATGGTGGTTGTAGAACTGGAGTTGGCAGTGCCTGCGCCGACACCGGTTTCATGGGAATGAAAAAAGTATCAAAATTGATCACCATATCTTTTTAGCATTTCCGCATAAACATCACTATCTCTCTTACCGACACTGAGCGCAGTAACAACCAGCACCTGATCGTTAACGTGATAAGTCAAACGAAGTGGTGGTCGCTTTCTCTTAATTTTATAGAGATTATACCCCCCGGAAAGCCTTGATCCACGAATATGGGGATTTTCCAGCCGTTGCTCTAATTTTCTCTTGAAATAAGTTTTGTCAGTATCGGACAGGCTATGCCACTCTTCCAACGCATCGGGGTGAAATTTTAACTTATAAGTCATCCAGGTTGACTTCTATGTGTTCTTTCCCATCATTCAATCGGGCATTAGCCTGGGTCAGCAAAGCCAGGTTTTCCATAGCCTCGAACATAGACTCATATAACGCAGGTGGGACAGCATAAAAACAGGGTTCATTGCTTTTCAAAACAGCAACCGCTTCCCCGTCCGACTGATCGATCACCGCGTTGGGGTTGGCTTTGAAAGTAGTGATACTAGTTGATATGCCAGATAAGACTTTTGATATGTTGTTCATGGTTACTTTTGAAGCCTTTTAAAGGTTTATATATGGATCTAAATATAGGCCCTTTATTGGGGATTTCAAGTTAAAGATAAGATTATCGGGTTTTATAACTTAATATATTTATAATAATTAGCTTTATTCTTAATATTATTATATTATATGACCGTTATTCTTAATTCATTAGGTCTATTAAATGTCAGACCTTACTCTAAAGCAGCTGTTAGTTGCTGAACTACCACCTGGATTTGTTAGAGCTATACTCGCGAAATTTGAAAATATTTACCATGATACCTATGAAGCTATTTCCAAAGATTCAGCCTTGGGCGACAAACAGGCTGCTTATGTATTGGGCTATTACCGTCGCGGTGTAGTGGAGACGGCCTTCATGAACCTGTCATCTGAACACGGTTTGCAGGTTGATGAAATACAGCCTAGTAATGGCGGCTGCAAACATATTCGTATAAGCACCGAACACTTTTACTTTGTTATATGTCATGTGCAATCATCTGGAGGATTCCCTCGTCACTCTGATAATCGCGAGCAGTCTTCAAGCATAAATCGATACTTGTCACAAATTGACTTTTTCCCGTATGATTTTCATGTCGATGGTAAAGAGTTCTATGGTATCTTTGTTCACACTGAGCAACTTGGTAACAAAGATATTTTTGACTCTCTGTATGTAGGTTTTCCCGACATACGGTTTGAAAGCTGGGTTGAAGAGCCAGTAGATCTACAGGAAATCCGTGATCTGCAACAGCGTCAGTTCCAGGCTCAAGATGATCTCCAGGCGCAGGTACAGAATGCGGTACCCACCTGGAAGAAACAAAAGAAGCAAGCATCAGATGAAGAGTAGTTATGCCCCCTGGTATTCAAACATTCAATAATGAGCGGTTAAGCCAAGCCAGAAAGGCTCGTGGTTTGACTGCCGTTAGCCTTTCCTCCTTGGCTGATGTTTCATCAGTATCTATATCCCAGTATGAGAAAGGTACTCACAAGCCGCAACAGGATGTTCAAGATCGATTAGCCAAGGCACTGAATGTGCCAGTTAACTTCTTTTTTAATAACATCAGGATAGACAAGCCGCGCAAGCTATTTTACCGTTCCATGAGCGCCGCGACCAAAGGCTCTAGAACTCGTACAGAATCTCGGTATGAATGGGCGCTGGAACTTACAGATTACTTGATGGAGTTTTTTGACTTCCCTGTTTTAAACCTTCCAAATCTTGATATCCCAAGGGATCACACAAAACTGGACACATTTACCATAGAGTCGCTAGCGCGCGATCTTCGTGATTACTGGAATCTGGGCATGGGCCCCATTTCTAACATGGTCAGAACTTTGGAGAGTAACGGAATATTGACCTGGCGCACTGCTTTTGAAGCGGAAACTCTCGATGCGTTTTCGGAGTTCCGATTACCGCACCCATTTGTAGTACTTTCTTCTGACAAGGAAAACTATTTCCGGTCTCGTTTTGATGCCGCTCATGAACTGGGGCACTTGATACTTCATAAGGATGTCGATCAGACCACAATTAACACACCGGCTGATTTCAAGATCATTGAAACCCAGGCACATCTTTTTGCCGGAGCATTTCTTTTGCCGGCTACTTCTTACGATAACGAATTGTGGGCAGCCTCCATTGACGCATTTAGATCCTTAAAACCTCGTTGGAATGTATCCATTGCTATGCAAATCATGAGATCAAGACAACTAGGTCTGGTTAATGATGCCCAAGAAAAAAGACTCTGGATCAATCTATCTCGTAGGAAGTGGAGAACTAAGGAGCCGCTGGATGATTCAACACCAGCTGAAAAACCCAGCCTGATCGGTGAAAGTATAAAAATGTTGGTCGACGGGAAAGTCAAATCAAGGGGGCAATTGGCTTTAGATTTATCATTGAACCCGATGGATATTGAGATTATTTGTGAGCTTCCTGACGGGTATATTTTCGATAAACGTCCGGAAATAGCGAAGCCTGAATTCAAAAGCTCTGATTCAAACGTGTTGTCGTTTACTAGATAGTTACTCGGTAGGCCTAGTAGAAGAACGAAAACCAACAATCAATCATTATCAGTCAACCCAGCCCCCGCCCCGGCCCTCGACTCCTCGGTTGCGGGCGCATAAGTCTTAAACGCCAGCGCATCGATCTTCTTCCAGATATCACTATCAACAGAGTATGCCATAGTAGAAGGTAACTGATCCGGCGTAGAACCCTCTCCCTGTTGGCAACTTACCGCGTCAATTTTATTCAACAACAAGTCATCCCGATTACCTTCGATACTAATTCCATTTTCAAAACAACTCACACTGCCATTTGCCCAGCTGGTAGTAAACACAGTTCGATGACAACGCGCCGCCTGACCAACTGTCGCAGCGAGCAGCAATGGATAGGCGACATTGGATAATTCGAATACTTTGCCCTCGAGCATTTGCGTCGAGCGATCTGCTAATGCCGCACCAGAGATTACAGGACAGATTAATCCTGAATCCGATTTCCAGACTGACTGACTACAGTCGGGAATAAAATCGCGGTAGTTCATGCCATCGATATTTTGCAAATGGCCTAGCAGTAATTCCGGCCCCGGCAAATCAAACGCAGACAGCCAGCGCGCCGCCTTACCGGCTTCTTCGGATATGCCCCAATCCAGCTCTACTGCTCGTGCTGCCTTGCGTAGATAAAATTCGATTTCCGCCAGAGTGATTTTTTTATTCATGGCGCGGGGTCTAGTAGTTCGTGGGGGAAAGGTGCATCCTGATACATGCAGATTCTCACCCAGCGATCTGAACGCGGATCAAATTTTGTCGCGCCAAAAAACGAGAGCTTACAACGCAATAAATCAATCGGCAGCATCTCGGCGGAAATTAAATTATCCTGGATTTCTGAGTAGGGGTATTCAATCAGATTCTGTATCCGTCTTACTGTATGTCGATGCTCTGGATGGGCGATCAAAAAATCGGCAACAACCTTCTCGTCGCCCCATGACCGGATTGCTTCATCCATTTGCTTGATGAAGTAACCAACTCCCAGCGGCTGTTCGTATTCCACACCAGGTTCATCGAAACGCTCACCAACACGCGGTTCGAGTTTTTCCGCCGAGGTATACCAGAATCGAGCACGATTTTCTTTTTGTTGGTAATCAACCGAGGTAGCCCAGGTGCATTGATTTTCTATGATTGATTTGATTTTCTTTATCGTCATAGCGCCATCGATGAAGAAACTCAAATGCTCATCCGCATCCATACACTGGGTCAAGTCATCGACTAACTCACCATAAGGCTCGAGTAATAATGAAACCAGCAACTCCTGCCCTTCCAGCGATAGATTCAGTTCACTCCAGAGATAAATTCGATTCCAGGGAAGGTCATCGATTAATTTTTCCTTGTCCAGATAGGCGGAAATTAAATTTAAATCGGCATTCAAATCTTTGAGTTTCTCGATCTGTATAGGATGCTCCGAATGCCATTGCGATACATTAAAAGCAGCTCGCTCGAAACATTTTTTAAATTCAGTCACTTCATCGTTGCTAGCCTGTGAAAGCGAACGCACTCTGGCAATTGCTTCTTCGCGGGCAGCCATCCAGTTATTCAGCAAAGCCGGGTGATTCACTAAAAACGGGGCCATACCCAAACCGGTAGAATTTCCGACACCTAGCCGACGTCTTAAATCCGGCTCAATAGCAACAGATTTATCCCCACCCTGGACTTTCGCGATATGCTCGACCAGGTCGACAGAAAATGTTCGCGTTAACCACACCGACAACATTTCAACCTGAAAGGGGCCGCTCACTTCCGGACGCTCGCATATTGTCAAACGATCCGCTGCACCAAATTTACCAGAGCCATAAACTGCAGTCGTTCGTATAAGATAACCCACCGATTCGAGTTGTTCGCGATCGGGTTGTTTGCCGGCAGAGAGGTTCTCAATAACATGCTGCCACAGGCGAACCGAACGGTTGGCACGGGACAGGCTAAGCTCGCTATCGCTGATTCGCCCGGCTTCCTGTTTCGGTACATTGTCCTGCAATCGGTCGATATCTGAAGTGGTCGGAATACCATCGAACAGGGAGAAGGTTGCATCCCAGGCCGTTGCAATGACTCGGTCGGAACGCATGCTATCGGGCAGGTCATGCGAGAAAGCGACCAGCGAGTAGTTACGCTCCGGGCCATAGACGGTATAAACTGCGCGGCCAAAACCCTGGTCGTTAATTTCCCAGACGGCTCGTTTAAATGTCCACCGTTCTTTTTTCAAACGCCGTAACAGTGTGCGCATAAACGATAAGCGGGTTTGATGAAAACTGCCCATACGCGCCAGGCGCATCACCACTTCGGGTGGACGACGAAACTCGTCGATGTTTTTTGAACTATGCGGAACCGAAGTTTTCATCGAAAAATCTCAACCAGTTATTACCCATAATCTTCGACGTGTCTTCAACATTGAATCCAACATCGAGCAGCCCCTGTTCAATATTTCTAAAATCACGATTATCATTAAACCAATTGGGCATAGGTGGGAAGCCAGCATTCGACGCCGACCCTTCGCCATAATCGACCTTCTTTGTCCATCGGCCAACGCGCATCCATTCGACGACTGAATCGGGTTGATCCTGGCATAAATCTGAGCCAAGGCCAATATGATCTATACCCATGGTTTCTGCCGCCGCCGCGATCATTTCACAAAAACTTTCGAGGCTACAGTTACTGCCATTCTTGAGGTGATGTGGATACATACTGAAACCCAACATGCCGCCAGTTTCACCGAGTGCCTGCATGACTTCGTTTGATTTATTACGCAAGGCAGGGTGCCAAAAGGCCGGGTTAGCGTGGGTAATCACTATCGGTCGGTCGCTAATTTCGATGGCTTCTAAAGTCGAACCTTCAGCGGAATGGCTCATATCGACGACTAAACCTATACGATTCATTTCGGCAATGACTTCACGGCCCATTCGGGTTACACCCGGGTCGTTCTTTTCGTAGCAACCCGTGGCCAATAACGACTGGTTATTATAAGTAAGCTGCATAAACCGCGCACCGAGAGCATGCAAAATTTCGAGCAGGCGAATATCGTCTTCCATCGGTGACGGGTTTTGAAAACCGAAAAAAATCGCCGTACGATCCGTTTCGCGTGCCAGACGTACATCGTCACCGGTTTTACCCTGAAAAATTAAGCCCGGAAAACGTTCAAAAAAACTATTCCATTGCTCGATATTAGCGACCGTTTCACGAAAATTTTCATGGTAGGCAATCGTCACATGTACTGCGTCTACCTCACCCTCGCGCATTTGTCGAAAAATGTTTTCAGACCAGTTCGCGTATTGTAGCGCGTCTATTCGATATTTAGTCTGGCTCATAAGTATGACCTTTATTAAGAAGGATTGCCCGAGCTGATATAAGATGTCTTCACATGCGTGTAAAACTCTTTGGCGTAAGAACCCTGCTCGCGCGGCCCGTAAGAACTCTCGCCACGGCCACCGAAAGGTACGTGGTAATCGGTACCGGCTGTCGGCAGATTCACCATCACGCAACCGGTTTTGGCATTACGGCGGAAGTGCGTTGCACGTGCCAGGTTGGTGGTAATAATTCCAGCGGTTAAACCAAAGCGGGTATCATTGACGGTATGTATCGCTTCGTCGTAAGAATCTACTTTGATCACACAGGCCATCGGCGCAAATAACTCTTCGCGATTCACCTGCCAGTTGTTTTGTGTTCCGTTGAATACGGCGGGTGTCATGAAATAACCGTCGGTCGCTCGTTCGACACGTTCACCACCACACAGCAGTTCGCCACCTTCTTTTTTCGCCAGCTTGATATTTTCAAGATTCTGTTTGAGCTGCGCTTCGCTGGCGACCGGCCCGATCTGCGTACCCGCTTCGAGCGCATGGCCGACTACCATTTTATTCGCCCCTTCAACCAGCCGCTCGACAAATTCATCGTGAATAGCCGAGTGAACAACCAACCGTGAAGACGCGGTACATTTCTGTCCGGTAGAGCCAAAAGCACCACCAAGCGCACAGGCTAGTGCGGTACCCATGTCAGCATCATCCATGATTGCCAGCGCGTTTTTAGAGCCCATTTCGAGTTGAATCTTGGTGAAATTACCAACCGCACATTTGGCGATCTCGCGACCCACTGGCACCGAACCGGTGAAGCTAATCGCATTTATCATCGGGCTTTCTATCAACTCCTGTCCGATGCTACTGCCCGAACCCATGACCAGGCTAAAGATACCCTTGGGCAGATCCTGTTTGGCAATGATACGCGCGAGCGCCACGGCAGAAGCCGGTACGATATTCGCAGGCTTCCAGACCACCGCATTACCAAAAGCTAAGGCCGGTGCGATTTTCCATACCGCCGTCGCCATTGGGAAATTCCACGGTGAGATAATTGCCACCGTCCCAATCGGTTCGCGGCGCACATCGACTTCGATGCCCTCACGAGTTGACTCCGCGTTGTCACCAATTTGTCGCAGCACTTCGGCAGCATAGTAAGTAAAAAACTGACCCGATCGATACACTTCTCCTTTGCCTTCAGGCTGGGTTTTACCCTCTTCACGTGCCAGTAAGGTGCCCAGCTCTTCGCAATTGGCGATGAGTTCGTTACCGATATTTATCAGCACATTGTAACGCTTTTCGAGGCCAATTTTGGCCCATTCAAGTTGCGCCTGTTTTGCGGCATCCAGAGCGCGCTGCAACTGGTCGGAATCAGCCTGCGCGTACATGCCAATGGTATCGGACAGATCGGAAGGATTGATGTTAGCAATTTCACTGGCACCGTCGACCCATTCGCCTGCGATAAAATTATGGTTTGCTTCGGACATTGGTTTGCCTCTGATCAGAGTAAAATAAATTCGCCGTTACGATAAAGCCGGGTTGATATTCAGTCAAATTTAATTTTCTTACGCGGATTTCAATTTATTTGAAACCCTGAATTATTCCAGAATCAACGATTGACCGATCTTCGCCGGTGCAAATTCGCTTTGTTCTATGCCTTTGTCATCCAATGCCCGCCGCAATAACGCCGGTGGCTCCAGTAATGGCTCGTGAGTCAGTTGAAACGTCCCCCAATGCATTGGGATAGACTGTTGGGATTTGACATCTATATGAACCTCAACCGCTTCAGCAGGATCGATATGCGTGGCCGACATAAAGTATCGCGGCGCATAACCACCAATTGGGATTATCGCTAAACGAAACGGGCCAAGCTTATCGCCGATCTCTCGAAACATGGCCTGATCGTATCCCGTATCTCCGGCGAACCAGCTTTTGAAGCCACCGATATTCACCGCCCAGCTACCCCAAAAACTTTGATTGGTATCCCAGGGCGCGCGTTTTGACCAGTGTTGGCTGGGCGCAAAAGTGATATTCACCTTATCGTTGAAGCGGTATTCATCCCACCAGTCGAGCTCGATTACATTTTCAGGTTTGATATCACGATCCAGGAACCAACTTTTCAGTCCCAATGGTACAAACCAGGTCACCGAGTTACCTAACAGATCGACCGTACGATGATCGAGGTGGTCATAGTGATTATGTGATATGACGATAAAATCGATATCCGGCAATTGCTCATAACTTAATGCTGGCTGGGTATAGCGCTCATCAACCAGAAAGTCGAAAGCAAAGGGCCGTTGAGTCAAATGCGGATCGGTTAGAAAATTAATGCCCTGATACTGCACCAACACAGTGGCATGCCCTATCCAGGTGACACGCGGCAGCTCGGCAGGCGACTCAATTAAGGCTAGATCAGCTTCGCTAACAATGGTCTTCAATTCTTCAGGGTCTATCTCTGGCGGACTGGCTTCGCGCCAGCGCATCGATAACCAGGATAAAAACGAGCCGTCTTTTATGCTGATAAATTTGCCATCGCCATGATGGACTTTGGACGGGTCGAATACCGCAGTACTCGACGAACAGGCAGAAGCGAATAAAACCAGGCACAACAAGGCTGTGGTTCGAATTTTACGATTAAATAGCAAAGTCAATATATCCCTAGAACTTACCCCCCAAAATATTTGCGCCGGGGTCTGAGGTTGAATCTTAATCCATTGAGGGGGTTTTTCAAAAAAATAGGCCCTGGGGAGAATAGCGTCACTCGTTCATTGATTAATATTGATATGCGTGGGAATATATTGGGAAAAATCACGGAAATTACGCCAGCTACTTCACATAATAACCAATCTAAAGAATTACTCACCTAATAAAGGAATATTGTTATGCCCGAGAACATTGATTACAGATTTTTGAGTGATCTCGAAGGAGGTAGTAGAACTACCGGTTATGTTCCCGCAGTTGGTATAAGTAAAAGCGGAGTCACCATCGCTACAGGATTCGATCTTGGCCAGCGTAGTGAAAATGATCTTAAATCTTTAAAGCTGGATGCTTTTCTTGTAGCGAAGTTAAAACCTTACTTAGGAACCAAGGGTACAAATGCCCAAGCTTTAATAAAGAAAACGCCCCTTACTATCACGTTGATTCAGGCACAGGCTATTGATAAAGCAGTGAAATCAGCACATGTTACTCAGTTAAAATTAAAATATGATACTGCTGTCGGAAATAAAAAGAAGTTCATAGATTTGCCTCCACAAGCTCAAACCGTAATAACATCGGTTTCATTTCAATATGGTGCAGGTTTGAATATTAGAACTCCTACATTCTGGAAAGCTGTTACTTCACAGGATTGGCCTGAAGCCATAAAGTTGCTAAAAACTTTTGGCGATTCATACCCTACAAGAAGAAAAAAAGAAGCGGCCTTAATGGAGAAAATTAAATGAAAGCTATAGGTAGCTTTTCTATTATATGTACCTTTATTTTAGCTGGATGTGCTGGTATGAATTATATCGATGCACCATACATTCAAAACGAAAATCTGTCCAAGTCATATAAAAAAATTGGCGCTTCATTCATTGAAACACGCGCGAAACTCTTGTTTAGCGGAGGAAATTTCGCCACAGATTGTAAAACTTATATCGACTTAATCTCTAAATACGACGTAGAGGAGACTATTCACAACCAAATGGTCAAAAGTGAATATCTAGTTTGTGATGCACTTAATATTCTGTCAGATTCTTCAGGAATTTCTAATGAAACTGTAAGTAATTCAAATATGGGGGAAGAGTTGCTATTCAAATTAGATATTCGATCATTTCCTTCTTCGTTAAGTAGAGCAGGCAATGAGAAAGCACATACACTTAAAAAATTATTTCCAGGACATTCTTCTTATACCGATAATATAGCCAAGCTAATTACTGAAGATTGGTCTTTTATTATTGAAGTTGTTGCAGTGGCCAGGATTAATAATAATTCATATCCTGACTGGATTGTTTGGATTTCAGATGAATCTATAGTCGGGAATTACCGAGGATATTCAACACTCATCGTATACGACCCAGGACAGCAAGACACTTTTATCGCCACTACATACCCCTAATGGAATTTGTTTTCGGTGTTAATACAAAGATCCCCAATCGGTAGATATTATCGCAAGTCTAGTGAGTCTATCTGAGATATTGCTGAAGAACCCAGTTAAATCGGAAAGGTATCTTTTGGGCTGTCTGTAGCATGTGAATATGGTATAGAGTATTAATCTTGACTAACGGACTGTAACGACTTTGGATATTGTAACTCAGGGCCTGCTTGGCGGAATAACGGCGCTAGCAGGTTCCAGTAAAAATGACGCACGAATTGCCACCGGTGCTGGTTTTGCCGCTGGCCTACTCGCGGATATCGATGCTTTGATTATTTCCGCCGACGATCCACTACTCAATATCGAGTTTCATCGTCACTTCACCCACTCTCTGATTTTTATTCCGATCGGTGGATTGATCGCCGCCTTAATCCTCTGGCCCTTGCTGCGGCGTCGACTAACATTTGGGCGACTCTATTTTTTTACCCTGCTCGGTTATGCCACCCACGGGTTACTGGACGCTACCACCAGTTACGGTACTCAGTTGTTACTGCCTTTTAGTGACGAACGCATCGCCTGGCGAATTATCGCCATCGTCGATCCCGCGTTCTCCCTGATTTTAATCGTCGCGATCATCTTCGGATGGCGTAATCGTAAGGCACTCAATGCTCGTTTGGGACTGGTACTGGCGGCTGGATACCTGTTATTCGGTGTCTGGCAGCATAACAATGCTGGAGAAGCCACGCTGCGGCTCGCCGAGCAACGCGGCCATCAGGTTGATCGCTTTCTCGTTAAACCGACCATGGCCAATCAGGTGCTATGGCGTTCGGTTTATGAAAGCGATGGCGTATTCTATGTCGATGCTATACGCCTCGGGCTTTTCTCGGATGATCGCATTTATGAGGGCGGTCAGGCAAAACGCTTTATGCTCGAACTGGACAGGCCAAATCTTAAACAGGACTCTGCCCTGCGACACGACATCGAACGCTTCCTGTATTTCTCCCATGATTATGTGGTCGCCGATCCAGATCGAAAGAATGTATTAATCGATGTGCGCTATTCGATGCTGCCAAACGGCTTAAAACCAATTTGGGGGATTGATATGAATGAAGCCTCGTCGACACGGCATGCGCAGTTTGTTAACTATCGTGATCGTGACAGTTTCACACGAGGACGGTTTATTGAGATGTTGTTGGGGAATTAACCACCGTCATTGCGGGCTCGATCCGCAATCACGGGCTTTGGAAAATTTCTAATTTAAAAACTAAATCAAATCCCGCTGCCGAGGCTCATCCAACCCATCCGGCGCCTCCAAATCCAGCAAAAACTTCTTGCGCCAAATGCCACCCCCAAAACCCGCCAGACCGCCATCTTTGGCTATCACCCGATGACAGGGGATGACTATCGCGATATGGTTTTTGGCATTCGCGCTGGCTACCGCACGTACGGCTTTTGGGTTACCAATACGGTCAGCCTGCTGTTGATAAGAGCGCACCTCACCATAGGGAATTTTAAGCAGGGCATCCCAGGCCTGTTTCTGAAAATCGGTACCTCGCACATCTAACGGTAATTCAAAATCACGACGTTCACCAGCAAAGTATTCTTCGAGTTGAGTTTCCACCCGATCCAAAATATCTGATTTCCCCTGAACGAATTTTGCTTTCATCTGTTTTTGCAACTGTTCTATTTGATGGTCGATCATTTTACGATCGGTAAATTCGAGAAAGCATAATCCCTTATCACTGGCGCCAGCGTACATCGGACCAAGCGGTGTCCGAAACTGACTGAGGGTAATCATCGATTGGTGGCGCGATTGCGAAGGACTCAGGCCGGTTACGTTACGAAATGCCGCATGAAATCCACTTAAAGATTCGTAGCCGCTATCCATCGCCGTGGTAGTAACATTTTGTTGGTTTTTCATTTTTTCGAATGCTCGATTAATTCGCAAAGCCTTCACATAAGCGTGAAAGGTCATGCCATGATTTTTCTGGAACCAGCGGCGTACGCGCGTGGCGTCGATGCCACGAACTTGCAGGTCTTCGTCCTTGTAACTGGCTTCCGGATTATCGTGTACATCGGTGAATAATGCGTTTAACCAATCGGGAATATCGCCGCTTCTGGCCAGCGGGGTGCAGACTTTACAGGGCCTATAACCGCTATCCATGGCGGCCTGGATCGAATCGAAGTATTCTACGTTCTGCTTCAGTGGCTTACGCGCGCTGCAACTCGGTCGACAGAAAATACCGGTTGTTTTTACGCCAAAATAAATGACACCTTCGAGACTGCTATCTCGATTCAACAGGGCCTGGTAGAGCGTATCTTCGTCTGGGAGTGTTTGCATGGAGGTAATTATACGGCCCCTTAATCTGGCTGCATCCGAAAAATCGACAGGTAATTATATTATCCCGATTATGGTGGATTGGCATGATGATTCAAGATGATATACTTCTTCTACCAACCCATAAAGCAGCAGGAGGCGGTATGCAAGACTACTACGATCTGGGGACATATAGTCGCGAGGTTACAACCTCATCTGCCGAGGCGCAAACCTGGTTCGACCGCGGACTTATCTGGAACTACGGCTATCATCACGAGGAGGCTATCGAATGTTTCCGCAAGGCACTCCGGCATGACCCTCAATGCGTCATGGCACATTGGGGCATCGCCTACGCCAGTGGCCCAAATTACAACAAACAGTGGAACGATTTCGAAAACGATGAAAAAGTTGCTTGCCTTGAGGCCGCACACTCGCTGGTGGCGACCGCGACCAGCCATTTAGATCACGCTAGCGATATCGAAAGAGGATTGATCGAGGCATTGACTCAACGCTATCCCGATAAACCGGGAATCGAAGATTTCGGCCCATGGAACGACGCCTTTGCCAATGCCATGCGCCAGGTGTACCAACTGCACTCGAACGATCTTGACGTGTGTACTATTTTTGCCGAGTCGATCATGAACCGTACGCCCTGGCAGCTCTGGGACCTACCTACCGGCAAACCCGCCGAAGGTGCCGACACCGAAGAAGCAATCACGGTTTTAGAAACCGCTTTCGACAAACTGGCCGACATGGGATCCCGACAACACCCCGGCCTTTTGCATATGTACATTCATTTGATGGAAATGTCGCCACACCCGGAAAAGGCATTAAACGCCGGTGACGCATTGTCCAATCTGGTACCCGATGCCGGCCACCTTCAACACATGGCGACCCATATCGACGTTCTCTGTGGGGACTACCAGAACGTCGTGCAACGCAACCACCGTGCGATTCAGGCCGATCAAAAGTACCTCGAACAGTCGGGAGCTCTTAATTTTTACACGATTTATCGCTGCCACAATTATCACTTCAAAATTTATGGTGCGATGTTTCTTGGCCAAATGCAGGTTGCCATGGAGACAGCCGACGAACTCGCAGCGTCGTTGACGACCGATGTGCTCGATCTAATGGCTGACTGGGTTGAGGCCTTTTATCCGATGAAGCAACACGTGCTAATCCGTTTCGGCCAGTGGGAACAAATTAAATCTCAGCCGCTACCGGCTGATCAGCAAACCTTTGCGATGACTACCGCCCTGATCCACTATGCCAAATCGGTGGCCTGTGCGGCAACCGGCGATATCTCCGGTGCCGATGCCTCACGTCAAGATTTCCGATCTGCCAAATCGGCTCTGCCTGATAGCCGAATGCTTTTCACTAATACCTGCGCTGATATTCTTGATGTTGCCGAAGCGATGCTCGAAGGCGAACTGAGCTATCGCAAAGGTGATTTTGAAGAGGCATTTGCCCATCTGCGCCGTTCGGTCGAACTCGACGACTCACTGCCTTACGACGAACCCTGGGGCTGGATGCAACCAACCCGTCACGCCCTGGGAGCACTGTTGCTTGAGCAGGATCGCATTGAAGAGGCCGAAGCAGTCTATCGCGCCGACCTCGGCTTTGACGACAAACTCGCGCGTGCCTGCCAGCACCCTGGCAACGTCTGGAGTCTGCACGGCTTACACGAGTGTCTGACAAAACTGGGGCGGCATAACGAGGCGCAACTGATTAGACCGCTGCGTGATATCGCGCTAGCGCGCGCCGATATCAAGATTGAATATTCCTGCTATTGTCGAGGCCTGTAGACCATTACTATTTCGGTTTAAACGCCGGTGGCCGCGGATACCGCGAAGTAATATCGAAGCGGGTCAAATCCATGTGACTACGGGTGTATTCTTCAGACGCGTTCCGCGCAGGATTGAAATCCCAGCCCTGATAACGACCGATACGCAAGGCGGCATGAACCGCGCGACGGCGTTTTTGATCGTCAGTTACTTTTTTCTGCATTGCTTCAGCATCCCAGTATCCAGCCGCTTCCTGTCGAAATCTCCCCAGTAAGTCCGATTCTTCTGTGGCCAGATTATTTAACTCATCAGGATCGACTTTCAAATTAAACAGTTGATCGGGATCGGTTATACAGGAGATATATTTATAATCCCCGCGTCGAATCATCAACATCGGTGCACCGGTACCTTCGGCCAGGTATTCGCTGATACAGGTATCCGGATCCTGACTCGCGTCACCGTCACAAAGCGGCATTAAAGACCGGCCGTTCAAAGGATCGATCGCTTCCGGTTTGCTTGCCCCCGTACCTTCGTGGGCAATATCGATCAGGGTCGGCAGGACATCGACCTGCGCCACCGGCTGTTCCACGCGGCGCGACTGAAAACGTTCCGGATGATGCACAATCATCGGGATTCGACAAGACCATTCGCGAAAGCTCATCTTATACCAGAGGCCAAATTCGCCGAGCATATCGCCGTGATCGGAAGTGAAAATTATGGTGGTATTTTCGCCCATACCACATTCATCCAATGTGCCACGCAGGCGACCTAGCCATTCGTCAACATAGGAGACATTGCCGTAATAAGCGCGACGTGCATTGATGATTTCTTCGTCACTAACATCAACCGCATCGAGTGCGATCACTTTTTCCAGGCGCTTATTGTGAACATCCTGTTGGTCAGTCGAAGGGCGCGGTACCGACGGCAGCGCGATGTTCACATCCTCGTATAAGTCCCAGTACTTCTGACGTGTGGCGTAAGGATCGTGCGGATGAATAAAACTCGCCACCAGACATAAAGGTCGGTCGTCTTCGCTACGCGCGTGATCATAAATCGCCCGCATCGACTGCGCACCGACTTCGTCATCGTAAGCAAATTGATTGGTGATCGAGGCGACACCCGCTTGCTTGACACTGGACATGTTGTGATACCACAGGTCGATGCGCTCATCAGGATTAGTCCAGTCGGGAATCCAGCCAAAATCGGCAGGATAGATATCGGTAGTTACCCGATCTTCAAATCCATGTAACTGATCGGCACCGACAAAATGCATCTTGCCCGCCAGACAAGTCTTGTAACCCATTAAACGCATATAGTGGGCGAAAGTCGGCATGGTCGCGGGCATATAGGCAGCGTTGTCGTAGCCACCACATTGCGAGATATTCTGCCCGGTCATAAAGGCATACCTGGCCGGGGTGCATAATGGGCTACTGGAATAAGCTGATTCGAACAGCACGCCTTCGTCTGCCAATCTATCGATATGCGGGCTCTTAACTTCGGTATTTCCGTAGCATCCGAGAGCCAGTGCAGTGAGCTGGTCGGCCATGACGATGAGGATGTTTTGTTTATCGCGTTTGACGTATTTGACCATGATTTTTTACCCCCTATAAAAGGTTCTTCCCATCAAAAACCTTCACCTCTAAACCATCGGTTTCCAAATCATCAATACACCCTAAATTAACGCGCATATGCCCCGGGATACGTACCATTTCATTATGCGTGTAAATGCCGCAGGTTTTGCAGAAATAGTGTTTAGCGATTTTGCTATCGAACTGGTAGAGACCAAGATTATCACCTTCGACTTCGACTTTGAGGTTTTCTCTGGGAATCGCTTCGGGACTCATCATTGCACCCTTGCGCGCGCAGATGGAACAGGTGCAACGTAATGCACCGTCGATCATTTCACCTTCGTATCGGAACTTGATAGCACCACAGTGGCAGCTACCCTGGTATTTTTGAGTCATTGAACCGTCCTCAATTTTAGATCAAGCTGATACTAACCGGTTTATTTCACCGCGGTAAACAAAAATCGATTCACGCAAAAGAAGAAAGCCTGCCGCTCGGCGAGGTCGATGATTTCCTTTAGCCACTGATCCGCCTGCGGTTGTTGGACTAGATCTTTCTTAACAGCATTTTTAGCCATATAGCGAATCATACTGGCTCCATAGCCTGCCTCGTTAAAGCTCGCATTGAGCACCGGGATCGCCTGTGCTCGAACCGCTGAAAATCCGCTAACATATAGCTTTGGAATTATTTTTGGGGGCAGGTTGGAACTAGGCACCGCTGCATCCCAGGCATCGGTCATGACACGGGTGAGCTGGTAGTCTGGACTACTGATAACAACGCCGTGCCAGTCGGTTTCGATGATGGCAATACGGCCACCGGGTTTCAAAACCCGATACAATTCACCGATAGCAGTATCGACTTCATCTACATACAGCAAGGTTTGAATACAACTGGCAGCATCGAAACTGTCGGCTTCAAAGTCGAGTTCGGTGACACTGCCCTGGTGCAACTCAACGTTACCCAATGCACTACAACGGTTACCGGCCAGGTCCAGCATGTCCTGACTATAGTCAACGCCAGTGACCAGACCTTTATCCCCGACCTGCTCGGACATTAGTTCCGCTAATAACCCTGTGCCACAACCGGCATCGAGCACATTTCCACCAGCTCTTATCGCCAGTGCCTGTAAGGTTCGCAATCGCTGATTGACGATTTCTGGATCGAGGTAGCTGCGGTCGGTTTCACGAGCGGCTTTGGCGTCGAATCTAACCATTTTTTAGACTGAGTTCGAGACCCATCTGGTAATACTTTGTCGCCTTTTCTTTCTCATGCAAATGCTCGCCAAATAATTCAGCCAGCGCCAGGCAGCAGGCTGGCATCGGATTGATACCAATGCTTGCCTCTAGATAACCCTGCGCCTTGCCCCACAGGCGAGCTCGGATACAGATACGACCCAGTGCCAGCAACAAGTTTTCATTTTGACTATAATCACTCAGCCATATTTCAGCCTGCTTCAACTGCTCATTAGCATCACCGGTATTAAATTCACCGTAAACCTCGATAACACGATCATCCCACAGCCGTTCAAGTGATTTAACAATTAACGGCTCGGCACTTTCAATTTCGATATTAAATTGATTCATTTGGCCAATGTAATGCAGTAGCAGCGCGGGTTCGGCCTGGCTTGATCTCGGTATCCTGTACCAGGCTTTTTCCAGCGCCTTGCCATCACCGGTAAGCGCTATTGAGTCGAGCATGCCTCGATAGGCTTTACTTTCCATGAGCTTCAGGCGCTTTTCTGAGTTCAGCTTTTTCTTACGAAGCTCAGGCAATAACTCAACCAGAAGGCCCCAGTCCTCAAGCTCAAAATAGGCCCGTGCCAGTAGCATTAATATGTAATCGTGTCTTGGCGCAATCATGCGTAAGTGCGTCAGCGTTGCTAATGCCTGCTCGGTTTGCTGGTGCGCGAGTTGTAATTCGGCCTGGGTAACGCCGATGGCTATCTCGGCCTCGGGTTTTGCTTCATGCGCAGCTTTTAAATAACTATCGCGCTCATCGTGCTTACCCTGTAACTGCGCTGCGCGAGCCGCCGCCAGATAGTGCAAAAGCGGGCTCTCGCTAAATTCGACCAGTTTAATTAAATTTGTTTCCGCCCGGCCAAATTTACCTTCGGCAAGATCAATTAGCCCCTGATTTAATAACTTACGACTCTTATCGAATCGCCGACTTTGCGACTGCTGTTTCATCGAATCGGGTAGACGCCAGAGACTGCGTAACACTTTAATCCCAAAATGAATAACCACCATCGCGGCAATCATCGCCACAATGCCAAATGCAAGACTGGTTTCGACTGAGAAGTCGGCGTATCTTATCAGGATAAAGCCGGGGTCATCCTTAACCAGTAATACCGCTCCGAGTACAACTATAACCAGAACCAGAAACCTCATTACCCACTTAAACATTGTCGGCATCCTCGTTGATAATTTTTTCTGCCTCGTCGCGTTTGCTGATAATCCTCTTTAGCATTTCGAGTGAACCGTTAATATCCGGTTTTTCAGGTTTGATTTCGGCTTTCTGCAAAGCCTGCAACTGACTGTAAAAATCGTGGTTAGCAGCATTATCGAGATTGTAATACTGCTTAAACAATTCGACATTTTCTTTCATCAGGCGACTGTATTGAAAGGCATCGCGTTCCAGCACCGACCATCGCGTGAGTTTTAAGTTGTCTTCCAGAATCTGCTCGACATTGATGATGAGCGCTTCGGTTTGCGTCGGTGGCATCGTGGTCTCACGCGTTACACTGACCAGAGAGCTGAAAAATGTCTTTACCTGTTCTTCGATGCTAACCTCCTGATCGGGCGTAGCAGCAGCTTCGGGTGATTCGTTGATTCGTGGCTGGAACCCGGGTTTTAGTGAACGAATTTGCTGGGCAAGCTGAGAAAGTTTTAAAGTCATGCCCACCAGATCAGCTCTTTTATGCGTCTTCAACTCGGCTATTTCATCGCTGATTTTGACGCGCACTGGCAGCAGCCCCAGGTCGCCGGTAGAGGCTATACGATCACTGGCAGCTTGCAGGGTGATTGCCGAACCTTCAAAATCGTTTTCCAGAATAAGTTTGTGTTGCGCAATACGCATCAGGTATTCGACTTCGGCGAGCTGCCAGCCGCTTTCATCGCGACCAAATAATTCGTAGAGCTTTTCGCTCGAAGCCTGCAGATCTGTCTGGTGTTGCTGCAGCGCTTCGATACGCTGGACAATTTCGTTCATCCCCGACTGTAGAGGCTTTATACCTGCTTGAATCTGACTACTTTCGGCCTTGCTGGCAACTTGTTGTTTCAATGCCAAAAATGCCGCCTGTTTCTCGGCTTCGGTTTTCTGTTGGAGTTGCCAGTAGTAACCTGCACCAGCAGCCAGAGTGAGAATCAAAAGAAAGTTAAATACACCAAACCAGGGAAAACTGCGGCCCGCGCGAGTTGATTTTTTTTCCACTTTTTCTTTTTTAATCGTTGCTGGTTTTATTGCTGCGGGCTCGACAACTTCGCCCGCCTTGTCTTCGGCAATTTCTTCGATAATGTCTTCTATAACCAAATCGACACTATCACTCGGTTCAGCTACATCCTTACTCTGGTCTGTTTTTTTATCGCTCATAGATTCTGATTAATTATGCCTGGCCCACTCGATTAATGTTTGCACTATGCCTTCGTCGCTCGCTTCTCTGGCGATCAATATCGCATCATTATGTCCCAGTTTGACAGCCGATTCACGCATTCTTTCACTGATCAACAACCAGGGAGTCTGTAACAAATTTGATTGTGAATACTCATCGACTAATGCCAGCAGATTTTGCATGCCTTCGGTACTGGTTAACAATACCAGACTCGGAACCTGTTTTTCGCTCAGACGCGAAAACTCCAGGCCATCATAATCGGGCAATTTACGCTGATAAACTTCGCAGTGATCGACGCTAGCACCCCGCGCCTGCAATTGCTCGGTTAACAGTGTTCGCCCCTGTTGACCGCGAAAGATGAGTATTTTCTGACCCTCGACCTGCTGTAACTCACTGGCGTTGAGCAAGCCTTCGCTATTATAAAGCTCACTTCGTATCAGGCGCCGATCCAGGTCTTCGACTCGCTGCGCCAGCGCCTGATGGCTACCCTCACCTATGACCGCCAATTTAAGATGCGAAGGCAGGTGCTTCGAGCCAAAAAATGCAAACGCGCCATCGACTGCATTGCGGCTAACAAATATGGCGATTTGATAATCATTAATGCGGCTGGCGAGGTTCTGGTGAAACTCGGTCGCCTTGATGCTGCAGATTTCAATCGTTGGAAACGACAGAACCTCCGCACCCTGTGATTTCAACAACTGGTTTAACCCAGCCTGTTGGTGCGCGGGTCTCGTATTCAGGATACATTGGCCTTGTAGAACAGTCTGGGCCGTTTTACTCATTAATGCTCGATGCTGGCAAGAATGCTGTCAGCGCCCTGCGCGATCAAATCCTTAGCCAACGCGATGCCGAGACCTTCGGCGGATTCTGCACTTCCCCGGATTTCAGCCCGCAGGATACGGCTGCCATCGGGTTCACCCACCAGTCCTCGAAAATAAATTTCGTCGCCTTCAAAAATGGCATGGCCCGCTATGGGTACCTGACAGCCACCATTCAGAGTTTTGTTCATCGCGCGTTCGGCGCTAACCAGCGTCGTCGTAGCCGGGTGACCCAGCGGTGCCAGCAATTTGCGCACGGCTTCGTCGTTGCTACGAATTTCGATGCCGAGCACGCCCTGACCGATAGCGGGAAGACATTCTTCGGGTTCAATCGCTGCCCTGATTCGATTATTAAAACCGAGCCTGATGAGACCTGCGCAGGCGAGAATAATGGCATCGTACTCGCCATCGTCGAGCTTGCGTAGGCGTGTATTGACATTACCGCGCAACCAGTCGATTTTAAGATGCGGATAGCGCTCTTTGATTTGGGTCTGACGGCGCAGGCTCGAGGTACCGACCAGAGTACCGGGTGGCATTTCTGCCAGAGAATTAAATCGGTTGGAGACAAACGCGTCGCGTGGGTCTTCGCGTTCCATGATTAATCCCAGTTCCAGACCTTCGGGAAAATCTACCGGCACATCTTTCATCGAATGTACCGCGATATCGGCTTTACCTTCGAGAATTCCAATTTCCAGTTCCTTGACGAACAGGCCTTTACCACCGACTTTTGCCAACGGTGCGTCGAGCAACTTGTCGCCCCGTGTTTTCATTTGCACCAACGATACTATCAGTTGCGGGTAGTGTTCACGGAGCAATCGAGAAACCTCTTCGGCTTGCCATAAGGCTAATGGGCTACTGCGCGTAGCAATGCGTAATTCGGTCAATTCTGTCTGCATAAATTTCGGTGAACTGGTTTAATAATTAGCGATAAGACAGTGGAAATTATAAATTCTTTATGATCTTCCGTATAGCAGCTAAATGTCTTCGACTGACTTCGAGCGTGTCGTCTATCTCCTTAATGCTGACATGCTGGCCATCATTATGCACGACCATACCGGAAACGTATTTGAGTTGAATCAAGGCATTGCGATGAATGCGCACAAACTGGTCGGCAAATTCGGTTTCCAGGCTCTTGAGCGCATCTTCGATTAATAATTCACCCTCTTTATGGCGCACGGTGACATATTTCTGATCGGCACGAAAATAGTAAATATCCTCGATATTCACCAGCACCAGATTACCACGAACACGCGCGCAGATATGACGGCGCTGTTCGATCGACGAGAGCACTTCACTATTTTGTTCGACCTGAGCTCGGGTTAGTTTTTTGGCGGCTTCGAGGGCCTGTTGCAGACGATCTTGCTTAACCGGTTTCATCAGGTAATCGACCGCATGAGTTTCGAAGGCATCGAGTGCATGATCGGCATAAGCCGTGGTAAAAATTACCGCTGGCGGGTGTTCCAGCCCGGATAAATGTCGAGCGGCCTGAATGCCATCGAGACCAGGCATACGAATATCCATCAGCACGATATCGGCATCGCTGGATTCTGCTAGTTGTATAGCTTCGTTACCATTCGAGGCATGACCAACTACTTGATATTCGGGCAGCCTTTCAACCATTCGCGCTAAACGATCACGCGCTGGTTTTTCATCATCGACGATTAAGACTTTCATTTTTTATCCTCTTCCAGGTTAACTGGCAATACCAGAGTCACCGTAAACAACTCATCTACTTCAGTGATCTGCATGCTCGCCGAGCCGCCAAATGCGATATGCAAACGCTCCCGAATATTATCAATGGCCATCTGATTACCTTTGCGGTGTTGTACACTACGATCCTCTAACACGGGGTTGGCGATGGTGACTTCAATATTATCCTCTACCCGTCTGGCCGCTATTTGAACCAGCCCTCCTTCATAAATTGGTTCGACGCCGTGGTAAATTGCATTTTCCACCAATGGTTGTAACGTCAATGCAGGTAAAGACACATCGGGTACCGGGGTTGGTATCGTCCAGTCCACCTGTAATCGATCACCGAGACGCAGGGATTCCAGATCGACATAACTGCGCGTCAGCTCAAGCTCCTGACTAAAACTCACACTCGATTCCGCAGCCAGGCTGGCGCGAAATAAATCGGACAGATTTTCGATACTTTGCTCAGCGAGGTCCGGCTCATCGTGCGTCAGACTGGCTATCGTGTTCATGCTATTAAATAGAAAATGTGGCCGAATGCGTGCCTGTAGGGCCTGCAATCGAGCCTGCGCCTGCACTTCGAGGACGAGTTTAGATTCGTACTGGAGGTAAAAATAACGTAGCGCCAGCCCAATCAGAATAATAGCTACCAGCAGATTCCGGGCTACTAAATAACCCCAGCCCTGGGCACCGGGGCTTATCTTCATCGAGGCTTCCAGACTGATGGCAAGCAATGTTACCAACAGTGTTACGACAAGCGTTACAGCAATACTTTGTATCGTCGTCGCCAGTGCGGTCTCCATGCAGCCGACCCGTTTAAGCCAGCACAATATCCCCGCTACGCATAATCCTACCCAGAGCATGAACACCGAAATCAGCGCGATGTGGATATAAATACCCCCGCCTTTATAACCGACTAAAGCGAAGACAATCGCGATCAACTGGATCACTAATAAAGCCCGCAAAAAAACCTCGCCAGTGCAAAAATCTGGCAGATAGCATCGGTTTTTAAGTTCTACGGAATTTTTTTCGGCGTTATAGGACATAAACGGTTGATTTGTTCGTCTCGCGCTGCAAGCATACAGCAATATCCACCGAATTTCGGTGAACTTAGTCATGACTTCGATTAAAAATTATGAGTAAACAGGATTCCCGCATGTGGAGCGGTCGCTTCAACGAGCCCACCGATGCGTTTGTCGAGGCTTTTACCGCTTCGGTTTCGTTCGACCAGCGTATGGCTATGGCCGATATCCAGGGCTCACTCGCACACGCCAAAATGCTGCATCGGATTAAACTACTCGACGATACCGAGCATACCGATATCGATAACGGCCTGAATCAGATTCGCGACGAAATTAACAACGGCAGCTTCGAGTGGTCGGTCAGTCTCGAAGACGTACACATGAATATAGAATCTCGTCTGACCCAACTGGTTGGCAATGCCGGTAAAAAACTGCACACCGGTCGTTCGCGTAACGATCAGGTCGCCACCGATATTCGACTTTACCTGCGCGATGCAATCAAGCAAATCCTCGAACAGATTCGTTATTTCCAGGCTGGTTTGCTCGACCTCGCCGAACGCGAGGCGGAAACCATCATGCCCGGCTTCACTCATTTGCAGGTAGCCCAACCGATTACCTTCGGTCACCACATGCTGGCCTGGTTTGAAATGCTCGAACGCGACCATAGCCGACTCGTTGATTGTCTGGTGCGAATGAATCAGCTCCCGCTCGGCGCGGCGGCGCTGGCAGGAACCTCCTATCCGCTTGATCGGCACTACACTGCAGAGTTGCTCGGCTTCGACTTACCCTGCAGAAATTCACTCGATGCAGTTAGTGACCGCGACTTTGCCATCGAATTTTGCGCCGACGCGGCCATCTGCATGACACATTTATCACGAATGTCTGAGGAACTGGTGCTCTGGTCTTCGGCACAGTTTAATTTCATTCAGTTACCCGATCGGTACTGCACTGGTTCGTCGATTATGCCGCAAAAGAAA
Source organism: Gammaproteobacteria bacterium (assembly GCA_030595795.1). Lineage (GTDB taxonomy): Bacteria > Pseudomonadota > Gammaproteobacteria. Next base: position 25,603 of record JAUVCH010000004.1, read on the forward strand.
AACCCCGACGTACCCGAACTGGTGCGTGGAAAAACCGGTCGCGTCAACGGCCATCTGGTGAGTCTGTTAACACTGATGAAGTCGCAACCGCTAGCCTATAACAAGGATAATCAGGAAGACAAAGAACCGCTGTTCGACACGTTGGACACCCTCGGCGGCAGCTTGCGCGCCTTCGGTGATATGGTGCCAAATTTAATCACCAACCGCGACGTCATGTACCAGGCCGCAAAACAGGGCTACGCCACCGCCACCGACCTGGCGGATTATCTGGTGAATAAAGGCCTGGCCTTTCGCGATGCCCACGAAGTCGTTGGTAACGCGGTGGCCTATGCCATCGAGCAGGGTAAGGATTTAAGTGAATGCACTCTGGTTGAAATGCAGGGCTTCGATAGCAGAATCGAAGCCGACGTATTTGATGTCCTGTCGCTCGAAGGCTCGGTGAATGCACGCAGCATCGTCGGCGGCACCGCGCCCGATCAGGTTTATTTGCAGGTAGAGGCCGGTCGGAAATTAATTTCGTAAAACCTTTCCCAACCAATCGCTGATATGATTGATCTCATCCAGCGACACGCTATGCGGCATGTGTTCATACTCGCGCCATTCCGGTGCATAACCGGCCTTCTCTAGCTGCCCGCGCGTGCTATAGGCAAGGTCGATTGGAATCACCTGATCGATAGCACCATGCACCAGAAATATTGGAATATCCTGATTAGCCTCGGTTTTTTCGTCTGCCAGTTTTTCCGCCAAAGGCAAATAAGTCGAAAGCGCCATAATACCGGCCAATGATTTCGTCTGACGCAGGCCAGCCTGCAATACAATCGCACCGCCCTGCGAAAACCCCGCGAGAACAATTCTGTCGGCGGCAATACCCGCAGCGATTTGCTCTTCGATTATTTGATCAACCAATGCAGCCGACTGGCGTATTCCAGCTTCATCTGGTTCAGACGCTATTCTGTCCGACTTAATGTCGTACCAGGCGCGCATCACAAAACCCTGATTAATCGTCACCGGTATCATCGGCGCATGCGGGAATATGAAGCGAATATTCAGTTCCGGCTTCAGCTTCAACTCCGGCACCATAGGTTCGAAATCATGCCCATCGGCACCCAGACCATGCAACCAGATGACACAGCTATCGGGCGGGTTGGACCCGGTTTCAATCACTATCGGGGAATCGGACATGAACTAGTTCGCCTGCAAATGTGGATATTATATCGTGTTTTAGTACTATGTTGCCCGATTCAACGAATATCCAGCTCGGTATAAACCTTTAAACGGTCATCCTGACTTTCCTTGCTATCTGCCTCCGACATTCCGAGCGATACCATCACCTCCAGCCATTGCTCTTTGGCCAGATTGCAGGCTATGGAGATTTGCTCCGAAGTGCATTTCGACCTTTCCCAGTTTGGGATAGTGGCCAGAATGTCTGATTGATCTACTAGTTCTCCCGGTTCCTCTTCTTCCGATTTCTCGGTGCCCTCTGCATTGTCGAGGACGAGATGGGTCAGTCGATTCGCTAAATATATGATACTGGTTTCGATCGCGATAGGCCCAATGTGGTCGGTATCATGGTGTTTTTTTACGCACTGGGTAACCATGCCGGGAATTCCCCATTTTTCTAATAACTGGATACCAATTTCGACGTGGGTCACGCCTAATGTCTCGGTTTCGACCTCAATAACATCTCGATCCTCCACCTTTGCAAGTTCGGTAATTTGCGTATAAGAGTCGGGGTGTACTTTAGCAATAACTAACCACCCAATATCGTGCAACAAGCCTGCCGTGAAAAAAACCTCATGGTCGATCACCTGTGCGTTTTGCATCGCAAGATTCCTGGCTATGATCGCGGTTTTAATGCAGTGTTGCCAGAATTCCATCATTGGAAAACCCTCAATATCATAGTCTTTACTAACGCCGACCAAAACAGAACCCAGCAGAATCTGTTGCAATTGTTCGCGGCCAAGCAAAGAAACTACGTGAGGAATCGAGGTCACCGGATTACGCAACCCGTAATAGGCGCTATTGACTAATTTAAGGATTCTGGCGGTCAGCGCCGGGTCGGTCTGAACCGCTGCTCCGATTTCGGCCGCGGTGGCGCGCGGGTTTTCAATCAAGCTATTCACCCTGATGTAAACTTCAGGAAGCGAAGGCAATACACCTGCCTGATCAAGTAACGAGTTCGACATTTGCTCTCTATAGTATGGAGTCAACCGACACCGATTATAGCAACGATATAGCGCTGCAACGTTTTTATTATTCGCCTAAAAGTCGAGCCCATATTGATTGGTTCGTCTTTCAGCCCCAGGCCAGCTGCCCGGTTGCTTTCGTTTGACGAAATGCCTGGCTTCGAGCTCGGCGCCGCGAAAACTACTGCCATTTAACTCGAGGATCAGATCATCTGCAGATTCATTATTTTTTGTTTTCGCCAATATGAAGTGATGGTCTCGATAGCCTGCTGGCTTTGCCCGATAGGTTGCATAATCGATCAACATATCTCTCGTACCCAGGAGATTCTGAATTTCTATAAGTTGCGTATCGCCTGGAAAATTGCCTATATATACAAGCATATTATTGATCCATCAGAATTAACGGAGAGCCCTCGGTTTCATGACTCTATCCTATCAGCCCTGACCAGGAGCCGCAAAGTTGCTACCAGATAGCCGGGTTAGCATATTCCTGTTCACTATTTCTACTTGCCTCATATTCACAAACTCGCAACAATAAAGAACTCGCTGATTCCCAGTTCAACACCTATTGTCGATGCCCAAATTTGTCTATCTCCTAATTCTGGCCTTCGGCGTAACAGGCTGCGCTCCATTCCAGTCTTTTGACGAATTGGCACCGTATAGAAGCTACATCGTTCAGCCTAACGACAATATCCACTCCATCGCTTTTTCCTTCGAGATAACCACCGGTCAACTACGCCGTGCAAATCCATGGTTGGATCTATTATATATCGCTCCAGGCACGAAACTGCACATTCCTCGTGATCCTGGCGACGAGGTTTACGTCGAAGAAGATCACGACACCAAAATTGCCTCTACAACTCGTTACCAGGACAACCAGCCCAGTTATATCTGGCCACTCAAACTACTTGATGCTTCATCCCGTTATGGCCGACGCCACGGTCGGTTACACGCTGGTATCGATTTGCGCGCCCCGCCAGGAACCCCCATTTTTGCAGCAGCCGACGGTCGGGTTAAATTTTCGGGCTATAACCGTGGCTACGGGCAAATGATTGTTATCGATCATGGTAACGGAATCGAAACGGCCTACGCACATAATAGCCGTAATGTAGTTGGCGAAGGTCAAACAGTTAAACAAGGTCAGATAGTTGCACTAGTAGGCAGAACCGGTAATGCGACCGGCAACCATGTACATTTTGAATTTCGCCGGCACGGGCGGGCACTCAACCCTGCCAATCATGTCGATGAGAGTTTATGACCCTCTGGAATGATTATTCTGCTTGTCTATTAGCATCGGCAACAACATAATATTGTCTTTGGCCGAGTCGGTAACAATGCGAGCTACCCTAATCCCACTATTATTATGCCTGATGCTTGCTGTAAGCCTGTCGGCCTGCGGCAATAAGGGCCCGTTGACGCTCCCAGAAGAAGACAAAAAAAGCAAACAAACAGGTTAAACCTTTGGATCATTTTAATTATAAAGACGCCGCATTATTCTGCGAAGATGTCGCGATTAGCGAGTTGGCCGAAACTTATGGCACTCCATTATACGTCTATTCTCGGGCGACGTTAGAGCGTCACTGGCATGCCTTCGACAACGCACTGAAAGGTCATGATCATCTTGTATGCTATGCAGTGAAGGCCAATTCCAACCTCGCTGTATTGAATGTACTGGCACGCCTCGGATCAGGCTTCGACATCGTTTCTGGTGGCGAACTTGAACGCGTATTACGTGCCGGGGGAAAGCCAGAACAAATCGTATTTTCGGGTGTCGGCAAGCAGGCCGACGAAATGCAGCTGGCAATCGATCACGATATCCATTGCTTCAACGTCGAATCCGAACAGGAAATTGATTTGCTAAACGATGTCGCGGCTAAAAACAACAAAACCGTTCGCGTTTCGTTCCGGGTCAATCCCGACGTCGATGCCAAAACTCACCCGTATATTTCCACCGGCCTTAAGGAAAATAAATTCGGGATTGCTTTCAAAGATGCCGAGCGTATCTATTTAAAGGCCAGTCAGTTATCCAATATCGAGGTGATGGGTATAGATTGCCATATTGGCTCGCAGTTAACCGAGTTATCCCCTTATATCGATGCGCTCGATCGCCTGCTCGACCTGATTGAGCGTCTCAAGGCGGCAGAAATTCATATACGTCATCTCGACCTCGGTGGCGGACTGGGCATTCGTTATCGTGAAGAAACACCGCCATTGCCGGCGGAATGGGCGGCGGCATTGCAGGATCGTTTACAAAATTTCGACGGCAAAATCGTCGTCGAACCCGGTCGGGCCATAGCGGGTAACGCTGGTATCCTGGTGAGTCGAGTTGATTACATTAAACAGTCTGAGGATAAGAACTTCGCCATCATCGATGCGGCCATGAACGACTTGATACGGCCATCGCTATACGATGCCTGGCAGGACATTATTCCCATCAAACAACAAAGTAACGAGCTGGAACGCGTTTACGATGTCGTCGGCGCAATTTGCGAAACCGGAGATTTTCTCGGCAAAGACCGTCCGCTTCAGATCGCACAAAACGACCTGCTCGCAATCCGCTCATCGGGCGCCTATTCGTTTGCCATGTCCTCGAACTACAACACACGATGTCGCGCTGCCGAAGTCATGGTCGATGGTGATCAGCACTATTGTGTACGCGAACGCGAAAATATCGACGATTTGATTCGCGGCGAATCCTTACTCCCCTGATACCGACAGATGACTTTAAAATTTAGCAAAATGCACGGTCTCGGTAACGACTTCATGGTTATCGACGCCATCAATCAACGCTTCGAACCCGATCCCGAACTCATTCGCCACTGGGCTAACCGACAATTCGGCATCGGCTTCGATCAAATGCTGGTGGTCGAAGAGTCACAGTCAGAACAGGCCGCTTTCCGTTATCGTATTTTCAATGCCGACGGCGGAGAGGTGGCACAATGCGGCAATGGCGCACGCTGCTTTGCACGTTTCGTACGCGAACAGGGTTTGACCGATCTCGACATTATTCCGGTTGAAACAAATACCGGCCTGCTAGAGTTGCGAATGATCGACGAAACTCGTGTACGCGTGAACTTGGGCGTCCCGCAGTTCGAGCCGAAGCAGGTTCCGCTCGCAGAGAACCGGCGTCAGGATCAGTATTCGATCGAGATCGAGGATCAGTTGATAGAATTTAGTGCACTATCGATTGGCAACCCACATATGGTTATCCAGATCGACGACGTCGATACAGCCCCGGTCGAAACACTTGGTCCAATATTCGAATCGCATGCAATTTTCCCCGAACGCGTAAACATCGGCTTCATGCAAATTCTCGATAGAGGCCATTTCAAGTTGCGAGTCTTCGAACGCGGCGTCGGCGAAACCCGCGCATGCGGCAGTGGTGCCTGTGCCGCCCACATAGCGGGCCACCAACTCGGCTTACTCGACCACGAAACAATTGGGCAACTGCTCGGCGGCGACTTAAAACTCGAATGGCAAGGTAAGGGAAAGCCCGTTATGATGACAGGCGAAACGGCGATGGTGTTCCAGGGTGACATCGAATATGAGCAAAAGTAGTATCAAAGCAGTCCAGAGCAAAGAGTCCGCAGCAATCGAATATTTGCGCAATAACCCGGAGGTATTAATGTCATACCCCGAGGTATTCGGCTCAATGACTATTCCGCATCAGTCCGGTGGGGTCACCTCGTTGGTAGAGCGGCAAATGAAAATGCTGCGCGACGAAAATCAGGTGTTGAAGAAGAACATGGACGAACTGCTGAGTATCGCCCGCGAAAACGAAGAGTTAAATCAACGATTCCACCGTCTCGCCCTCGAATTGATTAGCACCGACCAGCTCGACGATGTACTGGCGATGGTGCAAAACCAGGTACAGACGTTTTTCTATACCGACTATGTGCGGTTTCGCATTTTACCCTCGGTGCTGGATAAAAAAAGCCGATTAAATCCCCATTATCTAGACCGTGACAGCGCCAATTTAGAAACCGTCCAAAACTGGATTCACGGCCGAAAACCGGTGTGCGGTCAGCAAGATTTAAAAATTCATCAGGAGCTATTCGGCGACAGCATTAACATCGGCTCAAGCGCTTTAATTCCTCTATTCCATACCACCGACATTGGCCTGCTCTGCCTCGGCAGCAATAGCGATACTCGATTTAATCGAGCCATGGGCACTATCTTCCTAGAGCAGTTGGGCGAGCTGGTGAGTATTCGCATCCACGGATTACTGAGCGACTAGCATGGACAGCGGGCAATATCTGGAAGCCTTCATCCAGGTGCTACGCAGCGAAAAATATTATTCGGATCATACCTGCAAGAACTACCGCCGCGACCTGCTCAATTTCCAGAGATATCTCAAGACACAGGAAGTCGCCGACTGGCAGACAGTCGGCTATCGCGAAGTCAGCGGCTATGCAGCATTCCGCCATCGCAATGGCCTGAAAAGCACTTCGATTCAACGCGAGTTATCGACCATACGTAGCTTTTATCAGTACCTGATCCGGCAAAAGCTGGTTAAGAGCAATCCCGCCAGGGAAGTCAGTGCACCCAAGTCTGGTCAGCCATTGCCCAAAACCTGCGATGCCGAACAAATCGACCGTTTGTTGCGGTCAGGTTCTAGCAAGGATGAATTATTCATCCGCGACCTCGCCATATTCGAGCTGATTTATTCCTCAGGATTACGACTCGCCGAACTGGTCAGCCTGAACCTCAACGATATCGACCTGAAGCAACAACAGTTAATCGTCACCGGCAAAGGCAATAAAACCCGGTATTTGCCGATTGGCGCAAAAGCCTGCGAAGCCATAAAGCGCTGGTTGAAAGAGCGTCCTGGTTTAACTCGGCCCGATGAAGAAGCTCTATTTCTCAGCAAACTGGGAAAACGTATTTCCACCCGAAGCGTACAAAGCCGTCTCAATCAGCTTGCCAAACGCCAGGACATAAACCAACACATATCGCCCCATACCCTGCGGCATTCATTCGCCACGCACCTGCTCGAATCGAGCGGTGATCTTCGTGCCGTACAGGAATTGCTCGGCCACGCCAATATCAGTACTACTCAGATTTATACGCATCTGGACTTTCAGCATCTGGCCAAGGTTTATGATGCTGCGCATCCTCGGGCTAAGCGGAAGGGCTAAGACTGAAGAAATAAGTACGGAAAAATACTAATACCGAGGTTTGTTAATTCAACCTATCATAGGCTTCGGAGGATTAGTCTATGCGAACTATCAGTATTATTAAAAGTGAACACCGAAATCTTGCCTCAGTACTTTAACAGAATGGACAATTAATCAAGGAAACCAAGGACCCGAGTAAATGATTTAGCTATTCCCTTTTAATTTCATAATTCTATATCAGCGGAATAAATCTGAATGGCTTCCTGTTCGTTCAAATCGAATCATGTTTTTACTAACCCTGTAGATAAGCGACCAATCAGGTTCTATATGAAGATCACGATATCCTCTCCAGTTACCGGTTAATGGATGATCACGCTTAAACTGACCTGTGTACTCGACCTGACGCACTATATTTCAAGCTGGTCGAACAGATCATCAGCATCCCTGGCCTGATAAAGGTCTTCACCAGCTTCACTTCGATTTAGAGTCTCCACCGTTTTTGCATTAGGAATTTTAACCACCTTTCGCATATAAGCACGAATTGCCTGCGAAGGAGTAATGTCTTGTTCCTTGCAAAAGGCATAAAAAGCATCTTTAAGGTCAGAGTCCACTTTCGCTCGGATTACGGTATCAGTCATTTTTCACCTGGTTGTAGAGGTTGTGGTGGCTATTATGTAGCTACTGAGTGGCCATGACAAGAAGAAGCGATTGCTACAAAATATCAAAAAATAGAGAGTCAGATCTATGTTTTATGGTCAAGGGCAGTACTTCAGCGAGTAGCTTGAGTTAAACCACTCAATCCCCAGTATTTTTAAGCGATCCAATTTGTTGGGTTACGCTGTCGCTAACCACAACCTACGCGATCATACGAATCGATAGAGCCATCATCGATTCGTATTAGTTTCCCAGGTTGGTGCAACAAACCTCACCCCCAAACCACAATCCCTTTCTCCGCAACCAAATTCAATAATTTCAAGAATTACGGGGTCGCGTCTTGTATGGTGAATTTTCGGTTATCCTGCTCTATGATTTTTTAGATTCACAAATCAAGACGCGACCCATAGGTTCAAGATTAGAATTTCAGTAGCAGATTTTTCGGTTCGGGTAACGTCTGGAGATGCATTAGGCTAAAACTCTTAGCTCGATAATAAACTCAGGTTCCGACCCAATTTTCGATTACCAGACCACTCACACGATCAAACTCTCTGGTATTGTTGGTGACCAGAGTCTTGCCAATAGCACGAGCGTGGGCGGCGATCCATAAGTCATTGTTACCAATCATTTGCCCTTTTACCGCCAGATCAGCACGGATATCCGCATAGTGCAAAGCCGTTTCGGTTTTCATTTCAAGCACTGGAATCAGTTGTATTAACTCATTCAACACACGTTTCGCTTTTTCCTGGCTATTGCTTCTGTTTGCACCATAAAGCATCTCACCATAAGTCACTACCGACATACCGACCTGACCAACCGCCAGAGTAGCAAATTTCTTTTCAACCTGTGGTGGCTTCTGTTTGGCAATATAGATACAGATATTGGTATCAAGCATGAAGTCCATGTTTGCATAGTCCATGCTTAGAACGCTTCCCTCTCCTGTGGTAGCTCCTGCTCCCTACCCTCTTGCATAAAGTCATCCGGAAGTTGTGTTAAACAGTCAAAGGCTGACTGCAGGGACTTCTCGATCGGCCTCAATATGACCTTATTACCCTCTTTATAGATTTCGACTTCACTACCATCAAACCTGAATTTCTTGGGTAGACGAACCGCCTGACTATTGCCTGATTTGAATATTTTTGCATGCATAAATTCGTGTTCCGTAGAATGTATATATGCTAAGTATATACAATAGACAGTGGAACAGCAATGAACACTGCAATTTCAACCCAACCCCTTGCAATTCCCCTAACCAACCCATATGTCACCCTGTTAGAATCCCCTCCCAACACAAACCACCCGAGGTTTTATTTTGGATCAATATAGAGGCACAACCATTTTGTCGGTTCGTCGTGGCGATTCGGTGGTGATCGGCGGTGACGGCCAGGTCAGTCTTGGCAATACCATCATGAAGGGCAATGCCCGAAAAGTCCGACGACTGTATAAGGGCCAGGTTATCGCTGGCTTTGCTGGCGGTACTGCCGACGCTTTTCTGCTATTTGAACTATTCGAAGCCAAGCTCGAAAAACACAACGGGCAAATGGTGCGCGCCGCCGTCGAGCTGGCCAAAGACTGGCGTTCGGATAAGATGCTGCGCCGTCTCGAAGCTTTGCTTTGCGTCGCCAGCAAGGATGCCTCTTTGATCATTTCTGGCAATGGCGATGTTATCGAGCCTGAGGACGACCTGATGGCTATCGGCTCTGGTGGTGCATTCGCTCAGGCCGCAGCCAGGGCGATGCTCGACACCACCGAAATGAATGCTCGCGAGATCGTGCAGAAGGGCCTGGAGATAGCCGGGAATATTTGTATTTACACCAATCTCAATCATTCTTTTGAAGAACTCAACTACGGCGAATCTTAAACGTGGATAGCAATTTAATTTATCAATCTCCGATGACTCCGCGTGAAATTACGCAGGAACTCGACAATCATATTATCGGCCAGGATAACGCCAAGCGCGCGGTGGCCATCGCCCTGCGTAACCGCTGGCGACGTCAGCAGGTAAGCGAAGAATTACGCAACGAAATTACACCGAAAAATATTCTCATGATGGGTCCAACAGGCGTGGGTAAAACCGAAATCGCACGACGTCTGGCACGTCTGGCGAATGCGCCATTCATCAAGGTAGAAGCCACCAAATTCACCGAAGTCGGCTACGTCGGCCGCGATGTCGAATCGATTATCCGCGACCTCGTCGATGTTTCGGTAAAAGACATGCGTGAAGCCGAAGTAGCACGCGTGCGCCACCGTGCCGAAGACGCTGCTGAAGAACGGGTACTCGATGCATTATTGCCTCGTCCCAATGATATTCAGCCGGAAGCCGATGACTCGGCGGCCAATACGAGGCAGAAATTTCGCAAAATGCTGCGCGAAGGCAAACTTAACGATAAGGAGATTGAAATCGATTTACAGTTACCCAGTGTTGGCGTCGAAATTATGGCACCACCAGGTATGGAAGACATGACCAACCAGTTACAGGGTATGTTCCAGAACCTCGGTAACCAGAAATCGAAAACACGCAAGTTAGGCGTTGAAGAAGCACTCAAGTTGCTCACCGACGAAGAAGCGTCAAAAATGATTAATCAGGATGAGTTGAAACTGACCGCGCTGGAAAATGCCGAGCAAAACGGCATCGTTTTCATCGACGAGATCGACAAGGTCGCCAAACGACAGGAAACCAGTGGTGCCGATGTCTCGCGCGAAGGCGTACAACGCGACCTGCTACCACTGGTCGAAGGTTGCACGGTTTCGACCAAGGCGGGCATGATTCAGACCGATCATATCCTGTTTATCGCCTCCGGTGCATTTCACCTGTCTAAGCCCAGCGATTTAATCCCCGAACTCCAGGGTCGCTTGCCGATTCGCGTCGAACTCTCAGCACTGACTGTGGGTGATTTTATTCGCATCCTGAGCGAGCCCAATGCTTCGCTCACGGAGCAGTATATCGCGCTGATGGAAACCGAAGACGTGCATTTGTCATTCACCGAGGATGGCCTCGCGCGCATCGCCGAAGTCGCCTGGCAGGTGAACGAAAAGCAGGAAAATATCGGTGCCCGTCGATTGCATACTGTGATGGAGCGCCTACTCGAAACCGTCAGCTTTGATGCCTCGGATATGCTTGAAGAGCATATCAAAATTGACGCTGATTACGTCAATGAGCATCTTGGCGAGCTATCTCTCGAAGAAGATTTAAGCCAGTATATTCTTTAAACAATGCCGAGCAGCGATATGTCAAAAGTCAAACCTACCGAAGTAAATTTTCACAAGCTGTCCCGCGTGCTCGAGCTCAGCTTCGAAGATGGTACCAATTTTAAATTACCCACCGAATATTTGCGCGTTTACTCGCCCTCGGCTGAAGTGCAAGGACATGGCCCTGGGCAGGAAAAATTGCAGCTCGGCAAAGAGGATGTAAATATCACGCAGATCGAACCCGTCGGCCACTATGCGCTTAAACTGGTATTTGACGACAATCACGACTCTGGCATTTTTAGCTGGGAGTATTTACATCATCTGGGTAGTAATTACGAAGAGAAATGGCAACTTTATTTGGAGCGCCTGGCTGAGGCTGGGTATGAGCGGAAAATCGATTGAAATCTCGGGCGGGGTGAGTTGAGCCCCTACCTCAAAACCTCCACTTCTGCTATGGTTCGCTTGTCATTCACACAGCGAATTACCCGTGCCAAAAGAATCCACCACGCATTTCGGTTTTAACGAAATTCCAGCCAAGGAAAAACAACGGCGTGTCGCCGATGTTTTCGATTCGGTGGCAGGTAACTATGATCTCATGAACGATGTTTTATCGTTTGGTGTTCATCATTTGTGGAAACGCTTCACCCTCGAACTCTGCGGCCTGCGGCCCGGACAGCAGGTACTCGACCTCGCCGGTGGCACCGGTGATCTGGCAATAAAACAGGCCAAAGCTGTCGGCGAATCCGGGCAGGTTTTTCTCGGTGATATCAATGCCGCGATGCTGCAACAGGGTCGCGATAGAGTCATCAATAAGGGACTGATCGGGCGTATCGAACCGATACAGTGTAATGCCGAAATGCTACCGTTCGCCGATAACTCACTAGACTGTATTACCATCGCTTTCGGCTTACGCAATGTCACCGATAAGGGGAAAGCCCTGGCTTCGATGCAACGTGTTTTAAAACCTGGTGGCCGACTCTGCGTACTCGAATTTTCACGTCCGATTTATGAACCACTGGAAAAGATCTACGAATTTTACTCGTTCAAAATTCTGCCGAAACTGGGTGAATGGATTGCAAAAGACCGCGACAGCTATCAATACCTGGCCGAGTCCATTCGTATGCACCCCGACCAGGAAACATTGAAACAGATGATGCTCGAAGAAGGTCATTTTGATGAAGTCGGGATATACAATTTAAGCGGCGGTATCGTCGCCCTGCACCGCGCCTTCAAATACTGAACAAACTTTTACCATGCTGCCTTTACCCAACCCCTTACTCGCCCTGGCCGAAATAGGCAGCAACCGCCTGCTGGCGCTAGACGAGGCGATTATTCAGCGTTGCGCCGGTTTGCAGGGTCGCTGCGTCGCCATTGAATTCACCGACCTGGAACTTACCTTATTCTGCCATCCGGGAAACTGGGGCATCCGCCTGAGTCAGGAACCGCCCGCGCGCGATATCGACGCAACTATCTCGGGTCGGTTGTTCGCGCTACTCAATTTGAGTATCGAAGACGATAAAATCAGCACTTCGATTCGCGAGCGTGTCAGCATTAATGGCGATGCACGGGTCGCGCAGCAAATGCAGAAAATAATTACCGACATCGATATCGACTGGGAAGAGGTTCTGTCGCAATACACTGGCGATGTGCTGGCTTTTCAAATTCACCAACAGGCCCGAAAAACAGCACGTTTTTTACAGCAGGGATTAAAGTCGTTAATGCAGACCAATAGCGAGTACCTACGCGAAGAAGCCCGATTAACCCCTCACCTGGCCGAGTTCGAACGGTTCCAGAAAGACGTTACTACTATTAAACACGATGTCGATCGAACAGAATCCCGTATCCGACGATTATCCAGAACCCTGATTGATAATAAAAAAACATGAGAATTTTGCGGCGCCTGCTGATTATAAATTTCACTCTGGCCCGCTACGGGCTGGATCAAATCCTGTCGCCCCTACCCTTCTTCCGACACCTTCGATGGGTGAGCTGGGTAAACCCGTTTAACTGGTTCCGCAGCAAAAAACTGTCAGAAGCCGAACGCCTGCGTCTATGCATCGAGGCCCTCGGACCAATTTTCATCAAGTTTGGACAAATGCTATCGACCCGTCAGGATCTACTCCCCGACGAAATTTCCGCCGAGCTGGCGAAACTGCTCGACCGAGTACCGCCTTTTCCGTTGCAGCAGGCGCGTGACATTCTCGAACAGCAACTCAGCATGCCGGTAGAGGAGGCGTTTTCATCCTTCGATGACAATGTGCTGGCTTCGGCATCGATAGCGCAGGTTTATTCTGCAACGCTCAATAGCGGTGAAGAAGTGGTGGTAAAAATCGTACGCCCTAATATCGAGTTGCGTATCCGCGAAGACGTCGAAGTATTGAAGATGGTGGCTGGCATGGCCGACCGCTACTGGAGCGAAGCTAGTCGCGCCAAACCGATCCAGGTCGTGGAAGAATTCGAAAAGACTATCCTCAACGAGCTCGACCTGGTTCGCGAAGCCGCCAACGCCAATGAACTACGTCGCCACTTCGAAGGCTCGGCCGATTTATACGTGCCGCAGGTTTACTGGGACTACTGCAAGTCCAGAGTCATGGTGATTGAGCGTATTCGAGGCATTCCCGTCTCCGATATCGAGCAATTGCGTGCGCATAATATCAACCTCGAAGTCCTTTCTCGCAAAGGCGTCGAAGTGTTTTTCACTCAGGTTTATCGGCATAATTATTTTCACGCCGACATGCATCCGGGCAATATTTTCGTCTCCCCAGATAATCCCGACGACCCACAGTACATAGCCGTCGACTTCGGCATTATGGGCTCGTTATCGACTTCCGATCAACGCTATCTGGCGGAGAATTTCGTCGCCTTTTTCAACCGAGATTATCGCCGCGTGGCGGAGTTACACGTCGATTCGGGCTGGGTTGACCCGGATACGCGCATCGACGATTTTGAGGCCGCTATTCGTGCGGTCTGTGAACCTCTGTTTCAACGCCCACTGGCACAGATTTCATTCGGCCATTTACTGTTACGCCTGTTTCAAACCGCTCGTAGCTTTAATATGGAAATTCAGCCACAGCTATTGCTATTACAAAAAACCCTGTTGCACATCGAAGGTCTTGGCAGGCAGCTAAATCCTGACCTTAACCTCTGGGATACGGCAAAACCCTTCCTCGAGCGCTGGCTTAGCGAGCAGCTCGGTGTTCGCGCTCTGGTGAAAGGTTTTAAGAAAAACCTGCCCTATATCGCAGAAAACCTGCCCGATTTACCTCAACTGGTTTTCAAAACCCTGCACAAAGTGGCCAATGACGAATTAACCTTCGAATTACAGTCGAAGCAGCTGGACTCAATCCGTGAAGAAATTCGCCTGGCTAATCGGCGCAGTATCCGCGTTATCATCGGCTGTAGCTTTATCATAAGCGCTAGTATTATTGCAGGACTCGATGGACTGGCTCCGGTAATGGTGGGGGGCGGAAAATTTTTAACGCCACTGGTAAGCCTGGCATTGGCGATACCCGGTATTTATCTGTTACTGAGCAGCAATCCCAGAGATTAAGAACACTGACTCTTGGTCAAATGCTTGTTAAGGCGCTTGCCGTGCTTATAACCCTTCCAGTAAGCCGTTTTCACCTCTGCTCGATATTCTTCGGGAACGCCATTGATATACTGATTGAAGTCACGGTGAAACACTTTATCATCTTCGCAAAATTTACGTTTGTAGGCGAGTTGACCGGTAAGCTCGGCAACGCGTAAAAACCCATCTTTCGGGTCTTCTTCGGGCTCTTCCTCGACAGTTTCCTGGACCTTCGTTTTTTTGGATGTTTCCTCCGTGGCAACGTTCGCGACTTCGACGTTATCGTCGCGCTGCCTGGATTCGGTTAAACGTTTACACTCGTCTGCGGAGAGCAAGGCAGTATCTTTCTGACTTTTGTCGAACCCCTCCTGAAAGCTATCCCGCATACTATTTCGCGCTTCTTCCGACACCGACTGAACGCGTTGGGTAAATTCGGCTAGCACATCGGCTTCGCCGCATTGCAGACGAGAATAACTCAAAGTGCCCAGGGTTTTCGCTAAATTAACAATCGTCGCCTGTGCATTGCCCTGACGGCTCGCCAATTCTTCCTCGGTTTCATCTTCTTCAGCTTCACTGGCTTTATTTAGCTCAGCAATGGCCTTGTCCATGATTATCAGAACCGAGTTAAGGCCCTGGTCCTGCATTTCGGCGTGACTCGAAAAAGACAGGCCAAATAGCACAACAAAGGCTAACAATATGGATTTATGAATGCTCATTATTTTTTCATCCGTTATTTATGCAGTTATTAAATCATGTCTATGGACTTTCATCCAGTTGGGGTACGATAAAGTCGATCTTGATCAATTACAGATTCACTTTCCTCAAGCAAAATCATAGGCCTATTAGCAATACACTAGAGATCATAATGACCGCAAAACTCAGGACTAAGGTAATTAGCTGCCCCGATAGAGGACGAGAAGTTGAAGTTACCTACAGGGTGTCCGGACGCTGGTACTCACCGACTTATGATGTCGTTAGCTGCCCGTCAATGCGCGATAGTGGCGTAGGTTGTGGCAGGCGGTGCAGACCGTTATTAGAAGGCTTGACCAGCTACCAGCCATCGTTTCCAGGCCGGATTTAGGTTCTGCCTCTGAAACTTACTGCTATCAGGGGTTTATAATTTCGTCGATGCCGAAACGATCGAGCATGCTTCGAACGGCTCCTAGTGCGCCCTGCATCTGTTCCGCGTTCAGGCGCCCAATGCAACCCATGCGGAAACTGTCGGCGACAGTCAGTTTGCCCGGGTAAATCACATAGCCCTGTTCGCGCAAGCCGTCATAAAAGGCGTTGAAATCGAACTCCGGATTTTTCGGCATATGAAAGGTAATGATGATCGGAGCCTGCAATTCGTCGGGTAACAGGGTCTTGAATCCCATTTCGCGCATACCCGTAATCAGTAGATCGCCATTTTGTCGATAACGCCCACCGCGACCTTCGACGCCACCCTCTTCTTCGAATTCATTCAGTGCCTGATCGAAAGCCAGCAAGACATGAGTCGGCGGGGTAAATCTCCACTGTTTATTTTTCATCATCGCCTGCCACTGGTCGTATAAGTCCAGGCTCAACGACGGTGAATTACCTTTGGCTTTCTCGATCGCAGATCGGCGTGCGATGCAAAAACCCATTCCCGGTGCGCCTTCGAGGCATTTGTTACTGGAGGCGACTACCGCATCAAATTCAATATTTTTCACGCTTAACGGCAATGCACCGAAGGCACTCATCGCATCGATGAGTAAACCACGCTGATGGCGCGCGACAACTTCTGAAATTTTCTCGATTGGATTGAGAATCCCCGAGGTGGTTTCGCAATAAACCATCACCACATGACTGATCTTAGGATCGTTACCGAGGGTTTGATCGAGCGCGTCAGTATCGACTGGGACATCTTCGGCCGACTCCTGAATGATGTACTCGCGACGATAATAATCGCAAATTTTAGCGATGCGATGGCCATAAGCACCGTTAACCAGAATTAATACCTTGCCATCGGCTGGTACAAAGTTCCCCATCATGGCTTCGACAACGAAAGTACCGCTACCCTGCAAAGGCACACTGACATGGCTGTCCTCGCCATCGACGATAGCCAGCAGCCGCTCCAGCATGTGCGCGTTGATATCGATAAAAGTATTATCGCGCGAACCATAATCGTGCAGCATCGCCTGCTTGACCGTCGGCGAAGTTGTCAGAGGGCCCGGGGTTAGCAGGTAGGGATCGCCAGTTGGTGAACTCACTGTGGTACTCATAGCTAAATGCCTGTGGTTTAAGGATGTTGATTAATGTTCTTGATCAATAAGGGTTGAGGTTTATAGCGCGTCTCACTACTATCTATCAAATCGATATATATTATGGTTGGAATAGGTCGTGCCGATATCACATGCCCATTTGCGCTCGTTTCACGCGGTGGCTACTCATGGTAGCTTTACACGCGCTGCCGAAGCATTGCACATCACCCAGCCCACTTTATCGGGCCAGGTCAAGGAACTCGAAGAGCGCTACGGTATTAAGTTATTTATCCGGCACGGACGTCACATCGAACTCACTGATATCGGCAAATCGGCGCTGGTGATTACCCGACAAATGTTCCGGCACGAAGAAGATGTCGAACAGTTGCTAATATCTGCACGCGCGCTTACCACTGGGAAATTGCTGGTAGCCGCCGATGCGCCCTATCTAATCACGCCGCTTCTCGCGCAGTTTCAGCGCATTTATCCGGGGATTCAAATATCAATTCAGTACGGCAACTCCAGCCAGCTCATGACCTGGCTCGAATCGCGTCGATGCGATATCGCCCTGCTACCCAATATCCCCGAAGGCGATGATCGTTTGTATTCGATTTCGCTCGAACCCGGTCGCCTCGTGGCCTTCGTCAATGAGAGCCATGCCTGGGCTGAACGGCGCTCGGTGAGCCTGGCGGAACTACTCAGCCAGCGTATTATTTTACGTGAGCAGGGTTCCAGGACCCGGTCCATTTTCGAAGAAGCGGTGGAGTGTATCGACGCCCGCCTCAATCAGGTCATGGAAATTACGGGCCGAGAAGGCGTACGCGAGGCGGTTGCCGCCGGCTTCGGTGTCGGCATCATCGCCGAGCACGAACTGGTTGCCGATACTCGACTCCGCACTCTGCAAATCAGCGACGCCGAACTGGTTCATGCCGAGTATGTAATATGCCTGAAGGAACGCCTTAACCTTCGTGTTACCGATGCCTTTCTGGAAATGATTCGATCCAATCAGGCTACAAACTGATTAACTCATTGGCCAGCCCTATACAATACATCCGTAATATCGATTTAAACCAATACCTGAATAACAGGTATAGTGCCGTTTCGTTTAACTCGGCGTACTCATATTCATGACATCCTCGAAATCAAAAATTAGCGTCAACGGACGCGACTACAAATGGCCGAACCGCCCACGAGTCGTCGTTTGTGTCGACGGATCGGAACCCGATTACATCGAAAAGGCGATCGAAGCCGGCGTCATGCCCTGGACCAAAAGGGTCGTCGAAGGCCAGGGTTCAGATTTACGCGCTCATTGCGTCGTACCCAGCTTCACCAACCCGAATAATATTTCAATTGTTACCGGCGTGCCGCCTAAGGTACACGGTATCTGCGGCAACTTTTATTACGATCGAGAAAACGATCGCGAAGTAATGATGAACGAACCTCATTTGCTTCGCACCCCAACCATCTTTAAAGCTTTCCAGGACCAGGGCGCTAAAATTGCCATTGTCACCGCCAAGGACAAGCTGCGTCGCCTTTTGGGCAATGAGTTGCAATACGGTGCTGGCGGTGCTATTTGCTTTTCGTCAGAAAAGTCTGATGAAGCCAATTTAGAAGAGAATGGTATCGAAGGCGTGGTCGAAATGGTCGGCATGGAAGTCCCATCGGTTTATAGCGCCGAATTGTCAGAATTTATCTTCGCCGCCGGTGTCAAGCTCCTGGAAACAGTACGCCCCGACTTGATGTATTTATCCACCACCGATTATATCCAGCACAAATTTGCGCCCGGCAGTGATGGCGCCAATTCGTTCTATGCGATGATGGATAGCTACTGGGCAAAGCTTGACGAATTAGGCGCGGTCGTCGCGCTAACGGCCGACCACGGCATGAATGCCAAACATGATCAAAGCGGCGAACCGAAAGTAATTTACCTACAAGACGAGATGGATCGCATCTTAACAACCGCAGCCGCTCGCGTAATCTTACCGATTACCGATCCTTATGTGGTACACCACGGCGCATTGGGCTCTTATGCCACTATTTATCTGCCTGAAGATTGCGATGTCGAGCAGATCATATCTGAGTTAAAAGCGATTCCAGGCATGGAGCATGTTTTAACCAATGAGCAGGGCTGTAACAAATTTGAGCTCGCCAATGATCGTATGGGGGACTTAATACTGACCTCGGAGAAAGATACTGTTCTCGGCACTACAGCCACCCGGCACGATCTATCTGGACTGGAAGTCCCCTTACGTTCGCATGGCGGGGTTACCGAGCAAACAGTGCCATTGATATTCAGTCATCCGGCAACCCATCTGGATCCTGCCCATCAATTACGAAATTTCGATATCTTCAACGTTGCCCTGAACAACGTCGAGTAATAACACCCTAATTAATTGCGAAAATACTTATGATTATCAGACATGAAAAAATGCGTATCGCTGGAAAACTGGTCGATAGCGATACCAACCAGGTCGTTGAAGTTTTCAACCCCTATAACAACGAACTGGTGGGTACCGTACCCCGCGCCAGCCGCGAACAGGTTGCTAATGCTTTTGAAATTGCGGCTAACTACAAGCCCAAACTGACACGTTATGAGCGCCAGCAGATATTGACCAAAATTGCGCACATGATCGTTGAGCGCAAGGAAGAAATCTCTGACCTGATTACCGCCGAATGCGGATTGAGCAAGAAAGACAGTATCTACGAAGTCGGTCGAGCATTCGATGTTTATAGCCTGGCGGGACAATTGTGTATCAACGATGATGGGCAGATTTTCTCCTGCGATCTAACGCCGCATGGCAAACAACGAAAAATCTTTACGCAACGCGAGCCACTCACCGCGATCTCGGCGATCACCCCTTTCAACCATCCGTTGAACATGATCTCGCATAAGATTGCCCCCTCGATAGCGACCAATAACTGCATGGTAGCCAAACCTACCGAGCAAACACCTTTGACTGCATTACTGTTGGCAGATATTTGCTACGAAGCCGGATTACCCCCCGAAATGTTATCCGTGGTCACCGGCTTGCCCGAAGATATGGGCAACGAAATGATCAACAACAAGCATATTTCTCTGGTGACATTCACCGGTAGTGTCGGCGTTGGCAAGTTCATCGCTGAAAATGCAGGTTACAGAAGAACCGTACTGGAGCTCGGCGGCAATGCACCGCTCATCGTCATGGACGATGCCGATCTGGATAAAGCCGCCGAACTTGCAGTTGCTGGTGGCACCAAGAATTCCGGGCAGCGTTGTACTGCGGTTAAACGTGTCTTGTGTATCGATTCAGTCGCCGATGAATTCGCAGCGCTAGTTGCCGAAAAAGCCGCCAAACTGAAATACGGCGACCCGATGGATCCAGACACCGATGTCGGTACGGTTATCAATGAACAATCCGCCATTCTGTTTCAGAACCGGGTTAACGATGCCATCGAAAAAGGCGCTAAACTGCTCTATGGCAACGTGCGCGAAGGTGCGGTTTATTCGCCCACCGTACTCGACCATGTTCCCGCCGACTGCGAACTGGTTGTCGAAGAAACCTTCGGCCCACCGATTCCGATAATCCGCGTGCGCGACATCGATCATGCAATCGAAGTCGCCAATTCGACAGCCTTCGGACTATCGTCGGGTGTCTGCACCAACCGCATGGACGACATTATTCGTTTCATCAACGAGCTAGAAACTGGCACCGTAAATATCTGGGAAGTACCAGGCTACCGCATCGAGATGTCACCGTTCGGCGGCATTAAGGATTCTGGTCTGGGCTATAAAGAAGGCGTAATCGAAGCGATGAATAGTTATACGACTGTTAAGACTTTCTCATTGCCGTGGTA
This sequence comes from Gammaproteobacteria bacterium, assembly GCA_030595795.1. Classification (GTDB taxonomy): domain Bacteria; phylum Pseudomonadota; class Gammaproteobacteria. The sequence continues at coordinate 46,373 of JAUVCH010000004.1, forward strand.
GAAGACTAAAGGGGAGGTCGTTTTTATACGGCCTTTCCTACGGCCTTTACCGGGTATTAAATTTGGATGAAATCGATGAATTGCTTCAATGCAGAAACGGTTTGGGGTAGTTGTTGCTTTTGAAGATTTGCTAAAAATTCTTCTTTCCCCATTGGTGGATACTTTAACGCTTCCCTCTGATTTTTTACCGCACTACAGGCTTTACCCGATGACAAGTCAATTTGATAGCAAATAAAATCGTCGGGGTGTATTACCTCTATTCCAAATTTAGACAAAATATCATCTGGGAAATCTTTTAAATTAAAAGTCACAATCGCATCGGCATTACATTTAATAGCAGCTGCTACAACATGACGGTCATCAGGGTCTGGAAGCTCGAAAGTATTAATTAAATCTTCGTATCCCTGAACCTTAGCATCACGGACATTGGCATCCATCAAGTCGCGTATTCTCTCTAACTTTTCACGTTTAAATTTGTCTTTTCTTAATAATGCATTAATCCATTCTTCATGTATTTGATCTGTCCATTGGGCCTTAAATAAATCTGTTAATGCTAAACGCATCAACAGATCTCTTAACGGCGCAGGATATAAAACACAAGCATCATAGACAACAGAGAATTTTGACACTACTCATATCCCATGCCTAGTTTTTGGGACTCTACGGCGAGCTGATCTAATGTTGCCATTCTTTCAGTGTCTATTCGTTGTTTATAGTCAAAAACATTTTTAGCGAGTACCCTGCGGTGCGTGCCGACCTTGTGAAAATCTATTTCGCCTTTTTCAAGCAATCCAACAAGAAAAGGCCTACTAACATTTAAAATATTCGCAGCATCCTGAGTGCTCAATTCTGCATGTATAGGCATTATGCCTATGGCATTGCCTCGAGACATTTCTGATAAAACATCTAAGAGAAGTTGCAAAGCATGGCCTGGTAAAACTAATTCATCACTCTGATCATTACTTCCTTTAATACTTAAATGAACCCGATCTGCGTCAGCGTACTTTGATAAAGTCCTGCTTGAAAGCTTCGCCTCTTCTATCTCCTGGGCAGTTGGTATTTGAACAACGTTATTTGAAGATGACATGACTATTCCCCACATAAAATAGTAAATTTAAATTCTGTACAGAGAGCTTAGCATAAACGAAATAAACGAAACAGGGGTAGAGAAGGCACCATCATTCGCTTCTTCAATGAACTGGAGATCGGCACCGTGGATATCTGGGAAGCACGTGGCTATTGCATCGAAATGTCACCGTTTGGTGGCATTAAGGGTTCTGGTCTTGGTTGTAAGGAAGGGGTTATTGAGGTTATGAATAGTTAAATGCATATTCTAGCGATCGTGAACACCTGATTTTCCACGCATTGGGCTGATCGGCCAGTAAATCGTTGGGAAACTCGATATCGGCCTTATCAACTTCATCGATGAGTAAAATAACCTGTTCGTCCGATTCAAAGGCCTCCCACACCTTTCCCGACCCCTCAACCTAACCTTCTCCCCACGGGAGAAGGAAATTACGAGCGAAATTCGTTAATTAACGCTACAAGGCTAGATTAAGGCCTGGTAGCAACAGCAGCAAACTTGCCCAACGCACCGGTCAGCTTTTTAATCACGGCTTTGCATCCGGGTAGTCGATGACGATTAATCAAAAAAGCAGGTTTATTGTAAGACAGCCAAACCTGCCCGCCGCCGTCTTTCCAGATCATCGCCTTTTGCGGCAAATCGATCGCTATCGTTTGCGCGCACTGCATCAACTTCGAGCCAATTTTGGGATTACCGAAAATCACCAACTCGGTCGGTCGCAATTTATTACCCACCGACGCGGCTCCAGCAGCATGATCGATGCGATTGAATATGGTCATGCCTTTTTTCTTCAGTACAGCTTCGAGCCGATTGGCTGTAGTTTTCACGTTGTGCGAACTTTTCACACTAACCAGCCCATTACCGGCCTGGGCCAATCCTGAGACAAACATCAAAATCAGTACAGGTATCAATTTTTTCATTTTCTATCCTCCGTATTGTGAGGGCTTAGTCTACATCAAATTATACTTGCCCGCTTATAGCCTAATCGCTACACTCGCAATCCGCTGGTAGCGATGGCGTCGCTACCGTTTCGCGTAATCGATGAACTGCTATTGCAGAATTTTGATCCTGTACGCCCGGATAAACTTCCCGGGTAATTTAAATGCGTTACCCGGCTACGACTTCGGAGTAACTTATGTCTCAATCGCACACCGTTCGACCTGAATTTTTCGAATTACAAAACGGGCCTAAAGCCAACTTACCTTTTTCTAACGCCGAATACGAAGCGCGTCTCAGCAATCTACGTCAACTCATGGAAAGCTCTGGTGTCGAGGCCATGGTGCTGACCTCGATGCACAATATTGCCTATTACTCTGGTTTTCTCTATTGCTCGTTTGGTCGCCCCTACGCCTGTGTTGTCACCTCTACCCGTTGCGTCACGGTATCGGCCAATATTGATGGCGGCCAGCCCTGGCGTCGCAGCTACGGTGAAAATATTATTTATACCGACTGGCAGCGCAGTAACTACTGGCGTGCGGTGAAATCGATTATCCCAAATGCCAGGACCATTGGAATCGAAGGCGACCACATGACGCTGGCCTCGCGCGAAACCATGAATGACTTTTTAGGCGATGTTAAAGCAAGCGACCTGAATGCCGAAATCATGAAATTACGCCTGATCAAATCCGCCGAAGAAATCGAACTCATCAAAGGTGGTGCCCGAACCGCTGATATCGGTGGCGAAGCGATCCATGCCGCGATTAAAGAAAGTACGCGCGAAATCGATGTCGCCATGGCCGGTCGCGACGCGATGGAACTGGAAATCTCGAAGTCTTACCCCGACAGCGAACTACGTGATAGCTGGGTCTGGTTCCAGGCCGGACTAAATACCGATGGCGCGCACAACCCGGTCACCACGGCAAAACTAAAAATGGGTGATATTCTCAGCCTGAATACCTTCCCGATGATTTCGGGATACTACACTGCGCTGGAACGTACTCTTTTCCTCGGTGAACCCGATGCCGATTCCCTGCGTATCTGGCAAGCCAATGTTGGTGCCCACGAACTTGGCCTGTCCTTGATCAAGCCAGGGGTTACCTGTTCCGGCATCTGTGCCGAGATTAATCGATATTTCGAAGAGCTGAATCTGTTGCAATACCGCTCGTTCGGTTACGGCCACTCGTTTGGCATTCTCTCGCATTACTATGGCCGCGAAGCCGGTCTCGAACTGCGTGAAGATATCGATACCGAACTGGTACCAGGCATGGTGGTTTCGATGGAACCGATGTTGACTCTTCCGCTTGGAACTCCGGGTGCTGGTGGTTATCGTGAGCACGATATTCTGGTGATTGGTGAAGATAGTGTTGAAAATATCACTAAGTTCCCTTATGGGCCGGGGCATAACATCATTAACGCCTAGTATAATTGCCTACTATCTGGTAAATCAGGGCTGGAATCGGTTCCAGCCCTTTTGTCCAGCCCCCCATCCATGTAGAATCGCGTTTTATTTTCATCAGGCAACAACCGCTTGCCGAACCAGGTTACACATTCTTGAAACAGACCATCCACGATCTGATCGAAGTTGCACTTAACGACATGCAAAAAAACGGGCAGTTGTCCGATGATCTCAAAATCAATATCCAGGTCACCGCGACTAAAGATCGCAGTCAGGGTGACTTTGCCAGCAATATCGCAATGACTTTAGCGAAACAGGCAGGCCAACCTCCACGGCAACTGGCAGAAATGCTCGTCAGACAACTGGCTGACCACGACAGCATCGACAAGGTCGAAGTCGCCGGGCCCGGCTTTATCAATTTTTTCGTCGCCAGCGATGCCAGTCATTCGGTGATCAGCACTATCCTGCAACAGGGCGAGCAATACGGCCAAAGCAAGCACGGCAAGGGTGAAAAAATTCAGATCGAATTTGTTTCCGCCAACCCCACTGGGCCGTTGCACGTCGGTCACGGACGCGGCGCAGCCTATGGCGCGACACTGGCCAATATCCTGCGTTATGTCGGTTACGAGGTGCAGTGCGAATATTACGTTAATGACGCCGGTCGGCAGATGGACATCCTCGGCACGTCCGTCTGGTTGCGTTATCTCGAACTCTGCGGCGTTGAAATCACATTCCCCAGCAATGGCTATCAGGGCGACTATGTCTGGGATATTGCTGCGACCCTGCATCGGGAAAACGGCGAACGCTTTCAACACAGCAGTGAAGCAGTCTTCAACAAAGTCTGCAGCGATGCCCCGCTGGGCGACAAGGAAAAACATATCGACGATTTAATCGCCAATGCTCAGGCCCTGCTCGGCGACGACTATCGGGTAGTATTCGATCTGGCCTTAAATACTCTAGTCGATGTCATCCGTAAAGACTTACACGCCTTCGGCGTCGATTACGACGAATGGTTTTCCGAACGGTCGTTAGCCGACCAGGGTTTACTGGAAGCTGCGATCAAACAGCTCAACGAAAACGGCCACATTTACGAAAAAGACGGTGCTTTGTGGTTCCGGGGTACTGAGCTAGGCGACGAGAAGGATCGTGTCGTACAACGCGATAACGGTCAGACCACTTATTTTGCCTCTGACATTGCTTACCACAAAAATAAACTGGATCGTGGCTTCGATCGCGTCATCAATATCTGGGGTGCCGACCACCACGGATATATCGCGCGGGTTAAAGCATCGCTAACAGCGCTTGGTTACGATGCCGACCGACTCGAAATCCAGTTGGTACAATTCGCCAACCTGTACGAAGATGGCAAAAAAATGTCGATGTCGACTCGCTCCGGTGAATTCGTCACGCTCAAGCAACTGCGCAAAGACGTCGGCAAAGATGCGGCGCGTTTCTTTTACGTGATGCGCAAGGCCGATCAACACATGGACTTCGACCTCGACCTGGCCCGCGATCAATCCAGCGATAATCCGGTTTATTATCTGCAATATGCCTACGCGCGGATATGCAGTGTGAAACGCCAGTGCCGGGAGAAAGAGTTGGTAATTTCTGTCGAATCAGCGAATTTATCGCGCCTCGACAATGATCACGAACTCGAATTGATCAAGCAGTTAAATCTTTACCCCGAACGCGTACATAGTTCCGCCATGCGTCGTGAGCCGCATATCGTGGTGAATTACATGCGCGATCTGGCCAACCAGTTTCATTCCTGGTACAACGCGCACCAGTTTATCGTCGACGATGTCGAATTGCGCGACGCTCGTATGGCACTCGCCACGGCAGTCGGACAGGTGATGATTAACGGTCTCACCTTGATGGGTGTGTCTGCACCGGAAAAGATGTAATGGCGACTGAAAAATCAAATTCCCCCTGGGTCTGGGTCTTCCTGTTTTTGATGTTGGCGTTCTTCGCAGCGTTTATTATTTTTCTCGACCAGAAGCTGGTAGGGAATAGCGTATCGACGCCGGTCGAAAAACAGGATCAGGATAGAACCAAACCGACCTTCGATTTTTATTCGATATTACCCGACCGCAAGGTTGAAATTCCGGTCAGTGAGGCCGAGCAGGAAGCGATCAAAAACCCCTCGATCAATAAAACATCCGGTGATCAGGCGCTATTACAGGTTGGTTCCTTCCAGGATTCCGAGGACGCCGAACGACTAAAGGCTGAACTGGCATTTCTGGGCCTGGAAGCTAGTGTAAAACCCGCAGAGGTGAATGACGACATCTGGCACCGGGTTCAAATCGGGCCATTTCCAAGCGAAACCGCCCTCTCACGCGCGCAGAATTTATTGTTGGAAAATAATATAAAATACGTGCAGCGGAGTATGCCGCAGTAAGGGCGGGGTCATTGGAATATGGGCTTGCGTAAGCCTCTTCTAATAGTTGTTTTAGCGAGGCTTTGATGCTCCTTTTTTTACTTGCCATTGTATATACATTGTATATACTTAAATGTATTCAATGTAGATCCGGTGATTGCGATGCGAGTAAATAGTGAAATTAGTCAGTGGGGTAACGGTTTGGCTGTAAGGTTGAACCGATCGGTTATTGACGCCGCCAACCTAACTAAAGGCTGTAAAGTGCAGATTGAGGTAGATAAAACAGGGGTTCATATTAGTCCGGTTAAGGCAAAGAAAACAAGGTTACGGCTCCCGCTCAGTGAGGCTTCATTGCTTGCTAAGATAACGCCTGAGCTGGCTCATGCTGACGAACTGGCCCAGCCTTTATCTGACGAAGTGGGCGACTAATGGCGTCAAAATATATCCCTGAGCGTAAGGATATTATCATGCTTGATTTTGAACCTACTAAAGGGAAAGAAATCGGTAAGTATCGTCCGGCTATAGTGTTGAGCAGTAAGTTCTACAACAAAAAAACAGGATTACTTATATGTTGCCCGATAAGCACTAGCATACGCGGAGGATCTACCGAAGTTCCGGTAAATAACATCGATCATCCTTCCGTTGTTGCGGCAAGCCTGGTGCAAACCTTTTCCTGGGGTGCCAGAAAAGCCAAGAAGATAGCAATTGCTGAAGAGGGTGTTTTTGAAGCAGTACTTTTACGCCTTCTCCCGTTGCTAGGCACGGAAGAAATATTAGACGAGTTAACTGAATAAGGACGTATTCTTTATGGAAAAAATCACAATGTATTCTAGGGGCACGTTTTGTTTTCTTCCTGCAGGTTTTCCCCACGCCGGGCAGGTGTGACCAGGGTTCTGTGTTTGCTATTTGGGGCGAATACGTCGTGAAAACGCGTCAGATTGACTCGCGGTTTCGGTACCAGTGAGGCCAGTTTCGATATGAAATCCAGCGGCTCAAAGATCACATGGGTCGTGCCGTCTCTGTAGGGTGTTTTGAGCTGGTAGCGGATGTTGCCTGCTGATGTTAACGAAAGTCGTTTTTCCGATATGGAAGGGCGTGATATGTAACGGCACAACCTTTCCAGTTTGTCGCGCTCCCAAGCCTGAGCGGGAGGTGTAGTGGCTTGAATTGGGCAATTTTGGTTACTCATACTTTGTATATGCAGATGCGGTAATGCTTATCAAATTCTATTAATAAGTAAATCATTATATAACAATATAATGATAATTTAAATATATTCAACTGACAGCAAGTGATATCGCAACTTGTCGATATAACATACAGATAACTATGTAATCGGTTAGTGTCAGTTGATCTCAACGTGGATGCAATTGGCCCTGACCCTGATCGACTTTGTTAGCGAAGGGTATTTGGCTTTACAACAATTTTCAGGTTTTCACTAACGACTGAAACAAATTGGAGTAATTTAACTAGCTCGAGAACATCTGGCCTAGGGGCTAAAGGAAAGGCGCGACGGCAATTGATGCCGATACTGTAAAGATGCCGCAAACGCGGATTTCGTGATCAAAGCAGTTCTGGCGGTGCGCGAGACCCTGATCGAGGTGTTCGGGTCGGCTTGATGAAATCTGTTCACCTGATGTAGTGCTGGCGTCCACTTCGGGTCAGCCCATCAACCGAATGGTCGAGACCTGGCGCACCCATATCAACAACAAAACGGAAAAATCATCATTGACGGTTCCCGGTGGTACTTCAATAACCAGTGGCCCGGTCTTTTCTAAATCGAATGCATTGAAGGCATAAACAGTATCGGTGTTAGCGGTAAGAAACAGTGGATTTGAAAGTAATGCGTCTAAATAATGCTTTAAAAATCAATATTCTTAAGCTCTAAAAGTAAACCCTACAAAAACCTTACAAATCCAGTTATATTTAAGTACTTACAGTTACTAGGATTTGGCATAGCTAAACAGACTGAGCGCGTAAATATAACAGATGATTTACACATCAATAAGCAGGCTGATTCTAAGCGTTGGCTAGCTAAGTTTAAAATAGGCAAAACGTGGCTAACTAAGACCACTAAAGACAAGTTGAATTAATCAGATCCTTGTAGTCTGTCGCCTCTTATTGGATGGACTTCCCAGACTTAAAGTGTTTGAGACATTAATTTCATAGATAAAATCCGTCTGTTCAATTAGTTAAGATGTCGTTCGAACTCACTGGTATGCATCGCCTCAAAACCATTGTTGGATTTCACTAAAAGATAAACAGGTATTTTATTTTGTTTGGCGAATAACATCGTTTTTTCCTTCCCCATCACCATAAAGGCAGTTGCAAAGGCATCGGCCAGCATTGTCTGTTGATGGAGTACTGTTACAGAAACCAATTGATGAGTAATAGGTCTCCCAGTAGTGGGATCAATTGTATGAGAAAACCTTACTTCGTTTTTTTCAAAATAATTTCGATAGTCGCCGGAGGTTGCGACCCCAAGCCCTAGTGGTGAAAAAACCTTATGAATCTGACTCTGCTTTTCTACCGGCGCTTCGATGGCTAGTCGCCAGGGTTTGGAGTCTGGATTCATTCCCTTTGAAGCCGTTTCTCCACCGATTTCAACAAGATAATTTTCGATATCATTAGTTCTTAATAGTTCAGTGATTTGGTCGACCCCATACCCTTTGGCTATCGCAGAAAGGTTAACGGATATATTTGCGTTTTCTTTTTTTATGCAGGCGATCCCTAATGATAGCTTTTCGAACCCGATTTGTTGCAATAAACTCTTTATTTTCCGCTTGTTGGGTACGACATCATTGGTCTGTTTTTTATCGAAACCCCATTCAGATATTAACGGTCCCACCGTTACATCAAAATTTCCGCCTGTCAGTCGGCTGACTTCAAGCGAATTTTTGATTACATAAAATGTTTCTGTCGAAACAGGTTGGCAGTCTAAAGAAGTCGATTGATTGAATCGCGATAATTCCGAATCATCAATATAAGTCGACATAAGTTGGTTGATTCGGTTTAGTTTTTTTTCAATTTTCGCGTGCAAGTGGTTAGCATTATCTTGACTTGCTTTTAGTGTAATTCGGTAACTAGTGCCCATGGTGAAACCACTGAGATGAAGGTAGTCATCTTCCTTTTCGCAGCCAGCCATCAGGCATACTGCTAAAGTAGCCACTAACAACCGGTAAATAATATTAAACTGTTCCAAGTGTTTTCCCGTAGATCTGGTCTACTAAATTTGGTCGGCTAAATTAGGTGATTTACTCACACAAAAGAGGACAGTTCAATAGTCCTCTTTGTATCTAAACAAGCTGCTCTAGAATAAAAAGGGTCAGATCACGCTTTCCCCTGCATCTATTAAAAAATTGAATTGCTATATCAAAACCTCTTTCGAGAAAGGCTCATGAATTCGCTTGATAGGCATAACAATAAAATCCACAAATATGTTTGGGTGAGTGAGCAACTCTTGTGTTTATAATAGTACGTTATTAGTGGTGATTTAATTTATCATATCGACAAGGAAACAGGGAATAGTTGACACAGATCAACAAGGGGTAATTAAAAATGACTATCGTGAACTCATTAGAGATATTTTAAAAAATACCAAAATTATGTAGTTTTAAATTTTATTTTAGGCCGCAACTTTGACCCATGTAATTTTAGGGTTTAGTAATTTTTTCTGGAGAACACTTTTAATGAACGACTTCAACACTCGGCTGAGTTCACTATCGAGTAAAGCTATTATCGCATTACTGAGCGCAGGTCTCATTAGTGGGAACGGCATTGCTCAAGTACCCAATCCCGAACCCACCACTTACACCGATGTGTCAGTTCCTCAGCTGACAGGCTGGAATGATGCCAATATTGTTACTTTGGATGGCATGACTGGCGCCACGGAAAAGAGCCACATCTATGAATCTGCTGCGGCTATAGTCGACCCTACCAAGAGTAGTGTAGCGGCTGTATTCTGGGAATTGGACAATGGCAGTGGTCGTGCACCGGGTATACAGGTTGTCACCGACGACTTTGATGTCCCGACTAACAACTGCATCATGGCCTCAGGCGAGCTTGAAAGTGTTGATTTCCCTGGCACCATCGTGCCCAAAACCTGTAGTGACCCACAGGGCAGCTCCAAGCGTTATTTTCTTGAGATGACCTCGAGTGACGTACCGATAGACATGGCGTTTGATCTCGGCGTCAAGGATATCCGCTACAAGGGTGTCAAGGATCCTGAAACCGATGGTGGTGAGGCGCTGGCTGAGTTTAAAGCGACTTACGGCATCGGGCGTATCTATCGCGTGATCCAGAAGGTCATCAATAACACAGAGAAGCGTATTGCCAGCTACAAGTTTGAGCTGGGTACCGGTCTGGGAGATGCATTCCTGCCGCTGACTTTTGAGGAGCATGGTGTTGGCTTCGAGATGCTTCCTTTGGTGCCACGCGAGTTCCTTGAGGGAGAAACCGGCGCGCCTGATATCGCTGTATGGGACTCACTACGCTTTGCGACGGTCTCGCCAAAAATGTTTGACGATGGATCCCGTGCACGATTTGATCCTGGATTTCTGGATCACAATGCTGCGGGCTTTCTGCCCCCACAGCTTCCAGCTGTTGGCGTCGAAAAGAGCCAGTATATCGACAGTGGCACGAGTATTGTCGACGGTATAATTGGCTCTATGACCCCCAATTATTTTAATATCGCCGATACTCAAGGTGTCTTACTGCCTGGTAACATACTGGGTTACCAGCTTTCCGATTCGCTGATACCGGAAGTCATTGGTGAATACAATACCAATGAGATTGGTGGCGAGTCAGATTCGATCGTTGCCATATGGGACGGTTCCGACTGGCGCTCTGGACGCGCTGGACTTGATGGATTACCTGGACTTGACGATCTCGACCCTGATGCGGCAGATAATTATGGAATTATTCCAGACGCTCAATTAATACAATGGGCAGCCAAGCCGCTTGGTCTGGATCTTGATACCGATGACGAGACAGACCCAGACTTCGTTCGTTATGAGGTTATATTGAGTGATGACCTATCTGGCCTGAATACCGATTTTTTCATCTATATCGGCGACAAGTTGCTGGATGATACCGGTGAGCTGATACTGGACTCTATCACTTTGCGTCTCACAGCAAATTCTGTTGAAGCGGTTATTGGTGATGTGCCCGGTAGCGAAGATCCGCCCTGGGGAAGTGATTTAGATGCTAGCAGAATAGACGCACCGACACTGGCCAGCTATATGCCGGTTACAGGCACGCCGATTGCCATCAACGACATTACTACCACTGTGGAAGATGACCCGTCTACCACTATTACTATTGATGTCCTGGAGAATGACCTGCTGGATGGTGCGGCAGTAGTTCCAGCCGACGGGTTTATTACGATTACAACACCTCCCGAAGACGGCATTGCTACTATCGTTGGCAATGAGATCGAATACACTCCGGATGCAGATTTCGTCGGTACCGATTTCATTAGCTATACTTATACGCTAACCGCGGGTGCGGTCGTCTCCAATATCGCAACCATCAAGATAATTGTGGAGGCGGCACCGATACCGGATCAACCGTTGGCCGTTAACGACTCCGCTACTACGTTCAAAGACATACCGGTAACCCTCGATGTGCTGGTCAATGATGAACTGTACAACGATGCCCCCAACACAGTGGTGGTCAGCATCAATAATGATGCCCTGAACGGTGTTGCAAGTGTGGCGGGCGACAACACCATCGTCTATACCCCGGGTGCAGACTTTGTTGGTTTCGAACGCTTCACCTACGTTGTAACAGTGGATGGCATAGTTTCGAACTCTGCTCTGGTCACGATTAAAGTTGATTCTTTTGGTATTCCGGATGCAATCAACGACATTACTGTCACCCTTGAAAATGACCCGGTTACCATTGATGTCCTGGAGAATGACGTGCTGGAAGGTGTGCCAGTAATTCCAGCAGACGGGTTTATTACCATTACAAAAGCTCCCCAAAACGGCAGTGCTGCTGTCGTTGACCAAAAGGTCGAATACACTCCGGATGCGGGTTTTACCGGTACCGACTTAATTAGCTATACGTATACACTAACGGCGACTGGAGATGTATCCAATACCGCAATCGTCACAATCATTGTGGATGCGGCACCGATACCGGATCAACCGTTGGCAATTAACGACTCTACCACTACGTTCAAGAACACAGCGGTAACACTCGATGTGCTGGACAATGATGAACTGAACAACGATGCCCCCAGCACAGTGGTGGTCAGCATTAATAATGCCGCCCTGAACGGTGTTGCACGCGTGGAGGATGACAACACTATTATCTATACCCCGGGAATAGAATTTGTTGGTATCGAACGCTTCACCTACGTTGTAACAGTAGATGGCATAATTTCGAGCTCTGCGCTGGTCACGATCAGAGTTGATGAGCCTGTTGTTGTGGTACCGGTTGCTACTGGTGGTAGTGGTAGATGTTCGCTCTCCTACAATCCGGACGGTAAAATCGATCCCCTGCTGCCCGGTATAGTCCTTGTCAGTCTGATTTACCTGGGATGGAGATCAAGGAAAAATGATGCCAGGTGAGTAAACACTAATAGTTCAATGTTAAAAACCCCTCTCTTGTCGAGGGGTTTTTGTTTTAATAAGCATGATGACGAAACAATTTGAGCCTAACAAGCATGTCTGCGGCCCATTCCAGAGACTCTTCGTAATGAACTTGCTGCGCGAAATCGGTTTAAAACACAAAGCAGGGTGTTATTTCAATTACCGTTTTGTGCTGACAATCCTGGCAGGCATATTAGCAGTCTGGGTGATACATGGTTGGGTGCAGCCTTACCCATCACATGTTGAATTTAACTGGCTGCAGTTACTATCGCTGATTGTCTGGCAGCCGCTGCTTGAAGAAGTGCTGTTTCGCGGCATTATTCAAGGACAGCTTGCCAAATATGAATGGGGTAAACGCTCGCGGTTGAATATCAGCAGTGCTAATGCCGCAACGTCAGTATTGTTTGTTGCGATGCATATGGTTAACACTTTGCCATTGTATGCACTGACTATATTTGCACCTTCGCTGGTTTTAGGTTATTTCCGTGACTACTGCGACAGTATTTACCCATGTATTGTTATTCATGGCACCTTCAATGCGATGATTTTTGCGGGATTAATTTTAAACGGCAATATGAATTTACCAACAATGTGATATAGGAATTCAAGTCGCGAGACATTGCTTGTATCAGCGTGTCCGAAATTTCTTTGTAACGTTCTATACTTTTATGCAGATGAGCGCATTTTAGGTAACAGACGGTAACATTGTTAAGTGCTTCCGCCGAGCTACCGTGGGCTTGCAGGTATAAATCTTCACAGGCTATCAGATCTCCGGGTATTCGAACCAGCTTATGAATTTGCTGTTTGCCATTGGGCAGGGTTTTATAAACTTTGACTTCACCTGATAACAGAATATACAGGTGCTTACTGGTGTCACCCTCCTTGTATAGAGTGTAAACCCACCTGTTTTAGTGCCACCCAACAATAGAGTTTTCCTGTTCATGTTTCAATCGGTATTCGACTGGTGTTAATTTCCCAAGTGACTTGTGGGGTCGACCCAGAGGAGCTATTGAGTACGATGTAAAGATTCTCAGTTTACTAATTACTGTATACTGGCATTTCAATGTGATTCTCTAGGGAGAGACTGAAATGACAAGAATCATAAATTGGATTAACAAACTGATCATTGGTGTGTTACTCGCCGCCCCAGCATTATCGAATGCCGACCCAATTCACGAAGCAGCAGAAAGTGGTGATGTTGATCAGATTTTGAAACTGCTCGACGGTGGGGCCGACGTTAACGCTCCAGACCTTGACGGGACACCTCTTCAATGGGCATTATTTTCCAACCAAATAGAAGTTGCTCGACTTCTTCTAAAGCGTGGTGCAAATCCAAATGTTAAAGGGTGGGATGGAACGCTACTGGAATCGGCCGCGCTTAACGGTAAAACCGAGATTGCCAAAGTTCTTCTTAAACATGGTGCTAATCCTAATAGCGGAGATCGCTCCACACCTTTAATCCGGGCCGTGCAAAAGGGAAGTTTAGAAATCATCGCGTTACTTCTCACTCAGGATGCCGATCCTAGCTTGGCCACTCCTGACGGAACCACTCCCTTACACGAAGCCGCCCATGGAGGTAAATTGGAGATCGCAAAGCGATTAGTTGATAGTGGGGCCGATGTTAACGCACTCAATGGAATAGGTAGGCCAGCCATCCATTTCGCTGTTGAAAAGAACCACTCCATTTTGGCTGCTTATCTAAAGAAACATGGTGCAACACCAGGTAAGATCGCTTCCATTACAGACCTACTCGCCTCCGCTGACGCAGCACAAGGAAAGACGTTAGCCGAGAAGCAGCTTTGTGTTGATTGCCATATCGTGGACAAGTATGGCCCACCCTTATGGAATGTAGTGGGCCGTAAAAAGGGTAGTGTCAATGATTATTCTTATTCCCCACCATTTGAGGCTTTAAAGGGCAAATGGTCCTTTGAAGCACTCAACGTATTCCTGGCTCGTCCTACCGAAGTCGTACCTGGCACAAAGATGAACTTCCGTGGTATTTCGGACCCACAAATGAAAGCTGAGGTAATCGTTTATCTACGATCTTTAAGTGACGATCCAGTACCACTTCCGTAGGGATTTCGAATAATACGAGAGCCCGCAATTTGGCCGAACCCGGCCTAATTGAAAGAATTATTGAATGTCGACTACCTGGCCGCTGTCATTAAATTCACAAACCAAAAACCCCGGTCCAACGCCCTCTAACAAGTTATTTGGTGGGTAGCCCGGCAGCCAATAGTACTTTCATACCGCCGTCGATGTAGGAAACATTAGTGACGCCCATATCGGTGAGTAGGTTTGCCGCGGTTGCTCCACGGTAGCACGGCGACGATCCACAGGTCGTTATAATTCGGCGTGCGCGGTCTCGAAGTTCCGGCTCTCGATATTGTTCGTCGAACTCCAGGTCTGCTTTCCAAGCTATCGATCTGCCGGGTGCATTGATCGCACGTATACCCAAACCGGTCGCCTGTACTTCAGACTCGTCGCGAACGTCTACCAACAAGGCATTCGAGTCCCGTTCGAGTTCTTGCAAAGTGTCTTCAGCGCTAATCGTCTAGGCCTGCGCCATGGCCTCATCGGCCAATTGTAAAAATGTCTTAGCCATTACTAGTTCCTCTCTAATTTTTGATTTTGATCAATGCCTGAATCTGGCCCCTTTCGTCATCGCTCCAGTCCGAAGCATCCTCCCCATGCGCGATCTTGCCGTGGATCTCGAGCAGTTGCCATAGTTCGGCTTCCGTTTCCGCCTGAAACTTACTAGGACAGGCTTCCATGCCCGGGTATTCACTATATGCATATGAGTACGCAGTCATCATTATTACCTCCAGGATTTAATTCGATGAATTTTGCCGCTGTGCGCAAGCATAGGGAGTATAAAAGCCATATCTCTCAATAACAAACTGCGAAATCTAATCCAGCTTCTTTCCTTTTCCGTGTGATTTACTGAAATGCCTGAAAAATTCGTCCATTTTTCACGCATTAGTTTGATCGCTTTCAACAATTTGTCATCATAAGCACATAGCAACCTGCACCGCCAATTGGTGGCAACACTTCAAATCATGAAACGTATTAGGTACTGTGAGTAAAGCGAATGGCAGCTCTTGAGTAATTTCCATTGTTGAAACCTAAACCTTCCTGCAAATCCTAAAGTATCACAAGACATATTTTTTTTGGCAGAAAGTTGTCAATCCAAAAATGTAAGATAGCGAACCTACGACAAATCTTTTTTTTAGCTGAAAAATCCAGGTTAGCTTGAGTCAAGACTGCATAAGTTATTGATCTATTAGCATGCGCAATTTAAGCATATTTGTGTGCTGACCTCACCGGTACAAGCTGTATTGAAACCATTCGGGAATCCTGTCCCTGGCTTGATTTAATACCGATTCATGGTCGCGATAGTCGGCGCAATGGCTTTCCACCAGTCGCCAGAATTTGGCGGAGTGGTTCATGTGTCGGGTATGGCATAACTCGTGAATCATCAAATACTCGGCTGTTGCTGTCGGCACGAAAGTCAGTTGATCGTTCAAACTGATGGTGCCACGCGAAGAACAACTGCCCCAGCGAGTTTTCTGGCTGCGTATACTGACTTTTTTGTAATCCAGTGCACAGACTTGAGATACTCTTTCGAGCATTGGCGGTAGTATTTCCCAGGCCTGCTTTCGAGTCCACTGTCGTAGGCACTGGATATTTTTATCGAAGCTACTGCCCTGAAATTCGAAGTCTTCTGTGCTGGTCAGACTATTATCGACGGGCAGATAAATTTGATCGGGTAATTCTGGTTTCGTGTATTTTTGCTGATGCTTTTTTAACTGGCGCTGAATCCAGCCCGTATGCTGCTTTATTAGCTCGGGCACCGCTTTCTTCGGGAAACGGGTGGGAATGACGACTTCGAGACCGAGATAGGGTTTGATCTGCAGTTTTGCGTACCTGGCTTTGCGTGAAACACGTATAGAGTAATCAAATAGTGTATTCCCACTACCATCGACTATAGAATCGCTCGCCATGTCTACTAAGCAACCATCATTAGAAAACCGTATTCTACATCAGTGTCGATCTATCGACCGAGGGAGATTGCTCGGATTATTAAAAAAATCACCGCAGGCTAATCAAAAAACGAGGTTGCTGGCAGCGCTCGAGCAATCCACCGACCTTGTCGATTTACGCGCCGAGAAAAGGCCACAAGCTAATTTTAATACTGAACTGCCGTTCATTAATCATAGGGAAGAACTTGCGGAAGCAATTTCGAAGCATCAGGTCGTCATCGTCTGTGGCGAAACCGGCTCAGGCAAAACCACGCAGTTACCACAGTTGTGTCTCGATATGGGGTTGGCAGATAGAGGCTTAATCGGCCATACCCAGCCGCGCCGAATTGCCGCGCAGTCGGTCTCCAGCCGCATTGCTGAAGAATTGAAAACTGAGGTTGGTGCTGCGGTAGGCTATAAAATTAGATTTCAGGATCGAACCAGTGATTCGGCATATATTAAATTAATGACTGACGGCATTTTGCTCGCCGAGACCCAAAACGACCGATGGTTAAGCCCATATTCAACTATCATCATCGACGAGGCCCACGAACGCAGTCTCAATATCGACTTACTTTTGGGCTATATCAAACAACTATTACCTCGGCGGCCCGATCTCAAATTAATCGTGACTTCGGCAACCATCGACCCACAACGCTTCGCCCGATATTTTAACAACGCACCAGTGCTGAATATCAGTGGCCGAACCTACCCGGTCGAAATGCGCTATCGACCACCTGCCGAAGATGATCGCGATAATTTGCAACTACTCGCAGATGCGGTAGACGAACTCGATAGCGTCGCACGCGAAGATATCCTGGTATTTTTCCCGGGTGAGCAACAAATACGAGATGCAGCAGAGAAGCTCGGCAAGACTCATTCGCGCGATTACGACATTCTGCCACTATACTCACGACTCAGTTCCGCCGAACAGAAGAAAATATTCCAGCCGCACCAGAAACGGCGCATCGTGCTAGCGACTAATGTCGCCGAGACTTCACTCACCGTGCCGGGCATTCGTTATGTAATCGATACCGGGCTTGCGCGAATATCACGCTATTCCTGGCGCGCACGGATACAGCGCCTGCCGATCGAAAAAATCTCTCAGGCCTCGGCTAACCAACGTAGCGGTCGATGTGGACGACTCGCCCCAGGGGTTTGCATTCGGCTCTACGATGAAGAAGACTTCAATTCGCGGGACGAATTTACCGAGGCTGAAATACTACGGAGCAACCTGGCTTCGGTTATCTTGCAAATGAATGACTTGAACCTCGGTTCAATCCACGAATTTGAGTTTATCGAGAGCCCAGACAGTCGATTAATCAACGACGGCTACCGTCTGCTATACGAATTACGCGCAACCGACAAGGATGACCGTATTTTAAAGCACGGCCATCAATTGGCCAGAATACCGGTGGATCCTCGCCTGGCGCATATGCTGGTTCGCGCCGGTGAGCTTCACTGCCTGAGTGAAATGCTAATTATTGTTAGCGCCCTGTCGATTCAGGACCCGCGTAGTGCCTCCAACGAGAACCGGCAGGCAGCCAATGAAAAATACAAAGTCTGGCAGCACGAAAGCTCCGACTTTATGTTCTGGGTATCGCTGTGGCGGGGTCTAAACGAACAAAAGTTTGAGCTTAGCCGCAATCATTTTTCACGCTGGTGTCGAAAACATTTCCTCTCCTACCCACGGCTACGCGAGTGGCAGGACATTTATCAACAACTAAAACAGCAGCTCAAGGAGCTCGGCTATAAATTCAACAGCACTGCTGCCGACCCGGACAGTATCCATCGCGCCATCTTCAGCGGTATCCCCAGTCACATCGCGAGCTTTGACAAGGAAAAACAGTTTCAGGGAACTCGCGGCAGGCAGCTGATGATTTTCCCCGGCTCTTCGTTGGCAAAAGAAACCCCTAAGTGGATGATGGCATTCTCGTTAATCGAAACCAGTCGCCTGTTTGCGCATGGTGTCGCACGGTTTAACCCGCAGTGGGCCATGCAGGACGCCAGTCACCTGCATCAATACGAATATTACGAACCCCACTGGCAGGCCCGACAGGGGCGTGTCGCCGCATTCAGGAATACGCGAATTTATGGGCTTTTAGTCGAAGGTGGCAAGCGCGTTAATTTTTCATCCATCGACACTAAACAGTCGCGGCAGATTTTCATTCAGAGCGCTTTAGTCGAAGGTGAATATCGCAGCCGAATCGAAGTCATTAATGCCAATCGAAAACTCATCGAACATTACCAACAACAGGAAGACAAGTACCGTCGCCGCGATATCCTCATCAGCGACCGGCTATTGTACGAATTTTACGATGCTCGTTTACCGCCCGAAGCAGTCGATGCCACGAGCTTCGAAACCTGGATCAAAAAACAGCCCCCCGACCAGATAAACGAACTTCGTTTTCTTTCGATAGACATTGCCGACCCATCGATAGACGAAGAGAAACGGTCTGGTTATCCAGAGCAAATTGATGTTCACGGTCAAAACCTGAAGCTCGACTATCTTTTCGAACCGGGGAATGAATTTGACGGCGTTACTGCTAGCATTCCATTATTGTTACTTAACCAGGTTTCCGATCAGGACTTCGAATGTCTCGTACCCGGTTTGTTGGAAGAGAAGGTGGAATCTTTAATCCGTAGCCTGCCACGAAAGCTGCGTAAAAACTTTGTGCCGGTGAATGAGTTTGCCAACGCCTGTCTGGAACGCATGGACTCGGATACCGACCTCTTAACCTCGTTGCAGAAATCGTTATTGGCAATGACCGGCATCAACGCCTCCCTTTCAGAATGGAACCCTGCTTCACTCGATACGCATTTGCAAATGCACTATGCACTTTACGATGATCAGGATTGTATCGCACAGTCGCATAGCATTGATTCGCTACAACAACAGTACGGCAAGCAGGCGCGTGAGCAATTTGATCATCAGATTCAAAACGATGACTCGATTGCCCGCAGTGATCTGCTCGACTGGGATTTTGAATCTCTGCCCGAATCTATCACTATCAAACAAAGCGGACAGGCTATACGCGCCTACCCGGCACTGGTCGATTATGAAGACTCGGTTTCTATCGAGTTATTCGAAACACAAATCGAAGCCGAGTTCTATCACGGTACTGGTATTGCCCGGCTATTTTATCTGCAACTGAGTGACAGCATTAAATACCTTAAGAAACAACTTCCACAATTACAGGACAGCGCCTTGATGTACGTCGCTCTCGGTACTAAAAATGAACTGACTGAAGACATTCTCGTGTCGGCTGTTCATCGATGTTTCCTTGAACAGTTGCCCACCTCTCGACAGCAATTTTCTGATGCTTTCGAGCGAAATAGAAAACTATTCGTTGATAGCGCTAATCAACTGGCGGAACTGGTCTACCGTATTTTATCATTGCGACAGGAAGTAAGAGCCGCACTCAAGCATTCACACCAGGATATCGAAACCCAGTTAGAAGGTTTAATCTACCCTGGTTTTATTCGTGATATCGAAACCTCACAACTCGCTCGCTTACCAGCCTATCTACAAGGCATACTGAAACGCCTGAGTAGCGATAAATCGTCAACCCAGCGCATAGAAAATCAGCTAGAATCTATCCAGGGCTATCAGCAACAATACCTTCGATTTTACGAAGTAAGCGATTATGATTACAAAAAGCTCGACGACCTCCGCTGGATGATCGAAGAATTCAGAATTGCCTGTTTTGCCCAACCGATGAAAACACGGATACCAGTGTCGGAAAAAAAGATCGAAAAGTTAATTGCTACTATCCAGTCAACCCGCCAAACTCTGAGGTAACCGATGACATCTATTGAACTACGCTATCTCAGTGGGCTAGATATTAAAGCACTGGAAATGACCGATAGTGAAATCCTCGCAGCAATCGAAGATAGTCTACGCGCACAGGGAAATAACGAAACAGTGATCGAGCCGCGCATGCATTTAATCCCTGATGCCAGCGTCGATGGCCATTTCAACGTGCTACGTGGCTATATCGGCCCGAGTAATGTCGCCGGGGTGAAGATCGTCGGCGATTATCACAATAACTATCAACAGGGATTGCCATCAGAGTTTGCGCTGTTAAATTTATTCGACGGCAAAACCGGTCAACCTAAAGCCATCCTCGACGCAACCGCAATCACCGAAATGCGAACAGGTGCCATCACCGCCCTCGGCGCGAAATATCTGGCACCCTCTAAACCGAAAATACTGGGCCATATCGGCGCCCGTGGCACTGCTTACTGGAATGTGAAACTACTCGATCATCTTTTTGATTTTGAGGAAATCCGCATCCACTCACGACGTCCAGAAAGCCGCGATGCTTTTGCGAAACAACTCGAAAAAGATCTCGGCAAACCCATCAGGGTTACCGATAACTGGCAGGATTGCCTCGATGGCGCCGATATCCTCGTCGAAGCATCGAGATTAACCGAACCCACCCCTTTGTTTAAATCCAGCTGGATCAAACCCGGTACATTGGTAATACCCTACGGTACCATGAGCACTGTAGAAGACGATATTATCGAACACATGGACAAGATCGTTGTCGATGACTGGGGCCAATGTCTGATCGGGCCTTTCGGGTGTCTGCGCCGACATGTTGATTCAGGACAGATCACTCAGCAAAGTATCCATGGTGAACTCGGCGAAATTGTAGCAGGTAGAAAACCAGGCCGCGAAAACCATGATGAAACCTGTTTGTTCTGGCATCGCGGTTTATCCACCTCAGATATAGCCCTTGGTGCGGCGATGCTGGAAAAAGCCGATCGGCTTGGTATTGGCCACCGGTTACCTTACGCATGATTACGCTCTCCACCCCCGCCGATAACACTTCAATGCTGACACCGCAGGGAGAATTCAAACTCGAGCGTGTTCCACCTAACCCGCAACTTCAGGCCTGGGATGCAGCCGATCAGTATTTGTTAAAACAGATAGACGAGTTGCAAGCTCTTACCCAGCAATCCCGATTACTATTGGTAAACGATAATTTCGGTGCCTTGAGCGTTGCACTTGCAGACTACCATCCTGTCATGGTGAACGACTCTTTCCTTTCTCAACTAGCCCTGTCCAGTAACTTGCAACTCAATGGTTACGAATCCGACCTGGTAACATTCAATAATAGCCTCCAGTTACCCAGCGTCAAATTCGATATCATCCTGATCAAGATCCCGAAATCTCAGGCCTTACTCAAACATCAATTATACTCCCTGCGTGAACTAATCGGTTCCGAAACTCGGATCATCGCCGCGGGTATGAGCCGTTCCATACACAGTTCTACACTTAAGCTATTTGAGTCCATACTTGGGCCGACAACGACGTCACTGGCGTGGAAAAAATCCCGCCTGATTTACGTCGCCAGAGATCAATCCATGAATCAGGGCCAGAGTCCATATCCGGATTACTTCACTGTTGAAACTGACCGCGAATTTAGCCTCTGTAATCACGCAAATCTCTTTAGCCGCGAAAAACTCGATAACGGTAGCCGACTGGTTATCGAATACATGCCGGTATCAGAACATTACCAGCGTATCATCGACCTGGGCTGCGGTAACGGCATTCTTGGTCTGATCGCTGCCTCGGTAAACCCCAAAGCAGAATTATTGTTTGTCGACGAATCATATATGGCAGTTGAAAGCGCGCGAATCAATTTTGAAGCTGCTTTCGGCCAGGAACGGGTAGCGGAGTTCACCGTCACCAACTGTTTGCAGGGTATCGCGAATGAATCAGTTGATCTGGTACTCAACAATCCACCGTTTCATCAACAGACCAGTGTCGGTGATACGCTAGCCTGGGAGATGTTTATCGACTCGCGAAAGGGATTAAAATCAGGTGGCGAGCTATGGGTTGTGGGCAATCGGCATTTGGCTTACCACGCCAAGTTGAAGAAAATATTTGGGAATTGCCAGCAGGTTGCGAGCAACGGGAAATTTGTATTGTTAAAATCCATCAAACAATAATCTTAACGTTCTTCAGCCTCGATTACCTGACTTTCGGCCTGGCCCGCAGCTATCCACTCGAGCATAGCCGGATATTGCAATAACCGCTCTACATAGGCCGTCGCAGGTTTGTTAAGCTTAACCCCATAACCCCGGAAGCGCAGGGCGACGGGCGCATACATGGCATCGGCGATACTGAAACTACCGAAAAGCCAGTCACCCTTTCCATCCGAATAAGTAGCCGCATGCTGCCATAAATCCTGTATGCGATTAATGTCAGTTTGGCAGGCGTCCGATACCGCAAGCGGAGACGGCTCGCGCCGACAATTCATTGGTAACTCATTACGCAGGCTGGTAAAGCTGGAGTGCATTTCGGCACATAAAGAACGCATTACTGCTTTTTGTTTAGGATCCCAGTATAAATTTTGAGGAAACAATTCAGCGATGTACTCGCATATCGACAGGCTGTCCCAAACTTCAAAATTGTTGTGAACCAGAACGGGTACCTTTTCATTGGAAAAATAGGCGCTCAGCTTCTCATTAGTATCTGGGTTGTATAGTGGCACCATGATTTCTTCAAATTCGAGGCCAAGATGTTTCATCCACAGCCAGGGCCTTAACGACCAGGAAGAATAATTTCTATTGCCAATTACTAGTGTGAATTCAGCCATTAGTTTTCGGCAATTTTGGTGCATGGCCTGGGAAGAGAGTTATGAACATGTGTCAGATTGGCCTGATAAAAAAGGAACTACCACTGAGTATAACAAATATATTAAAAGCTACTCGGCTAGTTTGTAAAATGATCGGTTAATCGTCCTTGACAGCTACGGTATTGGGCAAAACAATGGTCAGCAAAGTGGGATTAACCGAACATCGTATAAATATAGGAATATCATTGAAACTATACCTGGTTGATTCCAGCATTTTTATATACAAAGCCTGGTTTGCGCAAAAAAGCGAGCAGTTAAATAGCGATGGCGAAGCCAACCATGCTTTCATCGGCTTTAGCGATTTCGTCTACCAGTTACTAACAGAGGTAGCACCCCAGAAGCTGGTATTCGCCTTCGATGAGAGCCAGAAAAAATCAGAGCGAAAAACCATTTTCCCCGAGTACAAGGCCAATCGCAGCCCCACACCGTCAGAGCTCAGGCGCCAGTTTGCCTGGTGTCAACAATGGGTGGAGTATTTGGGTGTCAGCAAGGTATCCAGCACAGAGTGGGAAGCAGACGATTTAATCGGCTCGCTGGCTAGCCTCCATCGATCTACTGAACTACCCATCGTCATACTCACTGCAGACAAAGACTTAACCCAGCTCATCCACGAAGGCGATTTATGGTGGTCGTTCTACGAAAGTAAAAAACTGGACTATGCCGCTATACGCAAGAAGTTCGGCGTCAAACCAGAGCAAATCGCCGATCAATTGGCACTGACCGGCGACAAGGTAGACAATATCCCAGGGATTCCCAGAGTTGGGCAAAAGACGGCCGCCAATCTGTTACGCAAATTCGGTACTTTGCAGAATTTACGCGTCAATCTTGATCAGGTCAGCAAGATGAAATTCCGTTATGCCGGGTTGGTAGCGCAGTCTTTGATCGACAACGAATCGATTCTCGATATTTCAAGCCGTTTAACGCCTATTAATTGTCGGCTTAGTGAAGTAACAACAATTCCCATTGATCGCGGCGCCATCCAGCGTGGTAACCTGATACAGATGATGGACGATCAGGCCATGGACAACCCCCGGCGGCTAAAATGGGAAGGCTATTTAAATCGTGTCTAAAATTATTCTCTTCAACAAACCGTTTCAGGTGTTAAGCCAGTTTTCGCCTTCAGGTGATAAAAAAACGCTGGCTGAGTTCATCGATATAGCCAAAGTTTATCCCGCAGGCCGTCTCGACTACGACAGCGAAGGGTTGATGGTTTTAACCGACGATGGCAAACTTCAGGCGCGCATTTCCCACCCGAAGCACAAGCAGAGCAAGGTTTACCTGGTTCAGGTCGAAAACGAACTGTCACGAAGTTCCGTCACCGCATTAAAACGTGGTGTCGAATTGAAAGACGGTAAGACCGCTCCAGCGAAAGTACAAATAGTCGACGAGCCAGACTGGTTATGGCCACGCCATCCACCCATTCGAGAGCGGCGAGAAATACCAACCCAATGGCTGGAGGTTGAAATCACCGAAGGCCGAAACCGGCAGGTACGGCGTATGACTGCCGCAGTTGGTCATCCAACCTTACGCCTGATAAGAATCAGGATTGCGGAATGGTCGCTAAAAGGCCTAACGCCCGGCTGCTATCGTGAACTTTAGTCTCAGGCCTGACGCCGACGCCGTCTGCTGGACTTGGGTCGTGAGGCAACGCTATGTTCACCGCGTGCCTGGGCCCTAGCACCATCGGTGACATCTCCGAGTACGCGAACAACATCGTCAAGCGTCGGTGAATTTCCGGCGGGAGTTGAATCTAGCGCCTGGCGCATCGCAGCGACATGTTCAGGCGAAGTACCACAGCAACCGCCGATGATTCGTGCTCCGGCATCCCGGGCCATTATCGCGTAATTTGCCATAATCTCAGGAGTTCCGTTGTAGACGATTTCACCTTCGACAAATTCGGGAATACCGCAATTGGCTTTAGCAACAATGATTGGATTGGTGCCTTCTCCACTGGTCGATTTCATATTCAATATAGCCGCTACGACTTCGGATGCGCCAACCCCGCAATTGGTACCACAGGCATGTGTTTGATGCTCGAGGCTTTCATTAATATTCATTAAGTCGGCCGCGCCAACGCCCATCATGGTTCGTCCATTGGTGTCAAAACTCATGGTGAAAACAATCGGCAAGCCGGCTTCGCTCGCACCTTTCACTGCCAGTTCAACCTCTTCACGCGAAGACATAGTTTCGATCCACAACACATCGGCACCACCCTCTTTCAATGCAATTGCTTGCTCGGCAAATGCAATAACCGCATCTTCGGCTTGCATATCGCCAAGGGGAGCCAGAATTTCCCCCGTCGGACCAATCGAACCCGCAACCACAACATCACGGCCAGAAGCCTCTATTTCCTCCTTTAGCAACCTGGTTGCGGCAATGTTCAGTTCGGCCACTCGATTTTCGGCCTTATGCAATTTGAGGCGGAATCGGGTTCCGCCGAAGGTATTCGTCAGAACCAGGTCGGAACCAGCATCGATAAAGCTCCGATAATGGGCTTTGATTTTTCCGGGTTCCTCGACATTCCATAATTCCGGCGCATCGCCGCTTTGCAGGCCGAGTGCGAACAGGTTGGTGCCCGTCGCGCCATCGGCGAGTAAGGTTTGTTTCTCGTTTAAAAATTGCTCGAATAAATTACTCACGTTTTTTCCTGTATAAATTTAGGCTACTTTCTTCTGAGGCTGCTTCTGGTCGTCATAACCGAGATTAGCAGCCAATTCTCTCTCGGCTCTTTCGATGCTGATCGAACGCCGACTAGCATAGTCGGCAAGCTGATCCCTGGCAATTTTGCCGACACCGAAATATTTCGATTGCGGGTGCGAAAAGTACCAGCCACTGACCGAAGCCGCGGGTAACATCGCCAGCGTTTCGGTCAGCGAGATTTGTGCTTGCTGCTCTACGTTTAAAAGTTGCCAGATGATTTCTTTCTGACTGTGGTCGGGGTTGGCTGGATAGCCCGGCGCTGGGCGAATGCCACGATACTGCTCTTTGATCAAATTCTTGCTATCGAGTGATTCGTCGCTGGCGTAGCCCCAATGTTGTTTACGGATATGTTCGTGTAGATACTCGGCGAAGGCTTCTGCGAGGCGGTCGGTCAGCGCTTTGGCCATGATGCTATTGTACACATCCTGTTCCGCATCGAATTTTTCAACCATGCGGTCGAGCCCTATACCAGCAGTGACTGCAAAGGCACCAATGCTATCACTAATACCGGAATCAAGCGGTGCAATAAAGTCAGATAGTGACAGATTAGGGCTGTCACCAGGGTGTACAGTTTGCTGACGCAGGCCAACAATACGGGCTTTAATTTGATGTCGTGACGGATCGTTATAAACCTCGATATCGTCGTCTTCAATGCTATTCGCCGGGAACAGTCCGAATACTGCGTTGGCTTTGATGCTACCCGTGTCGATAAAACTTTGTAGCATGGTCTTTGCGTCGGCAAATAACAGTTTGGCCTGCTCGCCATATTTTTCGTGCTCGAGTACACGCGGATATTTCGCGCGTAATTCCCAGGTACTGAAAAAAGGCGTCCAGTCGATGTAATCGATCAGTATTTCCAGCGGGAAATCCTCTAGTAGCTTTACGCCATATTGTGGCGGTATCGGCGGAGTGTAATTATTCCAGTTGGTCTCCAGTCGGTTAGCGCGGGCGGCAGGCAGACTAAGGAATTCCCGTTTCTCGGTTTTGGCGGCGAAGCGTTCGCGAAAGTGATCATACTCTAGTTCCAGCGCCTCTAAAAAAGGCGCTCGCTTCGATTCGCTCATCAATTGGTTGACTACCGCAACACTGCGCGAAGCATCAGGAACGTAAACCACCGGTTGGCGGTAATGCGGATCGATCTTAACCGCAGTGTGCATTTTTGATGTGGTTGCGCCACCGATAAGCAAGGGTTGATTAAAGCCCTGGCGTTGCATCTCTTTGGCGACATGGGTCATCTCTTCGAGCGATGGCGTAATCAATCCGGAGATTCCAATGACATCGACCTGATGTTCGCGCGCTGCCTGAAATATCGTTTCGGCAGGCACCATAACGCCGAGATCGATGACTTCGAAGCCATTGCATTGCAATACCACGCCGACGATATTTTTGCCAATATCGTGTACATCACCCCTGGCAGTGGCCATCAAAATTCTGGTTCGGCTGGTGTTCGAGGCCGATTGCTGCGCCTGCATCAGTGGTTCTAGCCAGGCCACCGCCTTTTTCATCACGCGCGCCGATTTAACCACTTGCGGTAAAAACATTTGCCCGGCGCCAAACAGGTCACCGACTATGTTCATACCATCCATGAGTGGACCCTCAATTAATTCCAGCGGTAGTTCGACCAGTGACATGGCTTCTTCAGTATCGGCTACTACATAATCGGCAATACCATGTACTAGCGCGTGTATTAGACGTTTGTTTACAGGCCAGTCTCGCCATTCCTTCTGTTTTACCTCTTCAGCTTTGTTGTCACCAAGATAGTCGTTGGCAATAGCGAGTAATCTTTCTGTGGCATCTTCGTTGCGGTTCAACACCGCATCTTCTACTGCTTCACGCAGGGTTGGGTCAAGGTCTGTGTATATCGCCAGTTGGCCAGCATTGACTATACCCATGTCCATACCCGCTTTGATCGCGTGGTAAAGAAATACCGCATGAATGGCTTCGCGCACCGTATTATTGCCACGAAAAGAAAATGATACATTCGAGAGACCGCCGGATACCATCACGCCGGGTAGCCTGCGTTTAATCTCCGCAGTGGCTTCGATGAAAGCCCTGCCATAATTATTGTGTTCGGGCATGCCGGTGGCGATGGCAAAGATATTCGGGTCGAAGATGATGTCCTCGGCTTCGAAGCTAAGCCGATTCACGAGGATATCGTAAGCGCGCGCACAGATTTCGACCTTGCGCTCGACGCTATCAGCCTGCCCTTCTTCATCGAAGGCCATCACCACCACGGCCGCACCGTAGCGCTGGCACAGGCGAGCATGTTGAATGAATTCGGCTTCACCAGCCTTGAGGCTGATCGAGTTAACCACGCATTTGCCCTGCACACATTTAAGACCGGCTTCGATGACTTCCCAGCGCGAAGAGTCGATCATGATTGGCACTTTGGAGATATCCGGTTCGCCAGCGATCAGGTTCAGGAAGCGCTGCATGACCGCGACTGCGTCGAGTAATCCTTCGTCCATATTGATATCGATAATCTGCGCGCCGTTTTCTACTTGCTGACGCGCGACACCGAGCGCGGCTTCGAAATCGTCTTCGACAATCAGGCGTTTGAAGACGGCTGAACCCGTGACATTGGTGCGCTCACCGACATTCACAAACAGCGATTCGGCATTAATGGTGCAGGGTTCGAGCCCAGAAAGTCGACAGGCAGTCGCCACTTCGGGAATTTGGCGCGGGGTAATTCCGTCAACCGTAGCGCGGATAGCTCTAATATGCCCCGGCGTAGTGCCGCAACAACCACCGACAATATTGATCAAACCGCTTTGTGCCCATTCGCGCGCGTGTTCGGCCATGCTCTCAGCGGTTTCATCGTAGCCGCCAAATGCATTGGGTAAACCAGCATTGGCGTGCACCGACAGATGGGTATCTGCAATACGCGATAAATCTTCGATGTACTGACGTAACTCGGTAGGCCCCAGTGCGCAGTTCAGGCCTATTGAGAGCGGTTTGGTATGGCGTAGCGAATGCCAGAATGCTTCGGTGGTTTGTCCCGACAGGGTGCGCCCGGAAGCATCGGTGATGGTGCCCGATATCATGATCGGCAGGCGCAGTTCGAGTTCATCAAAAACCTGTTCGATGGCAAATAAAGCAGCCTTGGCGTTCAGCGTATCGAAGATAGTTTCGACCATTATGAGGTCGATGCCACCCGCGATTAATGCTCGGGCCGCCTCGCTATAGGCAATGGTTAACTGATCAAAATCGACATTTCGGAAACCGGGATCTTCAACATCGGGCGACAGACTTGCGGTACGGTTGGTTGGTCCGATTACACCAGCCACGTAGCGCGGTTGCTCGGGAGTTAGCGCCGTATATCGATCTGCTGCGACCCGCGCAAGCGCCGCCGAACTTTGGCATAGTTCGCTCACCAGGGACTCCATACGGTAATCGGCCATCGCGATACTGGTTGAGTTAAAGGTGTTAGTTTCGATGATATCGGCACCCGCCTCGAGGTAGGCGCCGTGAATGCCGCTGATAATATCGGGCCGGGTAAGCGAAAGCAGGTCATTATTACCCCGCAGATCGACAGCCCAATCGGCAAAACGCTCACCTCGGAAATCGGCTTCCTCAAGCGCTTCCGCCTGGATCATCGTGCCCATGGCGCCATCTAGCACCAGAATGCGCTGCGCCAGTTGCTGTTGAATACTGTGGACTGGATGATCCATATGAACCTTAATTTGTAGTTGACTTGAATAGGTGAAGATGCAAATATAAACATATCCTTATGTAAACGCAAATAAATATGCACAACCTCGATACCTTGTTAGTTGGTCTGCGAGCTGCTGGTGAACACAGTCGCTTACGTATTCTGTCTTTATGCGCACGCGGTGAGCTCAGCGTATCCGAATTAGTACAAATCCTCGGCCAGAGCCAACCGCGAGTTTCAAGGCATTTAAAATTAATGGTCGATGCTGGTTTGCTGGAACGCCTGCCCGAGGGTACTCAGGTTTATTTTAGACTTTCGGACTCGACACCTGCTTCGCGCATAGCGCATGCTCTGGTATCGCTTATTCCAGAATCCGATGCATCGTTAAATCGTGATTTCTCACGATTGCAGCAAGTGCGTGATACCCGTGCGCAAAAAGCGCAGGACTATTTTCAAAATGTCGCAGACAGCTGGAACAGTATTCGCGCCATGCATGTCGCAGCTGAACAACTGGAACAGACTCTTTCGGATATCGTCGGCGATGACTTCGATGGCGACCTGGTCGACATAGGCACGGGGACTGGGAGAATCCTCGAAATGTTCGCGTCGCGTATTAACCGAGGGGTTGGTATCGACATGAGTAGTGGCATGCTCGCGGTGGCACGCAGTAATCTTGAACGCACCGACATGAAGCATATCCACGTACGTAAAGGAGACATGTACCAATTGCCGCAGGACGATGGCAGTTTCGACCTGGCGATCCTACACATGGTTTTGCACTACAGCGATAACCCTGGCGAAGTTATCCAGGAAGCCAGCCGAGTCCTAAGACCTAACGGGCGTTTAATTGTGGTTGATTTTGCCACCCATACCGAAGAATACATGCGCAGTGACTATCAGCATCATCGTCTCGGCTTTGCCGATGCTGAAATCCGTCAGAGCTTTATCCATGCGGGACTGGATGCCCTGCTCGATCCCCGCCAATTGATCGGAGACCCGCTGACGGTGAAATTTTGGCTGGGACAAAAATCTTCGAAGCTGGTTAGCCTGCAAGGTCACAGAAAAGCTGCGACTAATTAGAATACAAGATTGAATCGAACAGGTAATTGATATGACTCAGAATTTCAAACCAAAGTTTTCCTATGAATTCTTCCCTCCCCGTAGTTTGCCAATGCAATGCCGCCTATGGCGAGCGATGGGTCAACTGGAAAGATTAAGCCCAGAGTTTTTCTCGATGACTTACGGTGCTTTGGGAAGCTCCCAGCAAGTCAGTGTCGATACAGCGATATCGATGCATAAAGAATCACCGATTCCCGTCGCGGCGCATTTAACCCATGCCGATAGCAATGCAAAAGGTCTCGCAGCGGTTGTGCAGCAACTGAAGAGAGCCGGCATCAATCGCCTGGTCGCTCTGCGTGGCGATGCAACGGGCGACAGTCAAAATTATGCTTACGAGTCAACCATTGAATTTATTCATGCCTTAAACGAGTTTGCGGAGTTCGATATTAGCGTCGCCGCCTATCCTGAAGTACATCCACAGGCCAAAAGCGCCGAGCAGGATTTACAACATCTGAAAGCCAAACTCGATGCAGGTGCGAATCGCGCACTGACGCAATTCTTCTTCGATTCAGAAGCATTTTTACGTTTTCGAGACCGTGCTCAGGCCGTCGGAATCGACAAGCCGATCGTACCCGGAATTTTACCGATTCACGATTTCGACAAGGTGAAAAGTTTCGCATCACGCTGTGGTACCCGCTTACCCGAATATCTACAACCTGCTTTTGGGCGATGCAGAAATGACCCACAGGCAAGCTATAACCTGTCACTAGATTTAACCGTGGCACTGTGCGAAACGCTACTCAGCGAAGGTGTCGAACAATTTCATCTGTATACACTGAATCAAACCGATATGTGCCTGGATGTTAGTCTGGCATTGGGGGCGGAAATATCGGCGAGGAAGGAGCAGGTTGCTGCTTAGTTAGCGATGAGTATATCCGATGATTGGGTGTTTCATGCTGGATTAACAGCTGGCTTTTAAAAACGCCTTTCAACCGCATAATCTGCCAGAAACATCAAGGCCTGCCGGTATTCACTTTCGGGTAGGAAATTAATAGCTGCTTTGGCTTTTTCTGCCTCAGACTGTGCCTGCTGGAAGGTATAATCGAGTGCGCCGGTTTCCTGAATGATGGCAGTAATTTCTTCGATATGATCGAGGCCGCCCTGTTTAATGGCGCTACGAATCAACTCTGACTGCTCGGAACTGGCTTTTTGCATGGCATATATCAACGGCAATGTCGGCTTACCTTCAGCCAGATCGTCACCAACATTCTTGCCAAGTTCTTCGCTGTCGGCACTGTAATCGAGGGCGTCATCCACCAGTTGGAATGCGGTACCGAGGTGCCTACCAAAACTCGCCATCGCGGCTTCGGTTTCAGCATCGCTATTGCCGAGTATGGCACCGATCTGAGTCGCCGCCTCGAACAGACAGGCGGTCTTGCCGTAAATCACTTCGTGGTATTTTTCTTCACTGGTATCTGGGTCGTTGACATTGAGTAACTGCAATACTTCGCCCTGGGCGATGGTATTGGTCGCATCTGATAACAAAGACATAATGCGCATCGACTTCGCGCGTACCATCATTTGAAAGGCCCGCGAATAGAGGTAATCACCCACTAGAACGGCAGCTTCGTTACCCCATATATGACTGGCGGTTTCCTGGCCTCGACGCATATCGGAATCATCGACGACATCGTCGTGCAACAAAGTAGCCGTATGAATAAATTCGATTACCGCCGCGAGTAATGCGTCGTCCTCGCCCTGATAGTCACAGCTTTTAGCGGTGAGCAAAACCAGTATCGGCCGCAGGCGTTTGCCGCCGCTAAGTATGATGTGCTGGCTTAATTGATTGATGAGTACGACGTGGGAGGCCAGATTATCGGTAATGACCTGGTTGACTCGTTGCATATCGTTTGCAACCAGGGCCTTCAGGTTATCCAGAGTAAAATCGTGTTGGTCGAGTGCTGCTTCGCTCATTATGAAAAATGGGGTGAATTGATTTCCCATAGTGTATCGTATGACCAGCATTTTTCGATGGCTTTCGGGCCATATTTTTAAGATTAAAAAATACCGCTATTATGCAATCGAGTGATAGTAATTAATCAGAATCTCCGCCACTTCCGGGCGAGAAAATTCCTTTGGCGGCGCGATACCTTTACCGAGCATTTCGCGCACTTTAGTGCCCGAAAGTAGCACAAAATCTTCCTTAGTATGATCCGGCGCTTCATTCATCATCACCACACGATTGAGCTTATTCGACCAGGCAGTGTGATCTGCGCGGAAAATTTCAATTTGCAGAGCACCTTCTGGAACCTCGTCGTCGAAAATAGTTTGCGCGTCGAATGCACCATAATAATCACCGACACCTGCATGGTCTCGGCCAATAATGAAATGCGAAGCACCCATATTCTGGCGGAAGTAGGCGTGTAATACGGCTTCACGCGGACCAGCGTAGAGCATGTCGAATCCGTAACCGGTAACCATAGCGCTATTTTCGGGGAAATAATGTTTCACCATGGTGCGAATCGCGTCATCGCGAACGTCGGCAGGAATATCGCCCGGCTTAAGCTTGCCGAGCAGCATGTGGATGACCAGTCCGTCACAGTTCAATCGATCCATCGCCATGTGGCAGAGTTCTTCATGCGCCAGATGCATCGGGTTACGCGTCTGGAAAGCAACCACGCGCTGCCAGCCGAGTTGTTCGATTTCTGCGCGAATCTGTACTGCGGTACGGAAGGTATTGGCGAACTCGGATTCGAAGTAGCTGAAGTTTAAAACCTGAATTGACCCACTGATAGCGATTCTGCCCTGTGCATTAAATGCAGCAACGCCGGGATGTTCGGGATCGGAAGTGGCATAAACCTTCTCGGTCATCAGCGCCATTTGCGCATCGTTGACGGTCTCGATGGCTTCGATTTGCTGAATGGCGACAACCGGGTTGCCTTCGACATTTGGGTCGCGCAAAGCGATGCGCTTCGCATCACCAATTGAATCGACCGACTCCACCAGGTTTAAAACCGGTACCGGGAAAAACTGACCCGACGTCATTTTCATCGATTCCGCCACGCTCAGCGCATCAGCGAGGTTCATGTATCCAGTTAAGGGGTTGAAGTAACCGCCACCGAGCATGACTGCATTAGCTGCTGTCGCGGAGCTTACCAGTAACGAGGGCAGGTTCTGTGCCTCGGAAGTCAACGCACTGCGTTCGCTTTCATCGTAGACAAATAAGGGGTTCAGCGCTTCGGAGCCAATCGGACTAATCATAATAACTTCTACCGGTTAATTAAGCGTCTGACTTTAGCCTGAGCATTTTGAGAACGCAATTCTATCTACCTATATGAATATAGAACCTGCTTATCCACAATTAGCCAGCGCGTCATGCAACTGCCAGAGGTGTTGCATAAAACTCGCTCCAGCTTTGCCCTGGCCTGAGTAGTCTGTGATTTTATAGACTTCAAGCCCGTATCTTTCAGCTAGATTCCTACCCATTTTAGAAATACTGGCTTCGTTACTGAGCAAGCACTTCGCCGATCCAGCTTCTAAAAGGCGTTCGATGAGACGTAATGCCTGAATTCCACCGTGCTGGTCATGCTCGTCATTAATAGTCGCAACAGGCTCAATTCCGAAACTTGCTTCCAGGTGAGTCAGGAAATTATGATCGAGCAAATAACGCGGTTTACTGTTAGCGATTAGCTCACGAAAAGATTGATCCCAATCGCTAACGGCCTGTTTTAAATTAAGTTGATTGCGTTTAAAGACATCCTCATTTTGCGGCTCAAGCTTGCTCAACGCGACAGTGATTTGATCGATTACTCGACCAAGCAATATTGGGGAATACCAAATATGGCCATCCTGATTCGATAAGCCCAGGGTGGGCAGCAATTCCAGTTGTACGGTGGAATCCAGGAGCAGGTCGGGCAATTGTTGAAAACCACTTTCGAAGTTCC
Source organism: Gammaproteobacteria bacterium (assembly GCA_030595795.1). Classification (GTDB taxonomy): domain Bacteria; phylum Pseudomonadota; class Gammaproteobacteria. The sequence continues at coordinate 80,792 of JAUVCH010000004.1, forward strand.
GGTCAATCCAGATCACCAGATCAGCTCGTTTGAGGGCGCGAAAATGCGACGGCCTGAAAGCAAAGTGATGCGCCGAGCCCTGATCTTTTATCAATAGTTCAGGTTCGCCAACGCCCAGCATGATCGCCGCCGTAATACCCTGCAACGGCAGTATCGAGGTAACAACATTGATCTTAGCCTGAACCGAGGAAGCGAACAGGCAGACAAGAATAAAGAGGAAACGCATGCGTGAATGATGGTAATCGAATAAGTTACGTTATAATATAACATTATGCCTTCAAGTAAAACCAAACACTGCCTGGCCTTCGAGCACCATGATCATCGTCGTTGCCAGAGCCAGCTTTTATCCGCTGCAAGAGAGTTGTGCCACTCGCGCAATATCCGGCTGACCGAAAGACGCGAACAGGTACTGCAGATTTTATTGCAATCGCATCAACCGATGGGTGCCTATGAAATCCTCGGTCAGTTGAACCGAAATCCAGAAGCGAGCAATATTGCTCCCCCGATTGTCTACCGGGCGCTGGAATTTTTACTCGAACTAGGCCTGGTTCACCGTATCGAATGCAAGAATGCTTTCATCGGCTGCGTGCATCCCGGGCATGCGAGCACAGCGCAATTTTTAATTTGCAAGGGCTGCGAGAAAGTAGCCGAACTCGACAACCCAACCACCTCGCTACAACAGGAAGCCAGCCAGGTCGGCTTTATGATCGATCACTCGGTGGTAGAAATTACCGGACTTTGCGCGGAATGCCAGGCCAATGACTGAACTGTTACTCAAGGCCAGCGATATTAGCTATTCGAGTAATACCGGCAACATTCTCGAATCGGTTAGCTTCGAGCTTCATCGAGGCCAGATTACCACCATCATCGGTCCCAATGGCGCGGGTAAGTCGACGCTTACCAATATCGTCAACGGCTTAATTCAACCACAGTCGGGCACTATCGAACGAGTCGATAATTTGCGAATTGGCTACCTGCCGCAAAAAGTTTATGTGAATACGCTGATGCCGCTCAGCGTGGAACGTCTGTTACAACTGACTCGAAAGGTATCTGAAACTGAAGTCGACCAGGCGTTGGCGCAAACAGAAGTTACGTATCTAAAGCACCGGCAGGTCCAGTCGCTGTCGGAAGGGGAGCTCAAACGTGTATTACTAGCCAGGACCACTCTCGGTAACCCCGACCTGATCGTGCTAGACGAACCTACCGCTGGTGTGGATGTTACCGGTGAAGTAAAAATGTACGAACTCATCGGCGAGTTTCGCAATCGCCTGGATTGCGCGGTGTTGATGGTCTCGCATGACTTACATCTGGTGATGTCGAAAACCGACCAGGTGCTCTGCTTGAATCGGCATCTTTGTTGTTCCGGTCTGCCCGAGTCAGTCAGCCAACACCCCGAGTATCTGGCTTTGTTCGGCAACCAGGCAGCCGAGTCCCTGGCCATTTATACCCACCATCATGACCATGTGCACGATGTCGCCGGGCATCATCATGATTGACTGGCATGATTGAATTACTCGACGACTTTGTAGTCCGCAGTGTCATTGCCGGACTGTTAATGGTTAGCATAGCCGCGCCGATGGGCTGCCTGATGGTCTGGCAACGGCTGGCCTTCCTCAGCGATACCCTCGGGCATGCCGCCGTACTCGGCGTTGGGCTGGGAATATGGCTGCAAGTGCATCCGATGATCGGTGTGCTAGTCATCATTCTGCTGATTGTCATATCACTGAGCCGGATAACCAGTTTCAACAACGCCCTGTCCGAAACAGCACTAGCAGTCACCTCGCACACCGGCCTGGCCGCAGGCTTGATACTACTCGGTACCATGCCCGGTCAAAGCGTGAATCTGGAATCGATCCTGTTTGGCGACCTGCTCGCGACAACAAAGACCGATCTCGCCATGATCTTTGGCACCGTGGTTATATTGTTATTCCTACTGGCCCAGCACTGGCGCTCATTCGTCGCCGTCTCAGTCAGCCGCGAGATCGCTCAGGCCGAAGGCATCGAAGCGCGAAAGGTGCAGTTCCTCATGTACCTAATGATAGCCCTGCTAGTCGCGGTGATGATGAAAGTGATGGGCGTATTGCTAATTGCAGCTGTACTAGTGATTCCTACCAGTAGCGCGCGCCTGGTGAGTCGAAGTCCGGAACAAATGGTACTGATTAGTGCTTTGTTTGGTGTCTTGTCGCTGGGTGGTGGCATGCTTAGTTCGTTTCATTTTGACTGGCAGACCGGGCCTGCGATTGTTTTGTCGGCTAGTTTTTTGCTTTTAGGTACCTTGGTGGTTCGGCGGTTGGTTCGGGGGGTTGGTTGAAGAGACTAATAAGTTAAGCCAAGATATGATCCCCCACACCACATATAGATTGACGAATGTAATCGGCACCGGTATTTTATCTCCAAGGACTAGGGGCAGTAACCAAACAATTTTGCCTTCCGGTTTGTTGTTAATTGGTTAAGAGGAGGTAGTCATGGAGAAGTCTTTAGCTATGAGATTGTGCTTGATAGTAATCACAATTGGCTTTTTATCAGCTTGTGGTGGTAGTGGAAGTGGCAACACCCAGGAAAGGCTTATTTACACAGGTAAGGAAGATCGTGCAATTCTAGAGTTCACAAATGCCGCAAATTTAGTTTCAAATGTTATTGGTAGTGATGACGCCTCTGGTGTAATTTTTTCAAAAAAAATTTCGCATACCCATGTTCATGAGAAAAACTATTTACAGATAATCACACGTTTCTTGGGTCAACAGGCTTCTACGAGTTCTAATTTCGCAACAATCAACAGACCTTCAATATATGAGTATGACTCCAGAGAAATATTGGATACTGAGTCTTGTGACAAGGGCTCTGTAAAGATAGAAGGTTCAATAGACGATATTGGTACGGGATCACTTACTTTCGACTATCAAGATTGTACATTAGGAGTTAGTACTCTAGACGGCAGAGTAACTGTACAAATTAATGATTTTGACTTTGATTTGGCTATCCTAACAGATGCTGTATTCGACATCGATAGAGCCACGTTATCTAGCTTAAATAGTAGCGTCGACTTCAGTGGGACATTGGAGCTTAAAGTTACAGTGGACGTAGGAATATACAGGGAGCGCTGGAAAGTAGATTTGGTTACTCTTGATAATTCTACCGGTAATATGACAAAAACTGATAATTTGGTTGTGATTGATGACTATGATAATGCTCTTTTTAGAGGTGAATTTTTCGAAACGTTAGAAGGTAGAATCTTCGATTCAAATTATGGGTATATAGATCTTGAAACTTTATTTCCACTATTTTTTAACTCTGAAAGCGACCCATTCCCATCACAAGGCGAACTAAATCTTGTTGGCAATAACAACTCAAAAATTATAGTAAGAGGATTGTCGACTACTCACTCAAGAGTCCTGCTTGATCTCAATGCAGATGGCAAATTTGAGGTTTCAGCCATAGTAGAATGGAATGAATTTACACCTATAGCGCAGATAGATCTGGGTGATGACGATTTTGATGGTATTTTTAACACTTGGGAAGAAGAAAATAATCTCGACCCTTTTGACTCTGTTGATGCTTATTTAGATATTGATGGTGACGGCTTTTCAAACTTGCAGGAATATTTAGGCAGGTCTAATCATACCCTTAAATCTTCAGTTCCACTTGTAGCTGACCTTCAATTGACTATTAATAGCATCAATCAAGGATCAATTGGTGCTTCTTATGTATATACCAGTAGCGTATACAATCAGGGACCAGGCGAGGCCCGAAATGTGCACTTTAAACAAATGCTACCCGAGGGCGTCAAACTTGAAAGTATTGTTGAGGATCCTCCATTCGGCACGGATCGATGGGATTGCATTCATTTAGAAAGAACAATAACTTGTACATTCCCCTCTATTAAAAGTAAGGAGTGGGGTAGCATAGAAATCACATTTACTGCGATTACAAATACTACCCCTATTTCCCTAAATACAGTTGAGGTTTCGTCTAATACATTTGATGTTGATCTTAGCAATAATCGGGTATCTGATCCGCTATTTATCGGGGATTTAAACACCGGATTGCAAGCCCTAATAGATGCGGCTGTTGCTGGAGATACAATCTCAGTACTGCCAGGTGTCTATACTGGAGGTCTGGACTTTAAAGGCAAGAGTTTGCACTTAAAATCAATTGAGGGACCAGATACGAATGGCACTTACTTAAGCCATAAGCAGTTCAAATTACCCTAGAAAAAGACCGACAAGGTGGTTAGGCTTCAAATCGCCAAACCATCCACCGCCACCGTGAGTCGATCTGCCATGAATCCTATCCGTAGCGCTACTTTG
>JAUVCH010000089.1 GCA_030595795.1 Gammaproteobacteria bacterium
AGGAGCCGCAGATGCAGCGAGATTCGGTACTGTCAAGTTATTCAACAAGAGCTAAATAACCCATACAAAACCGGCATTTCATCCAGCTCATCAGCCATATCCCGAGCGGTATAAAACAAATCATACTTCCGCTGCATACCAATCCAGATATTCGGGCCATTACCAAGAACCTTGCTTAGTCGTAGGGCCATGGCCGGGGTAAATAGGTCGGAGTCAGTCTTGACTCCGACCCAGTGCAATTAATAGTCGAAATCAAGTCCGATGTCGATTATTATTCCGCTCCTTAGTTGTCCTATCCGAAAAACCCATGTCAGATCGTCGCGCCACCGTTACCAGAGATACTCTGGAAACTCAAATTACCGTTTCGCTTAATCTCGATGGTACTGGTCAATCCAGTTTTGCCACCGGAATTCCGTTCCTGGAGCATATGCTTGAGCAGATTTCGCGTCATGGCTTAATCGACCTCGACATCAAGGCGAATGGTGATACCCATATCGATGATCATCATACGGTGGAAGATATCGGTATCACGATTGGCCAGGCCTTCCAGCAGGCGCTGGGCGATAAAAAGGGCATTATGCGTTACGGTCATGCCTATGTACCGCTCGACGAAGCGTTATCACGGGTAGTGATCGATTTTTCTGGCCGCCCCGGGATTGAATATCGTGTCAAATATCCCCGCGCGCGAATTGGTCAGTTTGATGTAGACCTGATTCATGAGTTTTTCCAGGGTTTCGTCAACCATGCGCCTGCAACTTTACATATCGATAATTTTCACGGTGCCAATGCGCACCATATCGCGGAAACTGTGTTTAAAGCTTTTGGTCGTGCAGTACGTGTCGCGGTATCTGCCGATGAACGTATGGCCGGCGTAATCCCTTCGACCAAAGGCTCGCTATAATCTATGCAAAAAATCGCTGTTGTTGACTACGGCATGGGCAATCTCAGATCGGTGGTTAAGGCTCTGGAGCATGTTGTTGAAGGTAAGCAAGAAGTGATTTTAACTTCGGTGCCCGAACAGGTTTTGCAGGCTGATCGAGTCGTCTTTCCAGGGCAAGGTGCGGCTGGGGATTGCATGCGTGCCATCGACGACTATGGGCTGCGCGATACCATTCTTGAAGCTGTAGCCAGCCGACCATTTCTAGGAATTTGTATGGGAATGCAGGTTTTATTCGGGCATAGCGAGGAAAATATGGGTACCGAATGTCTGGGTAGTTTCCCCGGGCGGGTGCGCTATTTCGGTGATAGGCATTGTGATAGTGATGGTAATAGACTTAAAGTGCCGCATATGGGCTGGAATCAGCTCAATCAGACTCGTGAGCACCCGCTGTGGCAAGGTATCGAGGACGGTGCCAGGTTTTATTTTGTCCATAGCTACTATTTGCATACTGAGGATCAGTCATTGACGGTCGGAGCCTGTGAGTATGGGTTTGAGTTTAGTGCAGCGATTGCGCAGGATAATGTTTTTGCATTGCAATGCCACCCGGAAAAGAGCGCCGATGCAGGTCTTCAACTATTGTCTAATTTTATTAACTGGGATGGTCAGGCATGATTCTGATTCCGGCAATTGATTTAAAACAGGGCCAGTGCGTACGCCTGCGACAGGGCAGCATGGAAGACAGCACGGTTTTCTCCGATGACCCGGTGGCTATGGCGGGTAAGTGGGTATCTCAGGGCTGTCAGCGACTTCATCTGGTTGATCTGGATGGCGCATTCGAGGGCAAACCAGTGAATGCAGATATCATCGAAGATATTTGCATGAGTTTCCCAGACTTGCCGATTCAGATTGGTGGCGGTATACGCACCGTAGAGACGGTTGAGGCCTATCTCGCTGCTGGAGCAACTTACGTGATTATTGGTACTCAGGCAGTTAAGCGCCCCGAATTTGTCACCGAATTGTGTTCAGAATTTCCCGATAATGTCATTGTCGGCATCGATGCCAGGAACGGCATGGTGGCTGTGCAGGGTTGGGCAGAAGATTCAGATCAGTCCGCCGAGCATCTGGCCCAGCGCTTCGAAGACCAGGGTGTTGCCGCTATTGTTTACACCGATATTAGTCGCGATGGCATGATGCAGGGCGTGAATGTCGAAGCCACCAAAAATCTGGCCGAATCCATTAGCATTCCGGTCATTGCCTCGGGTGGCGTCACCGATATCGATGATATAAAGCGTCTTAACGAAGTGAAGGCTTCGGGTATTGAAGGTACAATTATTGGTCGAGCCTTATACGAGCGCACCATTAGCCTCGAAGAGGCGCAAGCCTACGTCGACCAGCATTAATCATGTCTCTGGCAAAACGAATTATTCCCTGTCTCGATGTCGATAATGGTCGCGTGGTCAAAGGCGTGCAATTTGTCGAAATTCGTGACGCCGGTGATCCGGTCGAAATTGCGCGTCGCTATAATCTCGAAGGCGCAGATGAACTGACATTTCTCGATATAACCGCAAGCTCGGACAACCGTGAAACTATGGTGCATGTTGTTGAAGAAGTTGCCAGCGAAGTCTTTATTCCGTTGACGGTCGGTGGAGGTATCCGCGAAATTGCCGATATCCGTCGTATGCTCAACGCCGGTGCGGATAAAGTCAGTATTAATACCGCTGCGGTTTTCAATCCGGAGTTTGTCAAACAGGCGGCCGATAAATTTGGCTCGCAGTGTATTGTGGTTGCGGTCGATGCCAAGAAAGTTAGCGACGATGGCGAGCCGAAGCGCTGGGAAATTTTTACCCATGGTGGGCGTAAGCCAACCGGTATCGATGTCATTGAATGGGTTCGAAAAATGGATGAATACGGCGCCGGAGAAATTCTGCTCACCAGCATGGATAGAGATGGCACTAAAATCGGTTTTGACAACGATTTGACTCGACTGGTATCCGAAGCCGTGCGCGTGCCGGTTATTGCTTCTGGCGGTGTTGGCGATTTGCAACATCTAGCCGATGGCGTTTTGTTGGGTAAGGCCGATGCGGTACTCGCGGCAAGCATTTTTCACTTCGGTGAATATCGTATTAGTGAGGCAAAATCCTATATGAAGGCCTGTGGCATAGAGGTGAGAGATTAATCATGTCAGATGACTGGCTCGATACTGTTGCCTGGAATGATGATGGTCTGGTACCTGCTATCGCGCAGGACGCCGAGTCTGGCGAAATTTTGATGATGGCCTGGATGAATCGAGAAGCACTAGCCTTAGCACGTGAGCATAACCGCGCCGTTTACTGGTCAAGGTCGAGACAGAAGCTATGGTTTAAGGGCGAAGAGTCGGGGCATATACAAACGCTGAGTGAGATTAGAATTGATTGTGATGCTGATGTTGTGCTACTTCAGGTGACGCAGGTCGGCGGTATTGCCTGCCATACAGGAAGACGGCGTTGCTTTTTCCGTCTGCTGGAAGATGGAAAATGGCAGGTAGATGAAGAAATAATTAAAAATCCTAGCGAGATTTATCGATGAGTGATGATATACTGGCGCGCTTGATGACAGTGTTGGAATCGAGGAAGGGCGCAGAGCCCGGAACGTCCTACGTCGCTAGTTTGTACGACAAGGGTCTCGACACCATACTAAAGAAAATCGGTGAAGAATCTGCCGAGACGATAATTGCCGCAAAATCAGGTGACAAACAACAAATTGTTTATGAAACTGCTGATCTATGGTTTCATTGTCTGGTTATGTTGGCACAACAGAATTTAACCGCGCAGCAGGTGCTGGACGAACTCGAAAGAAGATTTGGGTTATCCGGGATCGACGAAAAAAAGCTTCGTGACAACAGTAAATAGAGGTGAATTATGGGTTTTGGTGGAATAAGTATCTGGTCGTTATTATTGATCCTCGGGATCGTAATCCTGTTATTTGGAACAAAGAAATTACGCAATGTTGGTGGTGATCTCGGTAGTGCAATCAAGAACTTTAAAAAGTCGGTTAAAGACGAAAAAGTGGCGGATGACAATAGCGATGAAGCTGGTGGTCATGTGATTGAAGGTAAAGCCACCGAAGAAAAAGATAAGGCATCCTGAGTCGCTCAGTTTTATGCCAAGTCGATACACCCTTATCAATCAGAAAGTCTTCAGGTAACGTAAATGTTTGACATGGGTTTCACAGAGCTGATGCTAATCGGCATCGTCGGCCTTGTGGTCATAGGTCCCGAGCGCTTACCGGCTGTCGCACGTACTGCTGGAAAATATTTCGGCAGGCTGCGGCGCTTTATGTCCGATGTTAAGGCCGATGTAGAAAGTGAATTACGCACCGATGAATTGCGCGAAATCCTCAATAGCCAAAATGACGAACTTCAGTCGCTGAAAGAAGTAGTCAATGATGTTGGCAAGGATGTTAGTAGTAGTGTTAACGAAGCGAAAAAATCGGTTGCAGATACCCCTGAGACCGAATTTGATCAAAGTTGGGTCGATAGTCTGTCGACACCAGATGGTGGCGATACGCCTGCCTCAGAGGCAGTGATACCCGTAGCAGAGGAACCCGCAATAAAAGCGCTCAAAAAGGAATCTGTCAAAAAGAAAGGTACAAAAAAGAAAGCAGTAAAAAAGAAAGCAGCTAAACCAAAAATCAAGAAAGCAGCCAGTAAATGAGTGACCAGGATACAATCGAAGAAGACAAAAGCGGAAGTTTGATGTCGCACCTTGTCGAGCTACGTGATCGTGTCGTTCGTATGATGCTGGCGATCCTGGTGATATTCCTCAGTCTGTTTTACTGGGCTAACGAGATTTATGTTTACCTCGCCGAGCCGCTGACCAAGCATTTGCCTGAAGGCTCAACTATGATTGCGATCGACGTCGCATCGCCCTTTCTGACGCCTTTTAAGCTAGTTTTAATGCTGTCTGTGTTTCTCGCAATGCCGGTTATTTTGCACCAGTTCTGGGGCTTTGTAGCGCCTGGACTTTATAGCTCCGAAAAGCGTCTCGCTGGGCCATTGCTGGTTTCCAGTATCATTTTGTTCTACGCCGGTATGGCGTTTGCCTACTATGCAGTTTTCCCGCTGGTGTTTGGTTTTTTTACCAGTATTGGGCCGGAGATGGTCGCAATTTCAACCGACATTGGACGCTATCTCGATTTTGTGCTGGCGCTGTTTTTTGGTTTTGGTCTGGCTTTCGAAGTACCCATTGCAACGATTATTCTGGTGGCGGCTGGTTTGACAACACCGAAGAAACTTTCCGATATGCGTCCTTATGTCATCGTCGGTGCTTTCGTACTTGGTATGTTATTAACGCCCCCCGATATTATTTCGCAGGTGCTATTGGCGGTACCCGTATGGATATTGTTCGAAGGCGGGGTCTTTGCTTCGGCGATTATATTCAGAGAGCGACTGGAGCAGGCTGAAGCCGATGAGTTAGACGATACTGATAACCCAACCAATGATGCCGATTATCAGCCAATGAGTGATGAAGAAATGGACGCTGAATTAGATCGTGCGGAGGAAGCAGAATCCGACACGAAACCTGAGCCTGGGCCATAGATTGATCAGGTATTTTTCCGCTAATCGATAATATTCCTCAATAATTTGAATATTCTCCCGATATCTAGTATGAGACGATGTGGAGAGTTCCGATTAAATACAGAATTACAATATTATTATTCCTGCTAGTCAGTCAAAGCGTGACTGCGGTTGAGCTATTCGGAATCCAGCTCAATGCGGCAAACCACGATGAATTATCCAGAGCAGCCAAACAAGCTGGTGTTAAACTGATTAGAGAAGGCGGTGAGACCAAATGGTTTGATGTTTTCGATAGCCAGGAAGCACTAGCGGAGTCTTCGCATTTTTATCTCGGTTATGTGAAACAGGATCGAAGATTTGCTTTTGCAGAGTACGAGTTTGCTGGTCTCAGCCGACCATTAATACTGAAGAAGCTAAGCCAGAAATACGGTCAGCCCGAAATGATCAAAGGTCAATTTATTTCTGATCAGGCCTATCGCTGGATTGATAGTGGTATTGAAATATTGTTGCGCCCCGACTGGCAAAATTATCGTACTCGCTTAAGTTATGTTGCCCCAGCTGCCATGCAGGCATTGAGGGAGGAGCAGCTTGCCTATGAATTAAAACAACAGGATAACCAGCTATCCGCTTATTGACCGTTTATCGGTAAAAAACTACCGTTTGTCCTTATAATTTTCTAAGGTTCACCAATAGTTCATTTGTCGTCTATAATTAACGGTTAAAGAAACGGATAGTGGTTAACATGAATATTCCCAGCATTCCAAACACGCCGCCTATCGTAGCATCCTCAACACAAAGCGCAGTTGAAGGCATACGAACCCAGGAAGAATTACTGGAACGTAATGTCGCCGAAGTGGCGCGCAATGAAGGTACTCAGTCACACGACACCAGCTCACAGGATCGTGCCCTCGTCGAACAAAACGAAATCGTCCAGGCGGTGCAAGCCAATGCCCGCTCACTAGAAGCAGCTAACGAACGTATCGGCACACTGGTTGATCTGGAAGCCTAAACCAGATAATCGGTATTTAATTTCAATCGAGTCCCCATCCATGTTAACGCATGGATAGATATACGTTATTATGCGCAGGCTTTTCTAATTGACTATGATTTATAAATGCCAACTGCAGCTCAGGAACTCCGCAAACCCACATTACTTGTAATCCTTGATGGCTTCGGACTGAATCCTAACCCCGAAAACAACGCCGTTGTTGAAGCCGAAACCCCTAATTTTGATCGCTACTTTTCCGAGTACCCTCTCACCAGCCTCGAAGCGTCGGGCCGTGGTGTTGGGCTGCCGCCGGGACAAATGGGCAACTCTGAAGTCGGTCATATGGCGATTGGCAGTGGAACAATCATTAAACAGGATTTAGTCCGTATCGACGATGCTATTGAAGATGGTAGTTTTTATCAGAATTCTGCGTTATTAAGCGCTATCGAATCGGCTAAAGTCGCTGATCGTCCATTGCATTTAATCGGTTTAGTTTCGGACGGTGGTGTGCATAGTCATATCGATCACGTCGAAGCTCTCATTCGATTATGTCATCGACATGCTGTGGTTCCTCAGCTCCATGTGATAACCGATGGACGTGATACGCCACCAAAAGTGGCAATCAATTATGTCGATAAGCTCGAGTCTCTGCTCGGAGAATGCGGCGGGCATATTGGTACAGTTTCTGGCCGTTATTACGCGATGGATCGAGATCAACGCTGGGATCGGCTAGAACTGGCATGGGATGCAATTGTGCACGGTAGAGGCCGGCATCTTGAATCGGCAGCGCAGGCTATTCAGAAAAGCTATGATGACGGTATCGGTGACGAGTTTATAAAACCGGCGGTAATGCCAGGACTTAAACCCGTGCAGACGGGTGACGACATCGTATTTTTTAATTTCCGTAATGATCGCGTCCGGCAAATCTCGGCAGCATTCGCACTTGATTCTTTCGAACATTTTGATCGTGGTATCGGTTTTCAGGCGGTCACTATCACCTGTATGACGCATTACGATTCGAAACTCAATGCGCCGGTGGCGTTTGCCGCTATTCACCCCCAGACTACGCTAGCCAGGGTTGTTAGCGATGCTGGTTTACGGCAGTTACACTGCGCAGAAACCGAAAAATACCCACATGTTACCTTTTTCTTCAACGGCGGCCGCGAGGCCTGTTTTGTGGGCGAGGAACATCAGCTTATTCAGTCACCACGGGTGGCAACTTATGATCTGAAACCCGAAATGAGTGCGCTCCAGGTAGCCGATACGATGATTGCGGCATTGCAATCGAAAAACTATGCGTTTCTGGTGGTTAACTTCGCTAATGGTGATATGGTTGGTCATACCGCAGTACGCGAAGCGATCCTGAAGGCTGTTGCTGTGCTTGATCGCGAAGTAGGGCGAGTACTCGATGTTGCGGTAAATGAAGGCTATTCAGTTGTATTAACCGCTGACCATGGAAACTGTGACGAAATGGTGGATGCCGAAACGGGAGAACCGCACACGCAGCACTCACAGCATCCGGTTCCATGCCTGGTCATCGATAGCGAAACTCGAAAGCTGGCAGCAGGGAATAATTTGTCAGCAATAGCACCAACGGTGTTACAATTAATGGGCATACCAAAACCAAAAGCAATGACAGGATGTTCACTAATACTAGATGACTGGACGCAGTAAAATACAAGGCATGGGATTTTTTCATGATTTTTAAGTAATATGTGAGCGATTATAGCGAGATAAAGAAACATGGCTTCATTAACGGAAACGCTGAGCAAAACGTCATTATTCAAAGGACTCGATGCAGGAGATATCGAGAATGTGGCTTCACAAACTGTCACCAGACAATTTCCGAAGAACACGGTTATAGTCAGCCAGGGCGATGACACGGACTCCTTCTATGTCATTCTTCAGGGTAAGGTTGACGTTTTTTTGCAAAATGATAAAGGCAAGGAAATTATCATTAATACGCTGGGTGAATGCGAAGCTTTTGGTGAACTGGCACCACTTGGCGGCATACCACGTCAGGCCAGCATTATCACCACCGAGGACTCAATTTTTGGGGTTATCTCGCGGCAAGTGTTCATGGATACCCTGCTGACCAGACCCGCTATCAGTATGCGTATCATCGATTTGCTAATCCACCGTATTCAGGACTTAACCGAAGAGGTCAGTAGTCTGGCGCTCGAAGATGTTTATAACCGCGTGGTACGGGTGCTTTACAAGCATGCCGACGCAGTTGGGGAAAAACTGGTGACTGAAAAACTAACGCAACAGGACATAGCCAGTCGCGTTGGCGCTACGAGAGAAATGGTACACAGAATTCTTAAAGAACTGAAAACTGGTGGATATATATCTATCGAAGGCAAACATATCACCATCGAAAAGAAATTGCCGCCAGGCTGGTAAAAGTTCTGACCGAGTGAAGCAATTCCACTAAACCCGCCGATGGGATAATGCTAAGATAGCGCTGTTTAAATCCAGCGGGGTAGTTAGTAGTGGCAGGTCACAGCAAGTGGGCGAATATACAGCACCGAAAAAAAGCACAGGATGCCAAGCGTGGTAAATTGTTTACCCGACTTATTCGTGAAATTGTGGTCGCAGCTAAAGCAGGTGGCTCCGATCTCGACTCCAACCCCTCTCTACGTACTGTTGTTGAAAAAGCTAAATCACAAAGTGTTCCTAAAGACGCAATCGATCGTGCAGTTAAGCGTGGTGCCGGTGAACTCGACGGTTCGGACTACGAAGAAATTCGCTACGAGGGTTACGGCCCAGTAGGTATCGCCTTTATAGTCGACTGTTTTTCGGATAATCGCAATCGAACGGTTGCTGAAGTGCGCCATGCTTTCAGTAAATCGGGTGGTAATCTCGGGCAATCCGGATCGGTCGCCTATATGTTTACCAGCCTCGGCGTTCTGCTTTATTCACCCGATCACGACGAAGATACGATCATGGAAGCCGCACTCGAAGCGGGTGCCGAAGATGTTATTGTCGACGAGGACGGTAGCATCGAAGTGCTTACCGCCGCAGAAGAATATGTAGCGGTGAAACAGGCCATGACCGAGGCTGGCTTCGAACCCGACGAGTCCGACCTCACCATGCGCGCGAGCATTAACACCGAGCTCGAACTCGAAGATGCCGAAAAAGTTTTGCGCCTGGTAGATATGCTCGAAGGTTCTGACGATGTGCAGGAAGTCTATTACAATGCCGATATTCCCGAAGAAGCATACGCCTGAACCTGTTCGTAATGGGTCGTGCTGAGCGGTGATCATTCTAGGCATAGATCCGGGTTCGAGAATCACTGGCTATGGTTTAATCGATAATCAGCCCAGTCAAATTCGATACATCGATAGCGGCTTTCTTAAAATAAAAGAAGGCGCTTTGCCGGAGCGACTCGGTCAGATTTTCCAGCAGGTCGAGGCCGTCATACGGCAACATCAGCCCGAACACATGAGTATCGAAAGTGTTTTCATGCAACGTAATGCAGATTCAGCGTTGAAACTCGGTCAGGCTCGCGGTGCGGCAATTTGTGCGGGTTACCAGGCGGGCCTTCAAATAGCCGAGTATGCTCCACGAGAAATCAAGCAGGCCCTGGTCGGTAGTGGTGCGGCCAGCAAAGAGCAGGTTCAACATATGGTTAAAAGATTATTGGGCTTGCAAAAAACATTGCAGGCAGACGAAGGTGATGGGCTCGCGATTGCTATTTGTCATGCACAATTTTATGCTACCCAGCAAAAAACCGGCATAGATGCCAAAATCCTTAAACGTCGGAGAAGCAAGCGCAGATGATCGGTCGATTGACGGGCTTACTGGCCGCAAAACGAGCACCACAGATACTGGTTGAATGTCATGGTGTCGGTTACGAAGCCGATGTCTCTATGACCACCTTTTATCAATTGCCAGAAGTTGGGGAGCAGGTTGCTATCTGGACGCATTTACAGGTTAAGGAGGACTCGCATAATCTCATAGGCTTCACCACGGAGCTGGAACGAAAACTGTTTCGCCAATTAATTCGAGTGAATGGTGTCGGCCCGAAAATGGCGTTAACGATATTGTCAGGCATTAATAACCAGGAGTTTGCGAATTGCGTCAGCCAGGACGATGTGGCTACTCTGACTCGACTGCCCGGTGTTGGTAAGAAAACGGCCGAGCGTCTTATCATCGAAATGCGCGACAAGGTCGATGAATTCGCTGTGGCGGAATCGATTTCAAGTGCCGATGTCGCGCTTCAAACTGGTTCAGGATCGATTAAACATGAAGCGATTGAAGCCCTGCAGGCGCTCGGCTACAAACCGCTCGATGCCGAGAAAATGATCAAACTCGCCGAACAAAGTGGCGACAGAATTGATAACGCCTCAAGCCTTATTCGTAAAGCCTTACAGGCATCGGTACAGCGCCAGTGAATGACAACGACAACTCTGAACGCTTAATCAGGCCCGAAGCGACTAACGACGAGTTGACGCAAGATCGTGCGCTGCGACCAAAGTTACTGGCAGATTATGTTGGTCAGCCCGCAGTCTGCGAACAAATGGAAATATTTGTACAGGCGGCAAGAATGAGGCAAGAGGCACTCGACCATGTGCTTATCTTTGGCCCCCCCGGATTGGGTAAGACCACGCTGTCACACATCGTTGCTAACGAACTCCAGGTAGGATTGCGTCAGACTTCGGGCCCAGTGCTGGAAAAGGCCGGGGATCTCGCTGCTATTTTGACAAATCTCGAACCCCACGACGTACTTTTCATCGATGAGATACATAGACTGAGCCCCATAGTCGAGGAGATACTCTACCCGGCGATGGAAGATTATCAGCTCGATATAATGATTGGTGATGGGCCTTCGGCCCGTTCAATCAAGCTCGATTTGCCACCTTTTACGCTGGTTGGCGCGACCACCAGGGCGGGGTTATTGACCTCTCCGCTGCGGGATCGTTTTGGCATCGTGCAACGACTGGAGTTTTATAGTAGTGAAGATTTGACTTATATTATCCTGCGCTCAGCCAACTTATTAGCAATCGAAATTGATCAGGGTGGCGCCCGTGAAATCGCTACGCGAGCCCGGGGAACGCCTCGTATAGCTAATCGCCTGTTGCGACGCGCCAGAGACTACGCGCAGGTTAAGTGTGACGGTGTTATTAGCGAATCTACAGCTAAGGCCGCGCTCGATATGCTTAAAGTTGATCAGTCGGGACTCGACCATATGGATCGTCGTCTGATATTGGCGCTGATCGAAAAATTTGAAGGCGGGCCAGTCGGTGTCGAAAGTTTAGCTGCCGCAATTGGCGAAGAACGCGGTACCATTGAGGATGTCATCGAACCTTATCTGATCCAGCAGGGCTTTATGATGAGAACCCCCAGGGGGCGTGTGGTAACATCGCTAGCCTACTCGCATTTCGATATTAACCGAGCTGGTCAGGGCGACATTGGCCTGTAAAAAATGGGCCTGTGAAATAATTAAAATATAATAGCTTAGAAGATCAAAAATGAACGATAACTCTATATTAAGCCTGATTTTAAATGCCAGCATACCGGTGCAACTGGTGATGCTGATATTATTAGTGGCGTCTATATTTTCCTGGGCACTAGTCTATGTCAAAAGAACTTATATTCGTCAATCGCAGGCCGAAGCAAAAACTTTCGAAGGTCGATTCTGGTCTGGAATAAATTTGAGTGATTTATTTGCCCAACTAAGTGTGAGGCAGGAAAAGCGCTTTGGTCTCGAAGCGATATTCGAAAATGGTTTTCGTGAGTTTGCCCGTGCCAGGAAGGCCGAGCTCGATAATTCTGAGGTAGTTCGTGCTGCCCACCGGGCCATGAAAGTGTCGATGTCGCGTGAAATCGAGATGCTCGAAAGCAATTTACCATTCCTCGCAACGGTTGGTTCGGTCAGTCCCTATGTGGGCCTGTTCGGGACGGTCTGGGGCATTATGGAATCCTTTCGCGCACTCGCGGGCGTACAACAAGCGACGCTAGCAATGGTTGCGCCGGGTATTTCGGAGGCCCTGATAGCAACCGCAATGGGATTGTTAGCTGCTATACCTGCTGTTATTGCCTACAACAAGTTTACTGGCGACATCGATACGATGATTGTACGTTATGAAAACTTTCTTGAAGAGTTTACCGGAATTTTACAACGCCAGGCTCAGTCGCCACGGTAGAATTCTTAGTCATGACTCAATCTAGTTACAAAGGCCAATCCAGAGTAAAATGACAGAATCTCGTTCACGTCGTCGCGCGATGTCGGATATTAACGTCGTACCCTATATCGATGTCATGCTGGTGTTGTTGGTTATTTTCATGGTCACGGCACCACTATTAAATCAGGGCGTCGAAGTCGATTTGCCAATTGCCCCGGCTAATCCGCTCGATGCCGATGGCCCTGAGCCGATCGTCATCAGTATCGACCTCGACGGCAATATCTTTCTAAATATCAATGCGAATCCAGATGTTAGTATCGATGCCGATTCTATGGTTAGCCAGGTTCAGCAGGCGCTTGGGTTAGAAAGTAAAAGACCGGTAATGCTCAGAGGTGATGCAAGTGGGCCCTATGAAAATGTGGTACGGGTTCTGGTATTATTGCAACAGGCCAATGTCGATTCAGTGGGTCTGGTGACGGAGCCACAGGATTTGTCACAGTGATTTCAGAGTTAAGACGATATCCGCGAGCTTTACTGCTGTCGGTATTGTTCCACGCCGGTCTGTTAACGCTGATGTTCGTCAGTATGAATTTTGACGAACCGGAAAAACTGGTGAAGCAGGGAGAACGCGTCAAGACAGTTAAAGCCAAAGTAATCGATCAGCAGCAACTGGAAGCCAGCCAGAAAAAGAAGCAACAGCAACTGGATACAGAAAAGCGCAAAAAAGAAGAAGCCAGGCGTAAAGCTGCAGAAAAGAAAAAGAAGCAGACCGAGGCTAAAAAGAAAAAACAGGCAGAAGTTAAAAAGAAAGAAAATCAAAAAAAGAAAAAGTTAGCCGAGGATAAGAAAAAGAAGCTGGCTGAGGCCGAGAAAAAGAAAAAACTCGAAGAAGAAGCCAAACAAAAGAAATTGGCCGAGGTCAAGCACCAGAAGGAAGCGGAAAAACTCAAGGCCGAGGAACTAATAAAGGCCGAGGAGAAAAAGCAGGCTGAAGAAAAGCGCATAGCGGATGAGAAGAAAAAGGACGAGGCGGATAAACGTCGCCTTGCCGAAGAAGATCAAAAACGTAAGCAGGAAGAACTGAAATCGCAATTAGAATCGGAGGAATCACAACGTAAACTGAGTGCGTTACGCGATGCCTATCGGCTTGCGATTAAACAAAAGATCGAACGCAACTGGCGACGACCGCAGGAAAGTGGGAAAATGCCTGATTGTGAAGTGCGTGTATTACAGGGGCCAGGTGGTATCATACTTGATGTCACCTTTGGTGACTGCCCTGGTGGAACCAACACCTATCGGGCCTCAATAGAAAATGCAATTTACAAAGCTGAGCCGTTACCGAGACCTGGTGATCCGACGTTGTTCGAAAGAGAATTAAAATTATTGTTCAACCCCGATAAATAATAACGAATTTATGAAACAGTTTTTTCAATACCTGATTATATCTTTATTATGGCTATCATCTGCCAGCGTGCAAGCTGCCCTGACGATAGAGATAACCAGCGGTGCCGAGGCTGCACTACCAATCGCCGTAGTGCCCTTTGATACATCTAAACTACCGGGCAAGTTATCGGTAGATATCGCCAGTATTGTTACCAGCGATTTAAACCGTAGCGGTGTTCTCAAGGTGCTCGAGAGTAAATCATTGCCCTCGCAGCCGTATTACAGTAATCAGGTGCGCTACGCACAATGGAAAGCAGCGGGGCAGGAATACCTGGTAGTCGGTAGAATCTTCGAGAAATCATCCGGGCAGTATGACATTCAATTTCAATTACTGGATGTTCTCAAACAAAAGCAGTTAATAGGTTATAGTCTCCCCGCCAAAAAAAGAAACTTGCGCGCCTCGGCGCATGAAATCAGTGATTTAATCTACGAAAAAATTACCGGTACGAGAGGCGCCTTCAACACTCGAATCGCCTATATCCGAGCGCAGCAAGACAAAGGGCGTAAATATATTTTGCAGGTCGCCGATACCGATGGTTTCAATGCGCAAACCGTGTTGGAATCGGACCAACCCCTGATGTCGCCGAGCTGGTCACCCGATGGGCAGTCGCTAGCCTACGTTTCATTTGAAAATAATCGACCGGAGATATTTATTCAGCACCTGGCTACTGCTCGGCGTATTAAAATTTCGGGTTTTAAGGGTGTTAATAGCGCGCCCGACTGGTCACCTGATGGCAAAAACCTGGCGCTGGTTCTGTCTAAAGATGGGAGTTCGGATGTTTACATCATGAATACTGCGACCAAGCGTTTGACACGCCTAACGCGACATCGCGGTATCGATACCGAACCGGTCTGGATTGATAAAGGTAAGCGCATAATATTTACTTCGGACCGAAGTGGATCACCGCAGCTCTACGAAATTGACATCAAGGGAGGAAAGCCTAGACGTCTTACCTTCGAAGGCCGCTACAACTCGGCTGCCAGTATTTCTCCGGATGGTCGAAATATTGCCATGGTGCATGGAGAGCGAGGTGAATATAAAATAGCGCAACTGGAGCGCGAAACCGGTAATTTGACAGTACTGACCGATAGTACACTGGATGAATCACCATCGTTTTCGCCAAATGGGAAAATGGTGTTATACGCATCGACTCGTGGAGATAATGGCGTACTCTATGTAGTATCGGTCGATGGGCGCTCTAAACACAGACTTTCGGACCAGACTGGCGATGTACGTGAGCCGGTTTGGGGACCTTATAAACGCAAGCAATAAGCAACATCATTCGGAGTAGGATGAGGTATGAATCATAAAATAACTTTAAAAATAGCTTTGCTGGTACTGACAGGAATTTTTGCCTCTGCCTGTCAGACGACACAAACCGAAGACATACTGGTAGATCCTGCGACGGATGGACAGGGTCAAACCGATGGCAGTATCGCCGGTCAGGATGGTAGTACCGACTCTTCGACGCTCGATGGTGGTAGCGACCCTAACCTGATCCCGATTACTGATGACGCTATGTCCGCTCAGGAAATGCTCGATCAGATGGATACACCGTTGGCAAATCGCATTGTCTATTTTGACTTCGATAGCGCGAAAATCAGCGACGAGTCACTCGATCTTCTTGAGTTGCACGGTAACTTTGTTGCCAGCAATGGTGATGTCAGCCTACGTCTCGAAGGTCATACCGACGAACGCGGCAGCCGCGAATACAATATCTCATTGGGTGATCGCCGGGCGCAGTCGGTACGCCGAGTATTTTTGCTGCTCGGAGCATCGACAGACCAGCTCGATACGGTTAGTTACGGTGAAGAGCAGGCTGCACTGCCTGGACATGAAGAAGCTGCCTGGTCTAAAAATCGACGGGTTGAACTCATTTATAACGTGAACTAATTATGAATACGACACAAATTAGCATCATCAGACGGGTACTGGCGACAACAGCAATACTGAGTCTATCGCTCACTGCACCCGCGGTGGCGCAAAGTCAGGCCTTGACTCCCGGGCAACTTACTCAGCAGATGAAAACTTTGAGTGAGCGCAGCGAGAATACCGTTAGTGCCCTGCGTAGTATGCAACAGGAAGTGACTAAAATGGGCCGGTTAATTGATAATCGGGCAATGCTTGAACTCATGCAATCCGTCGAACAACTAAGCAGCGAAATCAGTTTGCTACGGGGCGAGATGGAGCAACAGGGCAACGATATTAATCAGATTAAAAAGCGTCAGCGAGAGCTTTATCTCGATATAGATCGTCGCTTACGTGATCTTGAAAGTCGAGCGGTTTCGCAGGCACCATCGACTGCTCCAGTGGAAGTGCCAGGGCTTAATGAAGCTCAGGAAGAAGACACTCCAGTTGTAAACAATACTGCTACTACAAATGTAGGGACGGCCACCAGCACTACTGGTTTGATTAGCGATACTACTGCATCGTCAAGTAGCAGTTCACAAAGTTCCGAGGCCAGCGGTAATGCATCGTCGAGCAAAGAGCAGGCGGCTTATCAGGCCGCATTCGATACTTTAAAAGAAGGCCGCTATAAGAAAGCCAGGGCCGAATTCAAACGATTTTTAAAGCAGTACTCAGACAGTAGTTTTGCCGGTAATGCGCAGTATTGGCTGGGTGAAGCTAATTATGTCACGCGAAACTTTGATCAGGGTATTATCGAATTTGAACTGGTTCTATCGCGATATCCTAGTAGCTCCAAAGTTGCCGACGCGATGTTAAAGCTGGGGTACACTTATTATGAAAAGAAACAGTTTAACAAGGCTAAAATAATGCTGACAGAACTGCGCAAGAGATACCCCAATGCGACTGCGGCACGGCTTGCTGGTAAAAGGCTGGATAGAATTCGCAAGGAAGGTTTCTGATACTACGCCTGTTTAGTATAAAAAACGCCGGTTATACCGGCGTTTTTGTTTCCGCAATA
>JAUVCH010000003.1 GCA_030595795.1 Gammaproteobacteria bacterium
AAATAATCCCCCGCTATTCGATGCGGCAATCGCACCCGTTAACGGACTCTTGGTGACTGCGGATGAACGTCCACCGGTCGGTGCTGGAGTTCCGGTTAATGGGCCTGTGGCAAAAATGAGTTTATTTTCGGGTGATAATGGATCGATGCCAGGATCTATTTCATCAACCAGATAGCGTGTTCCCAACCCGCGCTGTCCGAGATAGGCCTGCGCCCACTCCTGGTTTAGCGGCTCGCTGGTACAACGCCTGCTATTTAAATCGACGCGTAAAACTTTATTCTGCCAGGCCATAGTTCACTCTCAATTTTGAACAGGAATCCTACCATAAAATACGTTTTTATAGTTTTAACACGCGCCAGAATTTCGATCGATAACTTTCCTGTCAGGCAATTTATCTTGACTTTAATCACCGGGTTCTCTATAAAATTCGCCCCTTCTGTTAGTCATCACAGTTTAAAAAATTGTTCATCGATATTCTTAACATCGTTGCTCCGGTTTTTCTTGTCGTCACGGCAGGTTACCTGGCAGTACATCTTAAATTATTCACGGATATCCAGGTCGATCACCTGATGCGGTTTGCGATTCAAATCGCAATTCCCTGCCTGCTTTTCAAGGCGACTTCGACCATCGACCTGGCCTCGGCCTTTGACTGGCGTATGCTCTCGAGTTACTACCTGGCGGCGATATCCAGTTTCATCCTGACCTACTGGTTACTGCGAAAGATATTCTTGCGCCGACCTGGCGAAGCGGTCGCAGCAGCGTTTGCTATCCTGTATTCGAATCTCGTGTTACTCGGTTTACCGATATCAGAACTGGCCTGGGGTGTTGAATCCCTGGAGCCTAATTTCGCGTTGGTATCGGTGAACGCGCCGATCTGTTATCTCATCGGTATCACGGCGATGGAATATCTGCGGGCCGACGGTCGCGGTGCGACCGAAACTATTAAGGTGGTCAGCAAAGCCATATTCAGAAACAGTTTAATGATTGGTATCGGATTGGGTTTCCTGGTCAACTTTAGCGGTCTTGAAACACCATCCTCCCTGGATTCAGCAATCGATCTTTTTAGCAGAGCGTCATTACCGGTTGCTTTGTTCGCGCTTGGCGGCGTATTAACCCGCTATACACTGTCGAAGTCACTCGGCGAAGCCGGCATGATTTCTCTGCTTTCACTGGTTTTACAACCCGCAGCAACCTGGTGGTTAGCCCTGCAATTTGGCCTCGACGATAACGTCACGCGTTCCATCGTGTTAATGGCTGCGATGGCGCCTGGACTGAACGCCTACCTGTTTGCAAGCATGTATCAGCGTAGTCTGGATACTACATCAAGTACGGTATTATTATCGACTGTTTTGTCGGTTTTCAGTGTCAGTGCCTGGCTCATCGTCTTGCATAATTACATTTAACGTAAGGTCACGACGATGATTTCCGACTCGCCCAGTGTCATGCGCAAGGCTTTGAAAGATTCACTCAGCCTGCCCGCCTTCATCTTGTTTTTCACCATGATGGGCTTCGGCTCCTTTGCTCGCAGTACCGGCTTTGGTGTCGAAATGGCGGTCGTCGCATCGCTATTTATATGGGGTTTACCAGGCCAACTGGTGATGGCCGAATTAACCGCAACTGGACAACCGATTTTCGCCATTATATTTGCCTGCTCCCTGGCCAACGCACGCTTCCTGCCAATGGTGGTTTCGTTTTTACCCACCATATCCCGACCAGGTGCGAAATTTGGCCAAATGGTGCTCGATGCCCAGCTCCTGTCGATTAATTCATGGGCTATGTGTCAACGAGAATTCCCCAGGATCGCACCCGATCAGCGGCGGCGATATTTTTTGGTATTCGCTTCGGTGATTTTACTGGCGGCAGTGATCGGCACCGCCATCGGCCATACAGTCTCGGTTTTGTTGCCTCAGCCGCTGGTTCTCGGTCTGATATTCACCAGTCCGCTATTTTTCGCCCTGGTTTTATCGGCTGTTCCCGCCTTATCGCATCGGCTAGCTTTGTTATCGGGCTGTTTGATCGTACCTTTGGCGAACGAATGGTTTCCATCCATCGACCTGCTACTAACAGGGTTAATAGGCGGCACCATTGCTTTTCTGATCGGCAAGTCGAGGCGTAAAACTCGATGAGCACTCAAACCTTATGGATCATCGTCATAGGCAGTATTTTATCGACCTTCATCTGGCGGTTTCTGGGTGCTGTTGTGGTGAGGAAGATTTCCGCGCAGGGGGATTTATTCGAATGGGTGACCTGTGTCTCCTACGCTATGGTAGCAGGCCTGGTATTCCGTATGATTATCCTGCCGCAGAGCGAACTGGCGACCTTATCTATCGGCGTTCGGGTATCAGCAGTAGTGCTCGCCTTTGCCGCTTATTTTCTGTTTAAACGGAATTTGCTGGCAGGCGTGTTGGTTGGCAGCCTTAGTTTGTCCTTGATGGCGGGTTTATCGGTCGGGGCTGAATTATTTTAATTCTCTAAATTCAGATACTTACGGGGTTGGGGGACGGCAAAAGTAGTGGAAAATTAACTAGAACTCTAGCGTTTTACTCTCTTGTGGTAGTCGTGTTGGTTTCTGATTTATTCCTGAGAACCCAGACGGGTATGAGAAATACAAAACAGGCAACTAGAAAAAGCACGCTAGCGAGTAGGCTGATCATATCAGCCGCACGTATCGAACTCCAAATAAAAAAAATGGCGGATAGGGTGAACAGAATCCAACCAGTGAAATTCAATGTCCAAACGATTCGATTATTCAAGAATATTTTTGGTTCCATAGTTCGTAAACACCTTATAGCAAGAAAAATATTTCAGTAGGCTTCCAGGCACAATTTCGACACAGATCGGGATCACAAATTATCTGGTGGTCCAAAACTAGCCGATTTAACCACTAGTAATCGGCGGACGCCGATTCTTCTTAAAAAACGCACCATAGATACTGCCGCAAAGTGTAAGAACACCAGCAACTAGAAGGCCAAACGCAATCGGCCGATCAAGATATCCGCTCCATTCGAAATGCAGCATTTGCATCGCCTGAGCGAATGTTTGTTCGCCGATTTTACCGAGGATCAGGCCGAGCACGATCCCCGCCACCGAATAACCCGAGCGTCTCAGGAAGAAGCCGATTACGCCAGCCAGAAACATGACGATGACGTCGATGGTCAATCCGCGTACTGCGTAAGCACCGACGGTCGCTAGTAATAAAATCATCGGTGCAAGGAACTGGAATGGGATTCTCAAGAGATTGATGATGGTTTTGGTTTCCAGAAAACCAATAAACAGAATCGAGATGTTAGCGAAGAACATCGCCGCAAATACTACCCAGACCAGATCGGCACTGTTGATAAATACCAGCGGACCGGGTTCCATATCGTGCATCTGAAATACACCGACCATCATTGCGGTGAGCGCACCGCCGGGTAGTCCGAGTGCCAATAAAGGAATCATCGCCGCACCAGTTGCAGCATTGTTGGCGGTCTCGGAAGAGATAACACCTTCGAGTTTGCCCTTACCGAATTCTTCGGGTGTCTTCGACCATCGTACGGCTTCGTTGTAGCCCATGAATGCCGCTAGTGTCGCGCCAATGCCAGGCAATATGCCGCAGAAGAAGCCGATAACGATAGAACGAATTACCGCAAATTTATGCGCGATAAGTTCGCTTAAGCTTGGGAAATCGACACTGATTTTGGGTGCCACAAAATCGCCTTTTACTTTCTTTTCTACTTGCACAAATATTTCAGACACCGCGAAAAAACCGAGGATGGTGGGAATAAAATGTATACCGGCCAGCAGATATGGCATTTCAAAATCGTATCGCTCGATACCGCCGACCGGGTCGAGTCCGACCACGGCCACCATAAGTCCAGCCAGTATCGACAACCAGCCTTTCCAGAAAGTTTTAGCACCAACAGACGCGGCCACGGCAAGACCGAAGAAGACTAACGCGAATATTTCCGGCGGCCCGAAGGCTGAAATCGCCCAGTCCGCGATTGCTGCGGTGGCCAGCATCATGATGATAGTCGAAACAGTGCCACCGAGGGCCGAGCACATCACCGCCGCACCAACGGCTTTACCGGCCTGACCTTTTAGGGTCATCGGGTAACCATCGAAAGCAGTTGGGGCATTTTCCGGCGCGCCAGGAATATTAAACAGAATTGCGGTAATCGCGCCGCCGTAAACACCGGTACAGTAAATTACCGAAAACAGCATAATGCCGTGCTCCGGTGAAAGATGCGCGGTGAATGGCAACAGGATGGCTGCCAGGGTCAACATGCTAACACCGGGTATCGCTCCGAATAACATGCCGCCGATGACACCACCGAAGAAAATCAGAACACCCATGGGATCGCTAAATAGCGTTATCGTACCGGTGAGAAAATTATTGAATGCATCCACTTTAGTTTCTCCCCAATCGATTACTGTAAAACAGTGACGACCCAACTACCGATATCGTAGAAAGGGCGAATATTGCCTATCGGCAGACCGACAAACAGGATTTTCACGAACAGCAGCATGAGCAGGCCATAGATCAGGCCGGCGACTAATGCCATGGGTTTAGCGCGGCGCTCACCGAACAGGTACATAACGCCGATGATAAAAAATGGAGCTATCGAATAAAACCCCATGTCTTCCAGCAGCGCAGCAAAAAACAGTGGTAAGGTTAGCATCGCGCCCACCATATTGCGGCGCATGTAATAAACGAAAACTCCTGCCAGAATTACCGCGCAAACAATGCGTATAACATGCGCAGATGTGCCTTCGAGCGATAAAAACGACGCGATCCAGTCGGGAACTCGCATATAGGCAAATGGTATAACTAGCAGGCCGAATGTTGATGCGTACCACTTAAGACTTTCGTGATGGGACTCGTGCGCCGCTTCTTCGGCACCATCGTCGGTAGCTGCGCTTATTATCTGCGACGAAGATTCATCGCCTTTTTTCCAGTGGTGGAATAATTGTCCAATAGCAGCTATCGCCATTAATAGAATAATAACCCGAGGCCAGGCACTGGCACCGAATTTATAGATTTCGATATCTTTGTCGAAATCGAATGAATAAATGTACAAAAACAGGCACAGTAACAGCCACAGCCCCGCTTCTACCAGGTGTCCGACTCTTAACTGACCCATGGATTTACCTGTTTATATTGATGGAAAAAGCAACGCCCTGACGAATATCAGGGCGTTGGGTTTCATTTAACATAGCCTGGAAACTACTTAACTTCTAGCCCCATATCTTTGTAAACTTCACGGTACTGGGCGACAGTAGTATCGATCAATTTTCGCGAACCCGCAGTATCGCGGTAACTTTCGATCAGGGTCATATACTTGCTGTCGTTAAACTTCTGGTAGCTAGGCTGGCAAAAACCTTTCTGAAAAGCCCATTGCAGCCACTTGACCCGATCGGCAGGTGCATCTTTGTGTACGTAGAAACCACGAAAACGGAACAGGGGGTCGAAATCCAGGCCTGCATCGGTAAGACTGGGCACGTCGGCGAATACAGAGGGGCGCTCCTTCAGAATGGTTAGTATAGGCTTAAATTTTCCGGCATCGAGAAACTTCCTAACGTCACCGGGTTGCTCGAACAGCGCATCAACCTGGCCACCAGCGAGTGCGCCGTAGCGAGGGGCACCTTTATCAAACGAGATTTGCTGGATTTTCATGCCGGTTGCATCGGTGATAAATTTCATTGTGACACGTTCCATCGAACCTTCTTTGGATACATTGGCGATAGTCGCCCTACCGTTTTGTGCCTTCACCCATTTAACGAATGAATCCCAATCGTTGAAACGGTCGTCGCCGACGCGCATATAAACCTGCGAAAAAGTGATTTGCGAAGTCACCAGGGGAATCAGGTCTACTGCCGGATTAGGTTTACTTGAATCGAGTGCATGCGCGCTTGAGGCATCGTCGATATGTTCAAGAACGGTATAGCCGTCGGCTGGCATTGCCATGAATGCTGTCATACCCACAGTACCCGAACCACCGGGCTTGTGATCGCGGTTAATCGAAACGCCGGTCAGATCGCTGACTGCTGTGGCCATGCCCTGGGCAACCTGACCCGAGCCACCGGCTGGACCGTAGGGAACTACCATAGTTAGAGCGCGAGCCGGAAAACCGTCGGGCTTAGCTTGCGAAGAAGCTAGCCCATCAGTAGCGCAGGCGGCATAGGCAATATTCGCCGAGAGTGCCATGGTGGCAAAAACCACACCGATACTAGCAATATATTTTTTTAATTTCATCGAAATAACTCCTCTATATTAGTGTTTTTTATTGGTAATTTCTTTTTATAATTAGCCGCCAGATGGTATACCAGCTTTACAGAACTGTCTAGCCGACCCCCATCGAAATTTACTGGAAGGCGCGCCACAGCATGGCAACCCCCGAAACCATTAAAATTCCAATAATCAGCGTTTTGAACTTTTCATCGCTGATATGCCCGCGAACCCGTTGCCCAAGTACCATGCCGAGGATAACCGGTATCGCCGCCAGGGTTGAGAAAATCAGCATTTCCTGGTCGAGAATACCAAACAGGTAAAGGCTGATCGCCCAGGGCACTACGGCGCTGACATAGAGAAAGCTAATGGCACTGACAAACTGATTCTTGTTTAGATCGCGAATCGATATGAGATAAACCACCAGCATCGGCCCAAAAAATGACGATATGCCACCTATCAGACCACTGGCCAAACCGAAAACACCACCGCTGGGTTTAATCATCGATTCATTCAGGTAAAACCGGTAACTGGAGCCCTGTAACAAGGCAAAAGCGATTACCGCTATACCGACGGTAACCAGCAAGGTTTGTTCGTCGATAACTGACAATATCTTCACGCCAACCCAGATACCGATGAGTATACCAACGAATGTAGGCCAGAAACGGCGCACCACCGCAGTACTGCGCTCAGCCTGAGAAAATTGCCATAGATTGGCCACAACGACGGGAATCGCCATGATTGCAATCGCCATTTGCGGTGGTAGCACCATTGCCATCATTGGTACCGTCAGTAACGGCGTGCCGACGCCAAGCGCTCCTTTGATAAAACCGCCAAAGCCCAGCGCGAAGAAACACCAGGCGATAAGCCATAATTCATAATCAGCAAACAAGCAAGGTATCTCCAGAGAAAGCGCGTTATCTTAACAGTGCGTAAATAGCATCGACAAACAAATATTAAGTGCCAATTTGAAAAGCGAAGCCCAACCTGTAAACTTGCGGCCTTCTCATTATTAAGAGACAGAAATCGTGGCAAAGCCGGTATCCAGTAGCGTCAGTGGCGCAAGCAATGAAGAAATTGAAATTATAAAACGATTAGTCGAGCTGGGACGAATGGCCATGGCAAGTATCGCCAACGCCGATCAGGCTCGTATCGACGAAATCGTCACTGCGGTGGCCTGGTCATTATACAAACCCGAGAACGCACAACGTCTGGCTGAAATGGCCGTCGAAGATACCGGCATCGGTAACGTTAAGGACAAGGTCATCAAAAATCAACGTAAAACCTTCGGTACCTTGCGTGATTTGATGCGGGCTAAAACCGTCGGCATCATAAGCCAGGATCGAGACCGTGGCCTGGTGCAATACGGCAAGCCAGTTGGCGTGGTAGCTGCCATCACACCTTCCACAAATCCTGCCGCCACCCCGGTGAACAAATCGATGATGGCTTTGAAAGGCGCAAATGCCATTATCATCGCACCCTCTCCTGCCGGTTGGAGCAGTACCAACGCCACGGTCGAGTTGATGCGTTCGGCTTTAGCGAAGGTCGGCGCGCCTCAGAATTTAGTACAAATACTTCCAGCGCCGGTGTCTCGCAACCTGACCAAATTATTAATGGAACAGGCTGATTTGATCATCGCCACCGGGTCGCAGAATAATGTTCGTTCGGCGTACAGCAGCGGCACACCCGCGATTGGTGTTGGTGCTGGCAATGTGCCGGTGATCATCGATTCGAGTGCCGATTTAAAAGACGCCGCAGAGAAAATTTGCGCCTCCAAGACTTTCGATAACTCGACCTCCTGTTCTTCGGAAAACTCACTCGTCATTCTCGACGATGTTTATGATGAAGCGATCACTGCCCTGCAATCGGCTGGTGCCTACCGCTGCAGTGCCGACGAGAAAGCCGCTATTCAAGATAAACTATGGATTAACGGTAATCTCAACCGCGATTTAATCGCCAAAGACGCCGATATTTTCGCACAGGGAGTCGGCCTGGATAACGACTCAGACAAGGCAAAGTTTTTCCTGGTCGAAGAAGACTTTGACCCTGACTCATTATTCTCCGATGAAAAGCTGTCGCTGGTGTTAACGGTTTATCGTGCTCGTGATTTTGATCACGCGGAATCTCTGGTACGAGACATTCTCAATGTCCAGGGTCGCGGGCATTCCTGCGGTATTCATACCAGTAATCCAGACCATCCGACGCGTCTGGCCGAAAACATCGACGTAGTCCGCGTTCTGGTTAATCAGCCGCATACCTTCGGTAACGGCGGTAGTTTCAATAATGCGCTGAACTTCACCCTGAGTATGGGCTGCGGCACCTGGGGTGGTAATAGCATTAGCGAAAACCTGAATTATCGCCATTTCATCAATATTACCAATCTGGTGACCACGGTCGGTGAAGATAAACCTTCCGAAGAAGATTTATTCGGTGCCTACTTCGAACGTTACGGTAAAGAATAGACATGGATACAGTTCGCGCCAGCATCGAGCGACATGCGCTTGGTTCACCTGATAAAGCATTTCTTATTACACCCGAACTAAATCGGGAACTAACGTTTGCTCAATTAAAAACATCGGTAGACAAGATTGGCGAGCGCCTGTCGGATCTGGGGCTAGCCAAAGCCACCAAAGTCGCCTTTCTGCTCAACAACGGCTTCTGGACGGTGCAGTTGTTCCTGGGCGTGATGGCCAATAATCGCGTGATCGTGCCACTGAATGCGGTGGCCGGAAATGTTCAATTGATCCACATACTCGGTCATTCGGATGCCGAGGTAGTCTTTGTCTCGCCGGATTATCGCGAAAAACTCGACGAGCTACTGGCTGCTATCGATCGTGAAGTTCTGGTAATCGAAACCGACGAAGAGACCGGTCCGGTCTGGCCTGAGCAACAAACTCCCTGCGACTTCATCGACAACCCTACTGAAGAAGATCCTGCGTTATTATTGTACACCTCAGGTTCTACCGGCCTGCCTAAGGGCGCCGTGATCAGCCATCGCGCGGTTACCAGCGGCGGGCGTAATGTTACCGAAGGTCATGATTTGACCGCCGATGACCGCGCACTTTGCGTGCTTCCGGTTTATCACATCAATGGTGCCATGGTAACGGTCTCTGCGCCACTTTATAGCGGTAGTAGTGTGGTCATGCCAAAGCGCTTCAGCGCCGGGGAATTCTGGAATCTGATAGCCGAATACGACTGTACGTGGAGCAGTATCGTACCGACCATCATCAAATACCTGCTCGATCGAGTCGGTCAGGACGATTACGATTTTGGCAATGACGAACGTCTGAAGGCATTTCGCTTTGCGCGTTCAGCCTCAGCACCGCTGCCAAGAGCTACCCTCGCAGAGTGGCAAAAAACCTTCAAACTGCCAATGATCGAAACCCTGGGCCTGACCGAAACCGCAGGCACAGTATCAACCAACCCAATGCCGCCTGCCGCATGCAAGCCCGGCTCGGTCGGTCTACCCTGCGGCAACGAGATTCAAATTGTCGATAAAAATAATCAGCCCTGCCCGCCCGGCGTAGTCGGTGAAGTCAGTATTCGCGGCAGCAATCTGTTAACGCTTTATTATAAAAACCCGGAAGCTACCGAATCGTCACTTATTAACGGCTGGTTCCTCACTGGAGATCTCGGTCAGAAAGACGAGGAAGGCTATATTTTCCTTACCGGCCGCTCGAAGGAGTTAATAATCCGCGGTGGAGAGAATATCGCTCCACGAGAAATCGACGATATACTCTACCAACACGAAGCAATACTCGAAGCCGCAGCAGTTGGTGTCGATGATGAAAACTACGGCCAGGAAGTCGTCGCCTGCGTCGCAATTCGCGATGGTTATAGCTGTAGCGAAGCCGAGCTGAAAGCCTTTTGCGAGGAAAGCATCGGCAAGTACAAGGCACCAAAGATTATTTATTTTTTCGATGAATTACCAAAGGGGCCATCGGGTAAGATATTACGGTTGCAGTTGCCTAAGTTGATCGACTCGTTACACCGGTAGGGCAGATATAACACACCTTACCTCAGCGCAATAATTTCGATTGGTGCAATTCTTTCCGCAGCAATATTCTCAACCATATTTTTTAATTTAACCGGCGTCGACGCCCGCATCAGAGTATGCAACCCAAGCGGTGGTGGATTGCCTTTAGCCCTGGTGTTTTCTTTTATCTGCTTGAAAAACTCAAGACTGAACTCGCGACGATTATTGATTATTCCGGCTTTGAATCCTGCCTGTTCGAGAGCCTGCTGATATTGATCCGATGACGCCAGGTTGCTTGTACTCGCATCTGCCGCCCAGGGAACTGGGTAAGCCAGATCACTATCTCCGGTTCTCATAATATCGTAAATGCCGAACCTGGAACCCGGCTTGAGTACACGGTAGGCTTCCTTGAAAAGCGCATACTTATCGGCGATATTCATGCCAACATGCAGCATTAGTGCACCATCAAAAGATTCGTCTTCGAAAGGTAGAGACAATATGCTGCCCTGCTGCAAGCTAACCTGGTTACTCAGCCCAACCCAGCGATTGAGCTCGTTGCCGGTATCTATAAACTCCTGCGTCAGGTCAAGCCCGGTAACCCTGGCATTGAACTGACTGGCAATGTAACGCGAGGCACCACCCAGACCACAACCCATATCGAGAATATGATGCCTCGAGTTAAAGTTTAACTGGCCGAGTAAGTTCTTGGTGGCGATTCTACCGCCGATATGGAACTCATCCACTGGCGCTAAATCATCGATAGACAACTTGTCTGTCGTCTTCCCCATCTGGGTAATGGCAGCTTTAATATCGCCGATAAGATTTCCGTGCGTATAGTGCTCTGCGACAAGGCCCTCGCCTGACATGATTTCTCCTCTCCATTTTCCTTTGGGCAGAAAGGCTTCTGCGTTCACTCATACGGAATCAGGCCATTCTATCAGCTAATCATCCCCACACATCGAAATAAGATAATTAAGATCACGCCAGCCAATCCGTGTATCGGGCGCGTTGGCCCCAGCAAAATAATCGAATCCCCTTTGATCAGCAACACCGCCGAGTCGCTGATAAAAATCAACCGCCTGCTGATTGGCATCGAAAACACGTAAGCAAACAGATTTGACACCACCCGTCAATAATCTTTGAACAGCGTCCGCGATTAGCCGTGTGCCTATACCTTTGCCCTGCATTCGGCTATGAACGTGCAATGCTTCGATCATTGCATCGTAGTCTGGGTCGGCGTTTCTCGCAAGCCAGATAAATCCGGTCAGCGCTCCACCGCTTCTGGTGATTAGCACTAGATCACCCTGCGGCAGGTTGCTTAGTTTTTGCTGCCAGTATTCTCTACGCTCATTTTCTATTTCATTGTCTAAATAGTTTTTTGGCAATATATCTTTATAGAAAATTCTCCAGCTAGCGGTATGCAACGCCGCAATAGCATCAGCGTCTTCGGGACTAGCGCTTTTGATCAGCGTTTGTGGAAACAGCATATCTTCAGAGACATTTTTGAACGGCAAGGTCATCAGGTTTGACGATGCAGGGCCAGGGGTTTCTACTTCGATTATGCGATTAAATGCATCTGAGAAGGCTGCACGAAAATGGTTTTTAGCCTTTACATAGGTCACCGTGAAGTCGGCTGGGTTAAAATCGTGTAGCTCGAAATAAGCTTTGTCATTTACTGGAATGTTCCTGGAGGTGACAATAATGCTGACTTTACCAACCATCATAACTGCTGTTTGACCAAGGTCGACAGTGAGCCCTTTCTCCATTGGGCCCAGGTTGATAAATCGGCCATTGGTCAGTCGCTCAACTTTGGCGCTGACTAAAACCGGTTGACCAAAAATATCCGTTAACTTACCTCCAAAGGCACAATCAAACATGGCACCGATACCAGCCTGATGAGCCTGAGCTGCAATATCTGGATCCCAGAAAAATGCGAACAATGTTGGAAACCCAAAGCCGATATCGATAGCTGCACGAAGCAATCCTGGTGTATCTGCCCCACCACCAGAGAAAATATTATCGGACGGCTCTAAAATCACTACAGGAGCCGGATTATTATTTGCCAACTCTTTGGTTAAAGCCTTTAAAACAAAATCCGGAGACGGTAGATTTACGTCAAAGTTTTCAGCCTGCACCAGAAAGTTTCTGGCCAGTCGATTAATCTCTTTGGCCGAACTGGCATGCCCTTTTTCAGAACACAGGGTAATCGCGGCTCCAGTTTGCGGACTGTCAGCATAAACAAAACCACCAAAGGCACTGACATCATAAAAACCATATTCGATTTCCGATGATCTGACCTCATCCAATATCCCGGCCATAGGCCCAGAAGCAGTCTGCATATTAAAACTAGTTGGTGCGAACCCAGCTGGAACAATCAATGTTTCTGGGTTTATTTCACCCTTCATACGTCTACCCAGCAAAGCCAGCGCCTTTTCGCCAGTTTCCAGCATATCAACATGTGGGTAAGTCTTATATCCAACAATAATATCTGCTAAATGTCCGATATCAGGATCGATATTGGCATGGAGATCAAACGTGACGGCTATCGGTATTGTGCCAACTTTGTGTCGGATACTTTGTAGTAATGCTAGTTCCGGGTTTTCCGTATCCGCAGTGACCGAGCTACCATGCAATGAGACATAAACACCATCCCATTCCTGTCCAGACAAGCCTTCTTCGACATAACTCATTATTTTATTAAATAGACCCGAAACCATAGGCCCTGCCGGATAAGCAGCAGCACAGAATATATAGCTCGCCTGTATTTCAGGATTATCCTCGACAAGCCCTTCAACAGCAGCCGTTTCGATATTGGTGCCGTGATAAAAATCTCTCGCGGCTGAGCCTGATAGCCATTCGCGAGCCCGAAACATTTCGGCGTCGGCAGGCACCGGCGAGAAAGCATTACCCTCGTACCAGAAGCGGATAATTGCCAGATGTTTGATGTTAGAGGTACAACCCATCGTAACTGGTCGATCCAGCCTCTCGATGCCATAAACGATAAAGATGACGCTTGCGTTCGGGCTCGTCAAAATCTTCGAATTCGCTGCGATAATGCCCGACTTCGTGATTATTCAAATATTGGATCTGGCCGCGCTGCAGTGGTGCTTCGTACCAGAGATCTTCGCTCGCGCTGATTTCGTCGATGGCATCCAGCGCCTGGGCTAATTCATCGTCCATGGCTTCGTTGCTAATTTCGTATCCCTTTCGTACCAGCGATGAGTTGGCTCGCGCAAACAATCGATTATTACGCCAGCTGAAGTAAGGCGCCAGACATACCGGTTCGGCGCCCTCGCAGTGTTCCTTTTGTCGGTCGAAAAGCATCGGCTGATAAAGTCGCGCCAGTAGTCGTGGATATTGATCCATCATGCGCTGATGTACCGAGTAGAGACTACAAATACGGCTAATGCCTCCGCTTTTAGCCGGATTACGACAAAACAGGCCGACGTAATCGGGCACCAAGCGCGCAAACGCATTATCAGTATGAAACAGCAGTTCGACCGAGGTATGCGACCCGCGAACGCCATAGGCAAATTCCTTCCCAGTATCAGATACGTCGTAAATCATTTGACCGTTCCATTTTTGTGCGACCGGACGACCAATACACTGGCCCAATAGCCA
Source organism: Gammaproteobacteria bacterium (assembly GCA_030595795.1). GTDB lineage: Bacteria > Pseudomonadota > Gammaproteobacteria. Next base: position 13,806 of record JAUVCH010000003.1, read on the forward strand.
GTAAATCTCGACGATTGTTTCAATTGGATACTCATCGACCGGTAGCCTGTCGAGCACGGCGAACCCGACTCCATCATCGAGGATCGACTTCATCGCTGCCATTGATGCTAGACAGGCTGGAATGGCGACATCTTCGACTCGACGCTGTAACTGCTGCAATGGGTTGTCTTGAATAAAATTGGCTAATTGATAAATCTCGTCAAGCGCCTGATCGGCCAGCTCGACACGCCAGTCATTGTCTTTTAGATCGCTCGCCAACCATACGAGTCGACTCGATGACGGGCTACGAATCTCGGATACTTCGTTTCGACAGTCAAGAAACTCCACTTGCATAACCCTAGTCTCGCTCTACAGTAACCAGGCCTTCTTCGGGCTTAACCGTGACTCGATCGCCTGTCTGAATCAGTTGTGTTACATCGCCTGCTACAAAGCGGTCGCACATCGCCATGTCCGCAAGCGCCGCGCCCTGTGCCAGAATAGGATTAACACTATTAAACAGGATCGCCTTCGGGGCAATGTTACGCGATGCCATTTCGTGTAACATCCAGGCTGAGGCTACACCGCCTTTAGCTGTGTTGAACACCATGATTTTATCGACATAACTTTGCCCTGCGAGTTTGTGCTGGGGTCTTGAAAATATACCCGCAATACGATCCAGGTCGTAACGCGCCGAAAAATTATCGTCGGTAACCAGCGCTTCGCCGCTAACTTCGGGACCGACACCAATATGGCAGCGTAATTCGATAGTAGCCATTACACGACCTCCCCGGCTATTGCCGATGCCACACAGTTTTCCATATTCGACAGGGTTGGCTGGTAACCGTAGCCACCGATGATATTGGTTAACTTGGCGGAGTTCGTCATCAGTCGCTTCCAGCCATTGGCTTCACCCATCTCACGAGCATAGCTCTGGTAAAAACACATACCTTCGAGCACTAAGCCACCGGATGATTCTATGCGTTCAACAAACCCGGCACGCCGGGCATCAGCCGCCACCGCAGGACTAGTCACCGCGAGCAGGCTGGTATCATGATGAATTTTTTTATCGTCGAGTAAATTGGCCAACGACTGCATTTCTAGCAGGGATAACTGCGGCGCGGAAAATACCACCACATCCACTTTATCCCCCTTGCCTCCGTAGCGGTCAAAAAAAGCATCAACATCAGCTTCGGTGACCAATTCAGCAACCAGTGCCTTCGGGTCGCTAACTGAGTCCAGCGTCGGTGCTTCGGGTGTTATACCAACCAGGTGAAACAACGGCACCGAACCGTAACTGGCCATCGCTGCACCGAAATGTTTCAGTTCATCCGACCCTGGTTGGGATTCGATACCATCGATCACCGGCACATCCCAATATGAACCCGTACGCGCACCAATTATCCCACCGAGCGCTCCCCAGTCGGACAAAGACTGCGGTTGCCATTCAACATTAAAACGTTTTGTCGCTCGACGATTCTGCTCTAGATGAAGTCCGTAACGCGGTGTTCGACCAGTTAGTCCGGCTGCCAGAGACGACGGCCCACCTTCGAAGTTCGAATGCGCACCCAGCACACTATTACAATAAATCACCACACCAGTATCGCCAAACGCCAGGTGTTCACCACGCACCGGCGGCATGATGGTTTGATAATTAATACAGGTATTGGTCATGACGATACCGAGCGCCTCGAAGGCGTCGATGGTACGTTGTTCCAAACTTGCCATTAAATCGGTTTGCTTAAGGCGTTTGTAGTGACAAAAATCGATGCCCCTGGGATCAGTAATCATGGGGATACGCACCAGCCTGTCAACCAGAGGAGCCGCCGCCATGTCTTCGAGAAATACCACACCGGCTTCACCGAGCGACTCGGTGTCCGCCATAATATGTGCCTGAGTGACTTCGACATAATCGGGGGCATCAAAAAACCGGCCTACCTGTAGCATATGCTCCATAGCCCAACGCCGTGGCTCTCCATACTCACCGGCGAGCATCGACTGTTCTTCTTTGTTTAGCTGCATATTTAATCTCTCTGAAGATACTAATTTGTTAAATCGATTGTAAAAGCTGGGGGGATTAATTGAAAGCTGGTTTGGATCAATGGGATCAAGGTAATCGATCACAAACCAGGATCGTAGGATGCGGTATACCCCACTGGGCATAAAAGGTACGAACCGCATCGATCGAGAAATACAATCCAACACCAAAACATGTAGATCAAGGCGTCTACCCTTTGAATTGGGCCTGCGATATCGATGAGTCAATCAATTATGGAGAATAACGCTATAACAAGCCTTTAACTTGTACCCCAGGAACATTGTCTCTGAAGCCTTTTGCAGTGCTTTGATCGCAGAAAATTGAAATCCTAATGAATTCACATTCGTCAACGGTACAGTTTTTCAAGACAGTAAGCCCTGCTAGATTTACATTATTTGGAAGAGCAATAACATCACCGCATTCTAGGAATCCGGTATTACTAAAGTTGCCACCTAGTATTCCTATTGCAGAAGGGCCAACAAATTTACAACGTTTGAAATGTTTATTTTCATGAAGTTGTATAGTAGGAAGCTGTAATGCACCCACGGGAATTACCTTATCTTGAAATGCGTTTTCGAGAGAATTTATAGAAAAGCTTTCTGCTTTCTCACGTGTAATTTCTTCTTTTTTTCTTATTTCCCAAACCGAATAAAATAAGGCTCCAATAGCTACTGCGGTTTCTACGAGAAAGGTATTAATAAGCAAGGCTCTTTCACTATCTCTTACTTCGCCAAAACCAAAAAATAACATTCCCAAAGTGCCTAAAGCAGTTAAACAATAGATGCCAAGGAATGAATATAGTAGAAGAGCTTTTGCTTTAATATTCTGTTCCATTAATATTCCTAGCCTCTATTAACTAACACATAACACAGGTGATTATGTGACTGCCACGAATACTGAACATATGTGACTGTTTGTTCTCATCATATTCTCAAGAAATGGTTTATATAACAATGTCTGGAGTTGCCCAAAACCACCAGCCCCCCAAAGGAAAATAAACAACTCCTAACGGGAATCCAACCTTCCGATTCAGCCTCAAATTCCTACACCCAATACCCGCCAAAACCGCCCATCCAAAACTAATTGCTGTTCGGCTTGCGCACCTGGCATACACAACCAGTCCAGTTCTATTTCTTCTATCTGTTTTTTAATATCAACGACTTGCTGGCCCAGTCCAGACTGGTTCATCTGTTGTAGTTGATATTGCATGCGTATTCCCCTGTCTTCAGTTGGACTTTCCAAATCCATCAGAATTTCGAGTCGAATACAAAGCAAGCGCCTTTCCGCACCGATTGCCTCTCTGTCAATATCCGACTGGGCGCTAGTCCGACGTGCTTCGATACGACGCAATAGTGCGCTGTCGTGCAATTCTATCGAATCCCATTGCTGGGATATTTCCTGCCATTGCTGTTCCGAGGCCGATGCTGCAAGTGCCTCCAACTGAGTACAAAGACTGGCCTTTTGCCTTAGTGCTTCATGCTGTTGATTGTGTCTGGATTTTATAATACGCGAATGGCACAAATCGAACTGATCGCAGGCCTTACGGTAGTCACGATCAATGCCTTCTAGCAACTTTTCCGGGAGCTGTGGGGGCAATTCCGGCAGGGCTTTATAGTTGGCCTGTAACTCTGCAAACTGCTGATCTGCCTCAGCCAGATCATTGGCCGTCTTTGCCAGATGTTGTATCGCCTTAATAATTTCCCGGTAAGCATTGAGATGTTGATCGGTTTCATCTCTTTTCCCCTGGCGCAGCGCCTGCACTTTATTGTAGACAACATCACCCTGCTTCTTGAATAGCTTCCAGGCTTTCTGGTCTTCACCGCGCCGGGTAACACCAACCTGCTTCCATCTGGCCTGAAGAGACTTAAGGCTGGTAAGATTTTCATCTTTCGCCTCAGCTTCGGCGAGCGTTTCAGCCTGCTCGATCAAGTGCTGTTTCAAAGCAATATTTTCATCGTATACAAGTCCCAGTTTTTTCATCACAGCATCTTTCAATGCTGAATACTGCTTCCATTGTTTATTCGCGGCATTGCGTTCAAGGTCTTTTATGCCGCTAAAACCGCTGTTAATGCTGTGCAACCTGGACTGTACAGCCTTATAGTCAGGGCAGTTATCCCACTCGGTAGACTCCAGTAGTTCCCGCATTTCCTCAAGATACTGCTTTCGTTGTTCGAGATTGGCTTTTCGAATATTGTGGCGTTGCTCGAAAAATATGGAACAGGCCTGGTAAACGTTATCGGCAGCGAGTTTAAATCGAGGCCAGTACTGCTCCGATATACCTGAATGACCGAGCTCCTTCCATTGCTGTTGCAGCGACTTCATCTCACTGGAGCGTTTGTCGGCATGTTGGTTTGAGGTAGTCAGCAGCTCCATCGCCTCACACAGTTCGATGTATTTGGGTTCGGTGGCAAAATTCTTCCAGTCACCCATATCTCCGAGTGTTTTGCTGGCTTCTTCGAAGCGCTCCTGCAGGTCTACCCGATCTTTTCCATCAAATTTGTCGAGGGCCTTCTTGTCGAGAGCTATCCGTACTTTCTGTGCGGCCTGCTTTGCTCTCGCCAGAGAGCCAGTGTTTGAAAATCGGAAGATTGAGCTAATGTTTTTATGTACCCGGGCCAGTTTTTGCTGATGCGCTTCTTTAGAGGCCTTCTGCTCTTCGCGCCAGTCCAGTAATTGCTGTTGTACTTCGCTGGCAGCCTTGAGTTCGGTAAAGTCGGTCGGCCAGTCGAGATTTTTCAGGGCAGCACCGTGTTGCGAAATAGCTTCGCTTAGCTTGCTATCATCCTCGCGATTATCCCGTAGCAGGTCGGCGGCACTGGCCACAAACTGATTGGCTGATAACATTGCGCTGAACATTTTCCTGTACTGACTGAGCAAGGGCTCTTCTGGCGTGGCAATATCGGCCAGGGACTGCCAGTCCAGGCCGAACTGCTTTAGCTGTGACTGCGTTTCAGAAAGCGCTTCGAACGCAGCGGCGATATCCCTCGCGGCTGAAATCTCTAGCATAGTCTCAAGTTCAGCAATTAGCTGCTGCTGAGACTGTCGGGTTTGTTCAATCGCGCGTTGTTGCTCGTAGTGCGCATCGACAATCTCGCGAGCCAATTGGTAACGTTGCCTGTCGTCATCCTCGATTTTAAATTCCAGCGAGTCCCACTGCTGCCGGTGTGTTCGGCAGCGGACTGCAAACTCCGGTAACCAGTCATGATCAGCGAGGTATTCAATTTCTTCTATCAACTTTTCTACCCGAGATTTATTCTCGGCCAGCTGGCGCTGATGACTTCTAAATGCATCTATCCTGGCCTTGATAATACGCTCTGCTTTCTTGTCTTTACCACGCATGATCTTGCGCGCGGACTCCAGGTCTTCAATATCATCAAGCATTTCCGCTATGAATTGCCGACAATCGGTATAAATCGTTGCGCCCAGAATTTCCAGCAATTGCTCGGCTAACAGATTTTCAATTGCTGCCTTACGTATCGAATTGATATGAGCATGAATAGCAACTCGTAGCTGCAATTCAGGATAGCGGGCAAGCAAATCGCGGTATTGCGCTTCATCAAGAGCACCCTCCGTAGCCATTAATTCATTGAGCCTTTTTTCAGCCTCCACTGCGACACTATCGTCTGCGGTTTTTATCGACAGTCTATGCAAAGCCACGGCATCGGTTAAGCGTTGCACTGCAGCAACGCGAATGGAGACATCGCTATCGTCCGAGGCCAATTGAGATAAAACCTGCTGGTGCTCAACACTCGTGCCAAGCAGTTCAGCAATAGCTTTGCGCCGTTTCTCGACCGAGCCGCTTTGCCAGGCAGGTTTAAACAGGTTGTTTAGCATGCTTTTCCATTATTTTAACTAACAATTGCATATATACCATGGTGCTCGAGATGCGTACACAGGTCTTCGGAAATTAACTCGCCCCTGGCGATTTTCGACACGGCAGACCAATGATTGATCACTCCATTGTTCCTATTTTAACAACTCTTTTTTCATTATTTTGATATTTATCCCTGCTTAAGCAACAATTATAATTATCCCTATTCGGGCAAATGAGCCTTGTAACTACCCATAAGATAAGCAGGTGTATTCGCATGAACAAGTTTTCTTACCCTCATTATCCACCGGATAGTGGCTACATGACGGACACGATTCGGCAGAAATATATTCAGGCTGCGATAGCGAATAAGGTACTGCCGGAAAACGCCCACCGAATGGCGCTCATCATTTCGCTAACCGCATCGAATGACATCACCAAGCCGATTCAATTCTGGCAGTTGTATTCTGTGCTAGGGCAGGATCGAATTGTAAACATCGTGCATCGTTTCTATGAACGGGTATACGCTGATGAGCACTGGTTTAGCTCGGTGTTTTCCAACATAGGTGAAATAAATCGCCATACAAATTCGCAGGCTGCCATGTGGATTGATGTCATGGGTGGCGGCCATGCTTATCATGGCGGTGAGTATCGGGTCAGCTTTCATCATAGCCATAATGCGATTCAGTTATTGAATGATAAAGGGGCACAACGATGGGTAAAGCTGATGGTGGAGACATTGAATGACCCATCGATAGATATGACGAATGACCCGAGAGTCAGACCGAGCCTCAACACTTTTTTAACCTATTTCCTGGGCAAATATGCCGAACAGTTCGATTTCATTAACTGTTCGGCATTCGGTGACACTAATCCGACAATAAAACGAAGAATTAATTTTTTAAACCTGTCGGAAGATGCGATCGAGTCGTTGACAGAAAGTGAATTGAAAGAGGAGCTTATTGCTCGGGAAATTGATATTGGTGAGTATTTTGACAAGAAGGCGCTTGTGAATAAAGCCCTGAGCTTATAATTTTATATATCTAAGTTGTATAGGTCTGGATTATATCTAACACCCGGATAAAGTGGTTCCGATAGTTAGGAACATATATATAAAGCGACGAACGGCAACATCGGACGGCCAGGGAAAGACCTTCGGCATCAGAGAACTAAGGGCGGCACATAATTGGCGTTCAGTGAAGTCTATTTATTGACTCCCTTTATGCTGGCAGATCTTTATTCAGGAAACTGCGTTAAACAACCCTGAGATCTCAAGCTACCCGAATAAAAATCTCTCGCCCTATCGCATGGCTATTAAATTGGCGATCAAAGCTTTGTTCGCGAGGCCCATCTCTTCAGCGATTTTGTGTGCTAGATCGGCTTCTGGGCCACAACAAATAACTGTTGCCTCGTGGTGAGATTCTGTAGCCTGCTCGACCGACTGGATCAGCGCTTTCCCCAAAATTTGCGATATCTTTTTGCGTTCATCTTCGGAAAGGTCGGCTGAAATCGCCTCCTCGAGCGCTAAGGTTGTTTCTTTGGCTATTTTTTCTAGCGACACCGTGTTACTCCATCCGTTCGTGAAGCCCTGCATTCTACAGCCAAACACTGTTTTGCGTTAGCTTTGTTTGACTTCAGTTAAGTGAATTCGATGCGCTCTACATCTATTAAAAGCCGTTTGACATCATAGCAAATGACCCTTTGGGTCGACTCCAGAAGCAGCCCGATTTAAATTTCAGCCCGTTCAACTTCCCGACCGCTGCGAGCAGACAATTCGGCCGCCTCTCCGACGCGCACCGACCAGAGTCCATCGAGCAGAGTTACTTCGGGCTGTGCGCCATCACTGCGCACCATTATGAGTTTGCCGGATCCGACCCGGTTAGAGCGGTTAGAATAGGCGATCATACAAAATTGACTAGCGGTGAGTCTACCAATAAGCTGGTTTCAGTTTAAACACATAAGGATTAGAAGATGCCAGTAAGTGGACGTTGTACCTGGAACGCCGACGACTATGGCCCCGAAGTCGCTGCCCATGTGCACCTCGGCGAGACCCCGGAACAGTTCGCTACCTATCTGGAACAGCATGGCTGGCCGGAATTTGTGGCCCGCCCCAACCTGGAAGTTCTAGTCGTCGATGCTCGATTAAACGTCGCCAATGTAACAAGCTCGGTGGAACCTGTGTTGGCGACTCGCGACACACCGTCCCGGAGTGTTGGTACGGTTTCTGCCGGGCACCTGCTAGGTGTTGTGGACAGCACTACCGTGGAGACAGTCGAAAGGCCTGGCTTTAGCTTCGCGATGGCCGGCCGCATCCATGAACCTGGTGACTCCGATACCAACGAATGGATGATCTGCGGCGAACCCGACTTACATTTGCGTAACGACATAGTGCCGTACCGGACAATTACCTGCACATCCGTGGTTAACCGAATCCCGGATGTTATTGCAGCTTCGCCGGGATTGATCACTCTCGACCAGCTGCCACCAGCCCGATACTGCCCCGGCGTGCTGCAACACCCCTGAACGGGGCTTCTGTTATGGCGGAAAGTGAGGGATTATTCGGCGCATCCATGCACCTCCCCCTTCGGGCTCGCTGCGCTCATGCAAATTTGCTCCGGGCAAATTTGTCGAACAGGGTTTTCATCAATCCACACTTTCTACCAGATATAAAAAAGCCCCCTTGCGGAGGCTATTTTACATCTGGCGGAGAGTGAGGGATTCGAACCCTCGATACGTTGCCGTATACACACTTTCCAGGCGTGCTCCTTAAGCCACTCGGACAACTCTCCAGATTCTGCTTTTTTGCTGTGCTCTTTAACAGGGCGCGAAGACTACAGGATACCGGTTTTCCTATCAATCCCATCTTTGTTTAAATCACATAATGTGAGCCAGACGGAACATGTTTTTCGATAATAGGTCTATTATATTTGCTAATATACGTTCTTTTTTGCGCTTTACATTATGTTAACTGTTATTTCCCCTGCCAAGACGCTTGATCTTGATACCCCTCCTCTGACCGATGAGTTTACCCAACCGGCTCATCTGAGGCAGTCCAGGCAGCTAATCAAACATTTGCGAAAATTTTCGGCTAAAGATGTCTCCAGTTTGATGAGTGTGAGCGACAACATTGCTAATTTAAATGTCGACCGCTTTAAGCACTGGAAGACACCTTTTTCGTTAGATAATTCTCGTCAGGCTTTATTTACCTTTAAGGGTGATGTTTATATTGGACTCGATGCGTTTACCATGAGTCAGCGCAATATTTCGTTTGCACAGAACCATTTACGGATTTTATCTGGGCTATATGGTCTCCTACGGCCCCTCGACCTGATGCAGGCATATCGGCTCGAAATGGGTACCCGACTAAATACCGACCAGGGTAGCAATCTGTATCAGTTTTGGGACTCGCGAATCACTACTGCGATCAATAAGGAACTGTCTGCTATGGGGTCTCCAGTGCTGGTTAACCTGGCGTCGAACGAATATTTCAAGTCAGTTAAACCAAAGGCGATTAAAGGCCAGGTCATAACGCCGGTTTTCAAGGAATATCATAAAGGTAAATATCAGATTATTAGCTTTTATGCCAAGAAGGCTCGAGGGCTGATGTCGCGTTATATGATTGATAACGAGATCACAGATATCGAAGCGATCAAAGACTTTAACCTCGAAGGATACGCCTTCGATGAATCGCTATCGCGTAATCAGGACTGGGTTTTCAGTCGAAGACAATAGTCTTCAACCCCACCCGCCCTCGCTTTAATGGCTGAACTTTCAAAATTCTGGCATCGTGTTCAGGTCATCACAGGTGTGATAGCGGGAACACTGGTATTGCTCGCACTCGTCTATCAGCCAGGTATTACCAGCAAACAACTCACCGAGCTGGAAAAAATCCAACTGCGTGGATACACCCGTATTCTAACGCTGAACAGTGCTGCGACTTATTTTCTGGATATCGAAGGCCCTAGTGGATTTGAATATCAACTGGCGCGTTGGTTTAGCGAATCGATTGGCGTTGAGGCTGGTTTTATCACGGTTTCACAGTTTTCCGATCTCTACACCGAACTTTTATTCGGCACCGGTGACTTCGTTGCATCGGGCTTATCCGAAAACGAATCTGAATACAGCTCGACGGTGTTATATGGGCCACACTATTACCAGGTTCAAAGCCAGGTCGTTTATCGTAAAGGCAACGTTGAAAGACCTCGTTCAATGGAAGATATCATCGATGCAGACGTTCATGTTATCCGCGGCAGCAGTCAGGCGGCCCAACTGCGCGAGCTGAAGTCAGACTACCCCGATTTGATCTGGACCGAAGTCGATGACATAGCAACCGAGGAACTCATCGAACTGGTTGATAGCGGAGAGGTCGATTACATCATCGCCGACTCGCATGCGATAGCCCTGCAGCGGCGTTTTTTTCCTGAGCTAAGAATCGCTTTCGAGCCTGGCCAGCCTCGCCAGTTACGATGGGCCTATAACCAGTCTACCGACGACAGCCTGGCATCTGCTATAGATAGTTTTTTCAAGCAAATTAAAGAGGACGGACGGCTGGAGCAATTGATTCACCGTCACTATGGACAGGTCGCTAAATTTAATTATTCTGATATAAAAACTTTTACCAACCACATGGAAACTCGTCTGCCCAAATATCAGTCAATGTTCGAACAGGAGGCGGTGAAAGTGGAGATCGACTGGCGTTTACTAGCCTCCATCGGATACCAGGAATCACTCTGGAATCCGCGCGCCAGATCACCTACCGGTGTCCGGGGATTAATGATGTTAACCCAGGCAACCGCTAAACAAATGAAAGTGACAAACCGTCTGGATGCAGAGCAGAGTATCGGCGGAGGCGCCAGATATTTTGCCAGTGTGCTCAAGCGCATACCAGCTCAGATAACTGAGCCCGATCGAACCTGGTTAGCACTGGCTTCCTATAACGTCGGCTTCGGCCATGTAGAAGACGCTCGCATCATTGCCGAGACCCGAGGACACGACCCGAACAAATGGATCGACGTCAAAAAAAGTCTGCCCCTGCTAGCGCGAAAAAAATGGTACAAGGGCACCAAATACGGATACGCACGGGGTTGGGAGCCGGTGAAGTACGTTGAGAATATCCGACAATATTTCGAATACCTGACCGGTCACGAAGTGAAATCGATGCGTGATTCAGGAGAACTGGATAAGCTCGGACCCAGAGAAGGCCTGCCGATTGCACCGAGTTTATAACGGGGTTTTATTCTTTTTTTGCCGTCGCCTTTGTTGAAAAAAAGCGCTTAACAAAGAAGAACATTCCTCTTTTCTCACACCGCCTAAAATTTCTGGAATATGGTTAAACTTGCCTTCGGCAAATAGTTGATGCGCGCTTTCAATTGCGCCAGTTTTCGGTTCCGATGCACCGTAGACAATACGGCTAACTCGCGCCTGAACCAGTGCTCCGACACACATGGTGCAGGGTTCCAGCGTGACATAGAGAGTGGTATTTGGCAGCCGATAATTACCCAGTTTCGTCGCCGCAGCGCGCAAAACGATAATTTCGGCATGAGCGGTAGGGTCACTGGCGAATATCGGCTGGTTATGACCAACGGCGATTAATTCATTATTTTCGTTAACTAAAACAGCACCAACCGGGACTTCATCGTGTTCATAGGCTTTACGCGCCTGCTCGAGTGCTAGTCCCATGCAGGTTCCATCTTCAATATTTTCAAGCATAAATTACTTGTATTCCAACGGTTTACGGTTAATATCTAATGTTAATGCTCAGTATTATAAGGCATCCCCGAAAATGATATCGTCGATTACTCAACAAATGCTTAAGATCTCAGACTTGCGAGATATCAAAGAATTGCGAGTTAATATTACGCTGGCAGTGAGCGCGCTGCTAGAAATCGACCATTCCGAGTTGATTCATCGGCTCGAACACCGCAGTACCTCGGGTTCGCCCGACGAGCCTACTACTTTTTTTGCTTTACATAAAACTTCAGCACAAGGCGATATCGAAAAAGACTCGATTCTACAAAACGAATTTATCAGTCAGTGGATTACAGAACCTGCATATAGCACCAACACTGACGAGCCGAACATTATACCGATGAAAATGAGTAACGATGCGACCGAGTATCTGAAATTTTTCTGTGCCAATCTCGATTCAAAAACCATTGCTAATCTTGAGGCGCTAACTAGGGTTTATCGTAATCAATGCGAGTTGATATTAAATGCTGAAAACGACCAGCTAACTGGACTATTCAATCGTCAGGCTTTCGCCAGAATAACTACTGCGATGTTTTCAACCCAGCAAACCGCCTCAATCGAATATCATCAGCTCGAACAATCTGCCTGCATGGCAGTTGTCGACCTCGACTATTTCAAGCGCGTAAACGATAAATTCGGTCACCTGTATGGCGATGAGGTATTGTTATTGTTTTCCAGAATAATGGTGAATTCGCTACGAAATAGCGACTATATATTTCGTTATGGAGGGGAAGAATTCGTGATCATTTTAAATGATACCAATGCCAGCCAAGCCTCGACCATTCTCAACCGCTTACGCGAAGATGCAGAAAACTTCGATTACCCGCAAATTGGCCGCATTACTATCAGCGTTGGATATGCATTAATGAAAAAGGAATTAGGTGTATCCGGGATTATCGATATAGCCGATATTGCGCTTTATTATTCAAAAGAGAATGGTCGAAACCAGGTCAGTAATTATCATGACTTACTTGAAAGGGGATTGATTGCAGATAAGGTAGCAGACGATACGATTAATATCTTTTAATTGATCGGTAATTGGTAAACATAGAATGATACAAGCAAAGTTATCCAGTAAATTTCAGATCTCGATTCCTAAAGCGATCAGAGAGAACCTGCATCTTCAGGCTGGACAACAGTTTACCCTGGTGGAACGGGGGGCACATTATTGAATTGATTCCCATGCAAAGTATTCTGAGCGCACGAGGAATGCTTTCAACTGGTGGCTATAGTGATTCATCTGAATATCGTGATCGTGATGAAAGGCCTTTGCCTTGATCCTGATCGACACCTGCGGCTGGACTGAGTGGTTAACTGATGGAGCGCTCAGCAATCAATATGCTAGCGCTCTTTTTCATAATGCCAATCTCGTTACTTCTGACAAGCATTTTAAAGAACTGCCTAGCGTAACTTATTTCAGGAAGGATTGAGAACCCCTGGGGACATCCAGGGTTACTCCCACTCAATAGTGCCAGGCGGCTTGCCCGAAATATCGTAAACAACACGTGATATACCTTCGATTTCATTCATAATTCGGCGTGACACGTGATCCAGAAACTCGTAGGGCAGATGCGCCCAGCGTGCAGTCATAAAGTCGATGGTCTCCACAGCGCGTAGCGAAACCACGTGATTATAACGACGACCATCGCCGGTAACCCCCACTGACTTGACCGGCAGGAATACAACAAACGCCTGTGACACCTGATCGTATAAATCGTTAGCGCGTAATTCACTGATAAAAATATCGTCGGCCAGTCGTAGTGTATCGGCAAACTCTTTTTTGACTTCGCCGAGGATACGTACACCAAGACCCGGCCCTGGGAACGGATGGCGATAAACCATCTCTTTGGGTAGACCCAGTTCGACGCCAACGCGTCGTACCTCGTCCTTGAATAACTCACGCAATGGTTCCACCAGATCGAGTTTCATATCGTCTGGCAGACCGCCCACATTATGATGCGATTTGATTAAATGCGCCTTGCCAGTCGAGGCACCCGCAGATTCGATGACGTCAGGATAAATCGTTCCCTGCGCTAGCCATTTGGCATCATTTTGTTTACTGGCTTCTTCTTCAAAAATCTCGATAAACAGGTTACCAATAGCTTTTCGCTTCAGTTCTGGATCGGTGACTCCTTTTAATCTTTCCAGAAAGCGATCTTCGGCATCGACCCGAATCACCTTCACACCCATATGTTCGGCAAACTGATCCATCACCTGATCGCCTTCATTATGACGTAATAAACCATTGTCGACAAAAATACAGGTAAGCTGGTCGCCAATTGCTTCGTGCAAGAGTGCAGCCACTACTGAAGAATCGACACCGCCCGACAAACCAAGAATAACCTGATCCTGACCAACCTGTTTTTGTACGTTATTTATAGTTGATTCGATGATATTGGCCGAGGTCCAGGCAGAAGCGCAGCCGCAGATATCGTGAATAAAGCGGTTGTAAATCGCGACACCCTGTTTGGTATGCGTGACTTCGGGGTGAAATTGCAGGCCGTAAATTTTTCGACTCTCGTCCGCCATACCGGCGATCGGCGCGCTCTCAGTGCTGGCCATGAGCTTGAATCCTGGCGGCAATTCGGCTACTCGATCACCGTGTGACATCCACACGTCGAGCATGCCGAAACCCTCTTCGGTGACGCTGTCCTGAATATCGCGTAACAGTTCTGTATGCCCACGAGCGCGGACATGCGCATAACCAAATTCGCTCTTGCCGACATTTTCTACCACTCCATCAAGTTGCTGAGCGATCGTTTGCATGCCGTAACAAATACCGAGTATTGGCACATTCAGGTCGAATATTTCCAAAGGAGCCAATGGCGTTTCGTCGGCCAGAGTGGATTCCGGGCCACCGGATAGTATCAAACCTTTGGCGGCGAAATTTTTTATCCGTTCGAAGCCAATATCCCAGGGGTAAATTTCACAGTAAACCCCGGCTTCGCGCACGCGGCGGGCAATTAACTGGGTATATTGAGAACCAAAATCCAGAATCAGGATTTTATCGTTGTGTAGATCGCGATTAACAGGGGCTGGCATGTTTAGACCTGGTAGTTCGGTGCTTCTTTGGTAATGGTAACATCGTGGACATGCGATTCGCTCATACCCGCACCGGTGATCTTGACGAACTCAGGCCGTGTTCGTAATTCATCGACAGTTTTGCAACCGACATAGCCCATGCTCGAACGTACGCCACCTAGTAGCTGATGAATGGTATTGGCGAGCGGCCCCTTGAAAGGCACACGGCCTTCGACGCCTTCGGGTACGAGTTTTTCGTCGGCGCTGTCAGCCTGGAAATAACGGTCGCTGGAGCCCTTTTGCATTGCCGCGATAGAACCCATACCCCGGTAAGATTTATAGGAACGCCCCTGGAACAGTTCGACTTCACCGGGTGCTTCTTCGGTTCCGGCAAACATACCGCCGATCATCACACAATGGGCACCGGCAACCAGTGCCTTGGAAACATCACCCGAATAGCGAATTCCACCATCGGCAATCACCGTGACATCACTATCGATTAAGGCTTCGGCAACATTGCTGATGGCTGAAATTTGCGGCACGCCAACACCGGCGACAATACGCGTGGTGCAGATTGAACCGGGTCCGATGCCTACTTTTACGGCATCGGCGCCCGCCTCTGCCAGATCGATAGCAGCGGCTGCAGTGGCAATATTGCCGCCGATAACCTGCACCTCTGGGTAATTCTTCTTTATCCAGCGAACACGGTCAATAACACCCCGCGAGTGACCGTGGGCCGTATCGACAACGATGATATCGACTTCGGCATTGACCAACGCTTCAACCCGATCTTCGGTATCGGCACCAGTGCCAACTGCCGCACCGACGCGCAGCCGACCCTGATCATCCTTACAGGCGAGCGGATAGACACTCGACTTGGTGATATCTTTAACTGTAATCATACCTTTGAGGTTGCCGTCGTTATCGACGACCAAAAGGCGTTCGATACGGTGGCGATGTAGCAGTTCGAGGATTTCAGCCTTCTCTGCGCGTTCGCCGACGGTGACCAGTTTTTCCCTTGGAGTCATGATAGAAGATACAGCCTGATCAAGATTGGTTTCGAAACGTAAATCACGCTTGGTGACTATGCCCACGAGGCCATCGCTACCAATCACCGGCAAGCCGGAAATTTTCTTACGGTTGGTTAATTCGATGACATCGCGTACCGGCGTATCCGCACTAATCGTAATAGGGTCCTTGATCACGCCGCTTTCATACTTCTTAACCTTGGCAACCTGCCGAGCCTGTTCGGTCGGTGAGAAGTTTTTGTGAACGATACCCAAACCACCTTCCTGCGCAATCGCAATCGCCAGTTTGGCTTCGGTTACCGTATCCATAGCTGCCGACAGCAGCGGTATATTCAACTCGATATCACGAGTTAATCGGGTTTTCAGAATCGCTTCGTTGGGTAGGACATCAGATCTGGCGGGCACCAGTAAAACGTCATCAAAAGTGAGGGCTTCCTGGCTGATTCGCATAATGGCTCCGGGCGGGTATTTTCAAAGCGCGATTATAGGGTTTCGTCGAGTTGAGTTAAACTGTTCAGCCAAAATAAATCAACAAATCGCACAAATGAAAACAAGACGTTCCGATAAGGATGCCATTTGGACCGTATCGGCCCTGAATTTCGAAGTTAAGACGATCCTCTCCCAGGGTATTGGCAGCCTGTGGATTGAGGGTGAGATTTCCAATTTCGTAAAGCCCGCGTCCGGACACTGGTATTTCACCCTGAAAGATGAGAAGGCCCAATGCCGAGCTGCCATGTTCAAAGGGCGCAATGGCCGTATGGGCTTTACCCCCGAAAATGGCCAGAGCGTGCTGGTCAAGGCGCAGGTAACTTTATACGAGGCTCGCGGCGAGTATCAATTGATTGTCGATCATATCGAGGATGCCGGCGTTGGTGAGTTAAAGCGGCGATATGAACAGCTTAAAAATCAGTTGGACAAGGAAGGGTTGTTTGCCTCGTCGCGGAAGAAGCCGCTTCCAGATCAGCCAAAGCATATTGGTATTATTACCTCGCCTACCGGCGCAGCCATTCGCGATGCTTTAAGTGTCATTCGACGCCGCGCACCCCATATCCCGGTAACACTATTCCCCACGCTGGTACAGGGAGAGCAGGCTGCCAAGCAATTAAGACATTCTCTTGAACAGATTAAACAGTTTGGACATTGCGATGTTGTCTTAATGATTCGCGGTGGTGGATCACTGGAGGACATGTGGTGTTTCAACGACGAAGCACTGGCGCGTGATATGGCTGAATTCCCCATTCCCATTGTCACCGGTATAGGCCACGAAATTGATTTTACGATTGCCGACTTTGTTGCCGATTTTCGCGCCCCTACCCCATCGGTAGCTGCCGAAACCATCACACCGGATTGTCAGGATATGATGCAATCGATTGATGATCATGTCGGTCGTTTGATAAGGCAAATACAACTGCGTCTGGACAAGGAAGGTGAACGCCTGTCGCAATTAGAGAGACATCTCAGTAACTTGCATCCTCAGCGTCAGTTTGACCAATTAAAATTACGCCTAAAATACGCCAGTGAAAGAATGATTAATCAAATGATGGCCCATCTCTCTCACGACAAAGCACAACTGCTTCTTTGTCAAAACGCCTTTTTTCAACACAGTCCTTTAATAGTCATTAATCAGCACCAACAAAGAGTAGAACTTCTTAGTGAGAAAAGTACAAAGGCTGTTCAACAAAGGTTACTAATAGCACGACATAACCTGGCATTACAGGCGAAAACGCTAGATACCTTGAGTCCGCTGAAAACACTCTCTCGTGGATTTGCGACCATTGAGAAAGGTGAGAAACTTGTCACATCGGTAGCCCAGCTCAATAAAAATGACGAAGTCAATATCACGCTGAATGACGGTAAGAAACAGGCGACAATCCTTTGATTAAATCTTTGCCTTTCTGATTTCTATTGCCTGATTAAATAATTTGAGATATACATCCGCTCATCCATAATAACCCGGAAACAGCCATGCTAGATCAGACCCGTCAACGAACCATCGATTTTCAGTCTCGACTCAAAGACGCCGGTATCGACCTCGCCATCATCACCGACGAAAGTACCATCGCCTACCTGGCCGGTTTCTGGGGATACCTCTCGGTCGAATTCGGTCGGCCGACATTTTTACTGGTGCGTCCGGATCAGGCGCCCACTGTCATCACACCTTTGATGGAAAGTGAGATGGTATCGGCCATGACCTGGGTGGAAGACATCAAAACCTGGGAAGATTCCGGGCCCAATCGATGGGAAAATGTGTTGAAAAGAGCCATCGGTGATAATCCCGGTCGAATCGGCGTCGAGGCTACAGCGTTACCACCGATAGTCCGCAACTGGTTTGACGATCAACTACCAGGGGTAAACCTCAATAACATTTCAGCTATCATGGGCGACATGCGTATGATTAAGTCGCCCGAAGAAATCGAGGTAATGAAACAGGCCGGAGAAATTGCCGGTGCAATGATGGCTGGTGCCGAAGGTGGTCTCGGCGAAGGCCGGCCAGAATACGAAGCGGCACTAGCGGTTATCGAGGCGGGAACGCGAAAAGCAGCCAGCTTTCTCACTGCCAAAGGTTGGGAAGCCTTTATATCGCCGATGATCCATAATCTGCAAATCATGCAGTCGGGCACCGATACCTCGATGGTGCATCGTCGTGCCAGCGTGAAACCACTCGCCAAGGGCGACCCGGTTTACTTCTGCTTTTGTAACATGGCGCAGTTCAAACAATACAAGCTCGGCTTCGACCGCATGTTTTTCATCAAGGAAGTCTCCGACGAAGCCGCAAAAGTTCAGCAGGCCGCCATCGATGCCCAACAGGCCGCAATAGCAGCGATTAAACCCGGCGTTACCGCCGAGTTCATCGCGCAGGCTGCGAACGAAGTTTACGCCGAGCGCGGTTATGAAACCGGTTATCGTACGGGTCGCTCCATCGGCATGGCGTATCTGGAATCACCCGAACTTAAAGAAGGCGATAAAACCATATTACAACCGGGTACGACATTTGCCGTCGATGGTGGTATTTCGGTGGATGGTGAACTGGGTGGGCGGATTGGTGATTCGATTGTGGTGACTGAAACCGGCTGTGATTATATTACTGAATATCCACGTGAAATTTTGATGGTGAATCGATAATGGCTGAAGAATAACCATGTCATTCAGCCACCTGTTTACCCCACACGAAATTCGTGGTCATGAATTCCACAACCGGATTTTTAGCTCTGCTCATCAAACCATTCTCGCGCGAAACGGATCACCCAGCGAGGACATGGCCGCCTATCACGAAGCCAGGGCACGGGGCGGGACGGGGCTAATCATTATGGAATCTTCTCGCCCCTATTCGGATGATGTGTCTGCCAGTTACTATATCGACTCCAGCACAGATGCCTGTATTCCGGGCTATCGAATGGTTGCTGACGCTGTACACAAACACGGATGCAAAGTTTTTGGGCAGATCAACCATGGTGGACGCATCACTTACCGCCACGAGGGCATGTACCTGGTCGCACACGCACCTTCGATGGTGCCGGACCACAGGTTCCACTGTATGCCACGTGTCATGTCCACCGGGTACGTCTGGACAATCATCCGTGCATTTGCCGCTGCCGCCGGACGTATGGCGGAGGCAGGCCTTGATGGTGCGGAATTAACTGCGAGTCACGGTATGTTAATTGCCCAGTTCCTCAATCCGCAAACCAACTTTCGCGATGACGAGTTTGGTGGCTCTGTTCAAAACCGTTTCCGTATTGTCTCGGAAATGATTGCTGCTACCAGAGCAACAGTTGGCAGTGAATTCATCATCGGCATGCGCATCTCGGCTGAAGAGATGGAACCCGATGGTCTGGATCAGGCCGCCTGGCTGGATATCTGTCGCCGCCTGAACGATGAAGAAGAACTGGACTACCTGAGCGTAACTGTCGGTTCCATGATGGGTCTGGCGGGTTCCGTCCATGTGGTACCGCCCATGACTATTGATCACGCGTACACGGCGCCGCTTGCGGGTGCCATTAAGCGCGATGTACGGCAATCCGTCCTGGTTACCGGACGCATTAACCAACCACAGCTGGCCGAGCAGATACTCGCCCTCGGGCAGGCGGATATGTGCGGAATGACCCGAGCGCTAATTTCCGATCCAGAGATGCCTAACAAAGCCCACGCTGGGCGGCTCGACGATATTCGAGCCTGTATCGGCTGCAATCAGGCCTGCATCGGACACTACCATCAGGGTGTTCGCATTTCCTGTATCCAGAATCCCATCTCCGGGCGTGAGTTGGCGCTTGGCACACACCCTCCGCTAAGAAAAACCCGCAAGGTTCTGGTGGCAGGTGGTGGTCCAGGCGGCATGAAAGCCGCAGCGGTTGCCGCCGAGCACGGACATCAGGTTATCCTCTGCGAGAAATCTGCCCGTCTGGGTGGCCAGACTCTATTAGCACAAACATTACCTGGGCGTGCAGAGTTTGGTGTCATTGTCGATAATCTGCGGCGTGAAATGGAGTTGAATGGCGTCGATATTCGTCTCAATGCCATTGCTGACAAAGCATTGATTGAGGTAGAAAAACCGGATGCCGTTATCATCGCCACCGGTGCCATTCCTTACCGCCCTGATGTCGATATCTCGGATGAAACCCATGCCGTCGACGCCTGGCAGGTATTGAAAGGTGAAGTAAAACCCGGTGCATCCGTCGTTATCGCTGACTGGCGTTGTGATTGGGTCGGACTGGGTTTAGCCGAAAAGCTCGCGCGGGACGGATCGCAGGTGCGGCTTTGTGTGGATGGAGAAATGGCAGGACAAAACCTACAGCAGTATCTTCGCTGGCACTGGGCAGGCGTTTTGCACAAACTAGGTATCGAAGTCATTGCCTATGCCCGCCTGTTTGGTGCAGATGGAGACACCGCCTACTTCCAGCATACCACCAGCGGTGAACCCATTGTCTGTGAAAACATGGACACACTGGTTATTGCCCAGGGACATCAGCCAGTCATTACACTAGAACAGGATTTGGCGGGCTGTGATGTTGAGGTTCATCTGGCAGGGGACTGCCTCAGCCCCCGGTCTGCAGAGGAAGCTGTGTATGAGGGGTTCATGGTGGCGAGGAATATTTAGTGCGTAGCGCGTAGATAATTCTCCTTCGCACGACCCACAGCATCCTCATCCAGGATAAATCCCAACCCAGGTCCATCAAACACCGGCAATTTACCGTTCTTAAGCACCAAATCCGGGCTTTCGACAATGTCCCACTCCAGCAAATGATTCATATACTGATTACCATCATCCAGATTAGCAATCGTCGCCGCCGCCTGATTAGACGCTGCGGTAGTAATACCCGACTCGTATAAGCCGTGTATACAGACATTGATGCCAGCTGCTTTAGCGATGTTGGCGGTTTCACGAAATCGTGCAATACCACCGGTTTCGTGTAAGCCCAGCACAATCAAGTCGGCCGCTTTTTCACGACAGATATCGAAAACATCGTAAGGTGTAAAGGCGCGTTGATCGGCTGCAATGGCGATTGGGCTAGTCGCCCGCACCTGCGCCAATGCCGACAGGCTTTCACAATCTGTTGGTTGCTCGACAAATTCGATATCAAAAATCTGTAGCTTCTGCATCATGCGTTTGGCGGTGAGCGGGTTCCATTTTTCATTCGGATCGAGACGTAGGCGCTTATGTTTACCAATCGCATTCCTGGTCTGTTCGACAATCGCCATATCCAGGGTATCGCCCCGCCCTACTTTGACATAAATGACTTCGCAGCCTTCATCAGATAACTGTTTGGCATGGGCAGAAATTTGCTCTGCGGTTTCACCCTGCGGGAATCCGAAATATTGAATCTCATCGCGCAGCGCTCCACCGAATAGCTCATGCACAGACCGGTTACAGGCCTTACCCATCACATCCCAAAGCGCCATCTCCAAACCAGCGAAAACCTGCCCGGCATAGCGTGGCGAGCTACAGGTACCGAAGGCCTGAAACAGGGCATGGTAAGCATTATTCAGCAACCGTGTATTTTCGAAAGGGCTATGACCAATGCATTGCTCGGCAGCTAGGGATAAGTGCGCCTGAATGGCATCGGCCGATGGTGTGCCGATAGACTCACCGTATCCCACGATACCTTCATCGGTATGCACGGAGACCAGAATGACCTGTGCGTGATTAACAGTGCCCTGCGCCCAGTGGTAGGGCACCTTATAGGGAATTTTCAATGGCGTTGTTTCAATTTTGGTTATTTTCATGAGCATCTCTCAGACTGATAGATTAGACTCTACCGCAATTTTAACCAGGAGTGCAAAGTGAGTATCGAAAGATTCCATACCAACCAACGCATGAGCCAGATTGTCATTCATGGCGATACCGTTTATCTGGCTGGACAAGTAGCGAAAGACGCCAGTGCTGACATCAAAACCCAAACCCAGCAGGTACTCGATAAGGTCGACGCATTGCTCGCCGAAGCCGGCTCAGACAAGTCGAAAATTCTGTCCGCGCAGATATGGGTTGCCAACATTGGCCACTTCGCTCAAATGAACGAAGTCTGGGATACCTGGGTAGCCGAAGGCAATGCACCCACGCGTGCCTGTATCGAAGCAAGACTAGCAACACCGGATTTACTGGTAGAAGTTGGAATCACTGCCGCGAAATAGCATTACAGCTTTTAAAAGCCTTTAGTAATGAAATTAACCGATGTCTGCATGGCGATCGCAGTCGCAGTAATCTGGGGTATGGGCTTTATCATCGCCAAAGCAGCGATGTCGCACTTTTCGCCAATATTATTGATGGCGCTGAGATTTACGCTGACAGCCTTTTGCCTGATCTGGTTTTTTCGGCCACCGATTGGTTTATATAAAAATCTATTCTGGATTTCATTGGTGAGCGCCGCGATTCAATACAGCCTGACCTTCAATGGTGTGAATGGTATCGATGCCTCGACCGCCGGGTTACTGGTTCAGCTCGAAGTACCCTTTGGGTTAATCATGGCCTGGCTATTTCTGGGGGACCGCATAACCATCAAACAGGTCATTGGAATTATTGTTGCATTCCTGGGCGCTGTTTTAATCATTGGGGAACCAAAGCTGTCTGGCGATCTGGTCTACGCCTTCATGGTAATCGGTGGCGCCTTCACCTGGTCAGTAGGTCAAATCATGATTAAGAGGCTTGGCAGTATCGGCGGCTTTAAATTGATTACCGGGGTGGCCATCTTCGCCGCACCCCAGTTATTTATTGCCTCCTGGTTATTCGAGTCCAATCAATTACAACAGATCCAGACCGCCAATTTGCCAGCCTGGAGCGCTGTCGCCTACCTGGGGTTAATTATGACGGCGCTAGGCTATGCACTCTGGTATCGATTACTCGGCCTGTATACCGTCAATCAGGTAATGCCCTTCCTGTTATTGCTACCGGTGACTTCCGTGATTGGTGGGATCATTTTCCTCGGCGAATCGCTGACAATCAAAATCACCATTGGCGGTCTGATGGCTTTAGCAGGCGTTGCCTTGATTACGATACAGCGCTCGCCGTTTAAAGCGATAAAGCAGACTTAGGCATCAGGAACCCGACGATTCGCGCTGCTTAATAGCCTCGTTAACTTGCTTAAAATCTTCCATCAGGCTATCGCAGAAAGTTTTCGGCGAATAACAAAGCGCATCCATATCGATATTTAACTGGCCATTTAATTTAGCAATAGTACGACGCACTACTGTCGGATGCGCCGGATGTTCTGCAGGAGTAAACGACCAGAGAACATATCGACCATCGTTTTTTTGTTTAAATATTTTCCAGCCCTCGTATTCGGTCAATTCTGCACCAGAATCTGATTCCAATGCCTTTAGCGCTTCTTCGACCGTCTTATATTGAATGGCATTGTCTTCTTCGGCCTGTGCGAATGCAGACGAAGTAAACATCAATACTACGAGGACATAATATAAAATTTTCAAATTAGATTTACCTGTTTGTCCAGCTCATCCGCTGGCTAGATTTGTTATACAAAGGTGTTTCACTTGTGGCTTACACCTAGCAGAATAAAACGATCTTCGTCATCATTAAGAAAGTCATCTGCCTGTTACTGCCTGGTTTCGAAAAATCTAACGGGTTAAAAACTACCACCCATTGATTTTTCTGTGGTTGTTTGTATCTCACTCTTGAGCCAGTCGAGTAGTCTTTCAAACCGGTTTGTTTCGGCAAAGCTGGCGGAACAGACCAGCCAGTAGCCGGCTCGCATACGGACGGATACGCCGACAGGCTTGAGATATCCAGCCTCAACATCCCCTTCGACAAGGAGTGTTCGGCCCAGGCCGACACCCATGCCGCCAATGACTGCCTGAAGCATCAAGTCGGCACGATCGAATTGATAGTCAGGCTTAAAGTCATCCTTTACCAATCCGATTTTTGAAAAGTAGTAATTCCAACTAAAATCAGTGTCATCGGTTTCGCCACGGCGATCAGCAAGGAAGGTAGTTTCCGAGTTGGCTAAAAGACTTCCATCACCGCTTCGACTACCAGGGTAGTTTGAACTCGCTACGGGCTGTATCCAACAGTGTGAGAGATGTGAAGAATGAAGACCCGGATAAGGTCCTGGACCAAAGCGGATCGCAGCGTCGGCTTCATTTGCCTGAAAATCGACGGCTTCCTCCTTCACCTCTACGGATATATCTAAATTTATCGCCTGCGCATTCGGCAATGCAGGAATCAACCATTTCATGGCCAGTGAAGATGGAAGAGAAAGCTGGATCAGGTTAGTTGAACGACTACGATCAAGTTTGTCTAGTGCTGTATTCCACCCGGCCAGGGAATCAATTGCCGTCTGGCACAAAATTTCTCCAATCTCGGTCATTCGCAGTTGTCGTGTGGTGCGATCAAACAATGTGTGTCCAAGCGCGTCTTCTAGTGATCTGATTCTGTGACTTACCGCCGACTGATCCACTTTCAGTCGCTCAGCTGCTTTAGTAAAACTTATTTCCTCACCTATTGCGGCAAGCATCGGGGAAGCCTGGACGAGTTTGGCAATTGATTCGTTTCGATCCATATTAATGAATTAATCTCATGTTTATATGAGTTCCAATATCATGATTAACACTTTAAATTAGCCGTATCAATACTACCAACTTCAACCATTTCGGAGAATACCATGAAAAAAACTCAGGTCACTACAAAAACCATTCCGGCCCAGATCGTCAACGGTTTCGTCACTGGCGGCATTGGCGGCAATCCTGCAGGAGTCGTGCTCGATGCCGACGAACTCAGCGATTCCGAAATGCTTAGTATTGCAGCGAAAATAGGCTTATCTGAAACGGCATTCGTTTCTTCGTCAGATACAGAGGGGTTTAAACTCGACTTCTTCACACCAAACCGTCGAATCGCCCATTGCGGTCATGCGACTATCGCAACGTTTTCCTATCTTGCGGAACTTGGGCGTATTTCCGATGGGGAAACGTCAAAAGAAACCGTCGATGGCCCGCGCAAAATATCGATCAAGAATGGCGCAGCCTATATGGAACAATTAGCACCTAAATATCGGATGCCGGGCGACTGGGAAAAAGACGACGTAATGCTGGCTGACGTTCTCCAATCTCTCGGCATAAATGAGAGCGATCTGAACATCAGTATCAGCCCATTATTTGTGAACACTGGCAATAGCTTTATCGTCGTTGGTGTGGAAGACGGAAACACGCTAAGCGGTTTAAAACCTGACTTCGATCTCATCTCAGTCATCAGTGAAAAACTAGACCTGATTGGTTACTACGTTTTCACGACCGATAGCAATGCAACGGATAAAGATGCTACAACCCGGATGTTCGCACCGCGCTATGCAATTGATGAAGAGTCCGCGACGGGTATGGCGGCTGGACCTCTAGCCTGCGTGCTCCACGACTACCTTCACATCGATAAAGATAAATTTTTAATAGAACAGGGTCGATTCATGGAGCCTGCATCACCCAGCCTGATCACGGTGGAGCTCAGCGTTGAAAACGGTAAAGTTCAAAACTTAATGGCAGGCGGGCATGGGAAGGTTTCGAAAAGCCTTAGTATTGATTATTAGGAGATGGTGTAATGGCGGATCGGTAAATTTTCTGTTCCAGAGGTAGAGGCGGACACACTTTTCAAATGTTTCATTAGTACCGAAGCTTACCTGCTGGATTCGAATCTGGAA
Organism: Gammaproteobacteria bacterium; assembly: GCA_030595795.1. Classification (GTDB taxonomy): domain Bacteria; phylum Pseudomonadota; class Gammaproteobacteria. The sequence continues at coordinate 39,555 of JAUVCH010000003.1, forward strand.
CGGCTGCTACCTGGAGTGGTCATAGAAATCTGAACATCGAATGCGTACTCGGTGCCCATAGCCAACTTTCAGCTAGAGGATGATATTTTGGGTTACAGCACCAGTAATGCAGTTCCTGCAATAATAAATCCGGCTCCGGTTACGCGGCCAAACAATACTCCACTAGAGAACAATTTCTCGATCAGGACAAATAATGCTAGCCCTGCAATCCAGTAAAGGTTCATCACGCCACCTGCGAATAGCAGCGCCATCAAAAACCAACAGCAGCCAAGGCAATAGGTTCCATGATGGAGTCCCATTACCAAGGCACCTCGATTTCCCGGGCGCCGATGTCGGGTTATAAACTCGACAGGCGACCGACAGTGGCGAAGACAGGCCTGTTTGATCGGGAAAAATTGCCAGACACCTGCCGCTAGTAATAGGCCTGCTGTTAGATAGGCGCTCTTACTGTGCATCATGGTTGACAACAATCCGTTACTTTCCAGCACTAACTGCCCGACCATCGCCACCAGGCTAAAAAGAAACCAGACGAGCAAATATCCGAAAGTGAAGAATGCTGCTGTCCCATAGGGCGGGCGGTCCGTTGTTGATCGTCTGTTAAGTGCGGCAGTAAGCAGTATCGTGGGGGCGGCACTCGGTAGCATCATTGCTATCATCATGACCCACCACATGGCAAGCAAGACGAAAATATAGCTCACCCCAGACATGGGCATAACCATATTGTGCCCGCTCACAGCTGTCCATGGCATTCGCGACATGTCAAGCGCACTCGAGCCCATTCCCACTCCGGACATGGTATAAACCCAGGCAAGCACGGCGACCAAAACCAGCGCACCCATTACAATTTGGTGGTCACGCCTTAGTAGTCGTTCCACAGAACTCAGATTATCAGCCATGGCGCTGACTCAGGCGCGTACGATACCTGTGCCGGAATGCTTGAGTATGTTCCATTGCCCGTAACTGTCTGCCAGATTCAACTCGATCGCCGATTCAGTACCCGTTTTTGAACTGGCACTACCCATCTCGGCTACTTCAAACTCTATCCCCCCCGGAATTACGATTTGTGCCCGATGTACGCTATCTGCGGTGTGATCTGGGCGGATTGGTTCGCCTTTCGATTCAAGCACACCCGGAATTGACGAACTTGCGGTCACTTCGCCCATATCAACTTCAAGTTCTATAGGTTTGTATAAGGTTGGGTGAATGGTGTCTGACATCGCGTTGAATACCCACCAGTGGGTCGCACCTTCTTCCGTTTCTTTGCCATGAAGAATCGTTTCCAGTGCAGTACGTTGTTCCTCGCTAGCATTTTCGTCAATTACCGCCTGTAATTCTCCCTTGCCTTCTGAAATAAGTCCGGGCCATGCATAGAACATGGCGATTTTAAGACCGCCTAAATCCACGTTTTCGAAATATCCCTTGTCAATACGTAAAACTTCGAAGCCGCGGCAGGTTCCGTCAGTTGGATCAGCTTCAAACTGACACGGGCAACCGTAGGCACAGTTACAATTTCCGTACTCTATTCCTTCTACATACCAATCTTTCATGATTATTTCCTCGCTTGAGTGAATAGACTAAAGGGTGTGCGGCACATTTATAAAATGTTTTTTTAAGAAAGCTTTCATAAGGTACCAATTCCACTTTGTCCGAACAATCGACAGAAAGTCATATAGTATCTATAATTCGTCAATGGAACATACCGCCAATTTGCTGAGCCCGCTAGATTACGTGGAGTCATTAGAAAGCCTGACGGTTGATTCCATGCCATGCTTTGCTGGCTTAGCGATCAGGTATGATGCTCATGAGGTCGAAGGATGGCATTACCATGAAATGGGACACCTCCTCTATGCCATATCAGGCTCAATGCGCGTGTCTACGCGGGACAATATCGTGCTGATCCCTCCCACAATGGCTGCGTGGTTGCCATCAGGCATACACCACCAACTAGAAGCTCTAACCAGTACCGAGATGAGAATTATCTTTGCTCGTCCCGACACTCTCTCGACCGATGATAGTAAAGGTCGCCTCCTGGCAGTTTCTTCTCTTCTACGTGAGTTGATCCTCTCTTTCACCTCGCCCTTAATGTCACAGGCATCCAGGCGACGCCGTACAGCACTAAATGAAATTTTTTCAACTGAACTAGCTGAATCCACAGAGATACCATTGTCTTTACCCATACCTTCCGACAAGAGAATCCGACCAATGGCTGATGAGGCATTGGCAAATCCAGGGGAGATTACATTAATTTCCGCATGGGCGGCGAAAACTCCGGCAAGCCGAAAGACGGTCGAGCGGCTCTTCCTGGAAGAAACGGGACTATTGCCATCGCAGTGGTTAAGGCAGGTACGTTTGATCAAAGCCGTTGCGGAGCTTGCTAAGGGGCGCTCTGTAAGTTCGATTGCTCTTGATCTTGGATACGCAACACCGAGCAGCTTTACCTACATGTTCCGACAGGCCCTTGGTGTTCCGCCAAGTAAGTTCTTACGTGGCGGGGCAACATTGATTCCTCGCTTCGGTCAGCGATAGGCGCTTGCCAATCCACGTTAAATGTCCGAATATCCGGGTCGGAACACAGATTTCTCTAACTTTATTAGCAATAATTGTGATCTGACCCCAGTTTTCAGGACTCCAGTTTTCAGGAATAATAAACCTTCACTTTAATCCAGGCTCAATCATCACTCGGCGGCGCAAGCCTCACACAAGCAACAATAAGCTTAGACACATAATCAGAAGGGTCACGAGGCTCAAGCTTGTCCCCGGCCTTTACGACAGCCTCGATTCTGGCCTCTAAGTTGGCCCGATGGGAATCTACCGGGTAGGTCTCTAGTCCGGTTAGCTCGCGAATGTCGGGGGAGACATTCGGGTCAGGGGCGAAGTCCAGTTTGCCCGTATCAACCTGGCTTAGGAGATCAATGGCTCGTTCCAGATCGGCCAAAAGTGGAGTATGTGTCACGTTTCTTTCCTGTGTAAGTTGGCAGAGGTAATTTTATATCCTCGAAGTATACCCCGCCTTTTAGCTTAATGTTCGTTCCCGGTCGTGAGTTACCGGTCGTAGTAATTATGTGAACGAGTGCTTACGACCCAGACTGTGTGAAAACTATTTGCCAAATATTAATGGGGTGAATTGGCGTCTAAATTTGACCAGAATTGAACATAGAGTGGTTAATTGGAAATTAAATTTGAATGATTTATAACTGGAAGTGGGGAATAGTTTTGAGCCAGGGTTAACTTTTCGAGTTTTCACACAGTCTGGGCCAACAGCTGTCATTGATAAAACAATTAATGAATGAGAACATGTGAGAACAAACAGTCACATATCACAGTATTCGCGCTATCAACATATCACGATATTCGGGACAGTCACATAAGCACCTGATCCCACCACGCCGAGAGCTCATGCGGTGTCGTTGCGCGGATGGAATTGTGAACAACCCAGCTCGAGATACCGGTTTGCTGGTGGAGGAGGGACCGAAGCTTCAGTCCAGTACGTGCGCTACTTGTCCTCGACGAGTGCGACCCGCCGATTCAACGCACGCCCCGCTTCGCTGCCATTGCTCCCAGCGGGTGCCAAGTAGCCAACCCCCGCGCTCTTAAGTCGCGAAGAACTGATCTTGAACTCGGTCTCGAGAGACTTCACCACTGCTGCGGCCCGACGCTCGGACAACTCCATATTGTACGCGTACCCACCCTGATTGTCGGTGTGCCCGACGACGATGATCTTCATGCTCGAGTTGTTGCGCAACAGTTCCCCGATCTCCCGCATCGTGGGCGCGGACGATTTCTGGACCGTTGCGCTACCGGTATCGAAGTAGATGCCATAGAGCGCGACCTTACCAGTCTCACTGATGCTGGCCCGCATCTTGTCCGCGTCGACCATCCGGTTTTCCATGGTCTTCGTCTCGACAGCGATCAAACGCACGCGCTGGCCGTCGCCACCGCTGTGAGGACTGACGAGCAATGAAATGTAGGCAGTCGAGCTACCCTTGGTTTGTTTCGCGGACAGATACCAGATCTTGCTGCTCAGAGAAGTGGACTGGAGCTTCTCGACGGGATGCTTGTACTTGAACTTATAGTCGTTGATCTGTTCCGGGCCGCCGGAGAAAATCGCGACATATCCCGCCTCGGCAACGCGATTTTCGAAGTTGCGAAACACTTCGAGAGGGGAGGAACCCTTCGGAACCTTGTAGACGATTCGAGTAATGCGACCTTCGACGGTTGTCGCGGTGGTTTTCGCGTCTGAGTCCTTGAGTACGGGACCGGTAGCCAACGTAGTCTCGCCATAGTTCTCAGTCGCGTAGAACTCGATCTCCGAGCCCTCGAATCGACCGACGCCCGGGTAATCAGCACTCCCGGCTTTGTCGGCCCCGAAGCCCGCCGAGGCGTACGCAAAACTTCCCACTAAAACGAGCGAGGCGAGTTTTCTAATGAACATCATGATGAATCCTCCGGTGCGGTCTTGTAAAAGTAGGCGCCAAGACAACGAAGCTAAGTATAAGAAGTATAAAAGCTATATTTCCAGATAACCAACTCCAATAATCCAGAATTCCCACCGCGTATTTGGCATCGAGTATTCCGAAAATTCCAGAAAAGCTTCACAAACCAGCCAAATTTGCACTTATTTTACTGCCGACATCAACATCTATGCAATAGCCCCCCTGCTGCCACTATCAGGTTTCAGCTCAATGGCAAGAACACAATAATCTAACAGTGGAAGAGAGTTGTTCGCCTCATGGTGCCTGCTGTTGGTGTGGTGGCGCTCTGGTTTCTGGTAACGTCTCTGAATTAGATGGTAGCCTATCATTTTTTTAAGATGCGACAGGATCTTGTCTATGACCTCTTGGTCTTCAATGCAGGCAATGACCTTGACGGGGCCACGTTCGGATTAATGTTGAATACCCTTCTCTTGAATGTCTCCTGTGGGTCCAGGCTAATGGAATGAAGACGACATGGTTTGCTAAGAATGTTATCGTCTGGCGAAATTCTTTGATAGGAGCTCGAACAATGCACCCAACAGAAAAGGTTGTCCGTCAGTTTCACGAGTCCTGGGACATGCGCGACCCGGACAGAGGTGCGGCAGTAATTGCTGATGATTGCGATTTTGAGGATGTTGCTCGCGACGAGAAGCAGACGGGGAAGGAAGCTTACAAGGTTGATTACTATCGGTGGCGTGAGGCCTTCCCGGATGGGCTTTGCAAAGTGGAGAATGTTATTGTCAGTCAATGTGGTGAATGGGCTACGGTTGAGTTTCGCAATACGGGCACACATTCTGGAATTCTTCGTTCAGCCTGGGGGATTTCCCGCCAACTGGTAAGCAAGCCGAAGTCCGCTATTGCTCGGTGATGCGTGTCAAAAATGGGGTGGTAGTGGAGGGCCGTGATTATTACGACAGCGCTACTATAGCCCGGCAGTTGGGATTGGTTGACTAAAATGCTTCCCTAATGCATGTGACCGTTTCGGCAAGTTATTATACACCGGTGGCTGATCGGCTACTTCTTGCACATTTTTGACGATTTTCCGAGACCTGCGTCAACGGCTGCAGTTGGCCAATGCCGTTTTAAACGTAAGGCGCGCACGTGCGCCGAGTCATTTTCGAATCCTTGTTAAATGATTTTGTCCATTCCATCAATGAACTCAGACTTACCACCAAATGAAGGGTGCCTGATATAAACAATAGTTTCATTTGGAAAGGCTTTTTTAGCACATTTGACTCCTTTCTCTCCTATGCCTGCAACAACTTCAGGCTTATATATTAAACGGAGCTTTTTTAAATAATTTATACCTATTTCAACCTCTCCAGAAGTTGGTGCCCTATTTTTATTTTCATTGCCATTCGGATGAGGGTGAAATGGAAACGAGTTCCAAAATAGAGGCGTGTCTTTCTTCCTGGACAGGTACTCCCAAACGATTGTGGCTGTGTTCTCAGATTCGATCTTGCTAAGTTTAAGCCGACTGCCGATCTCCTTTAAAAGAGGATGATCAAATCTCTCAAAAGCTTTGCCACTAGTGAAAGGGATGCCAGTGATTTTGCATCCTTTATAGCCTGGAGCCTCTCCAACCAAAAGGACACGCTTACCTTCCATCTTGTTCATTGCGTTAAGGTACAAACGCAAATTATCAGCAATATCCTGATTTAAGTATGGATTGGTTACTGTTGAGGTATTTTTTTGCTTAGTCAACTCAGCGATAAATTCTTCAATTGAACTCATAAGCTCCCTTGTTCATTTAACAATTGCTAGCGCTTTTTCGCACACAAACGAATACCGCCCAGTTTTCCAGACTGAAAATGCCGGTCAACCGATGAATAAAATATTTTTAGTCCTTCTACCGTGGCTTCGCCGTGTACGCGAACGTGCCTGTCTCGATCATTGTTATAGTCTTTTAAGCGTTGATGGGTGAACGTCCCCCAGTCATCCGATAGTTCCTGACATTCGATTATTTCAAAACCACTTGCTTCAATCTGGCTTTGGTAATCATCCCAATCGGGCAATGTCACGGCGTATAATTCCTCGGCCAGATTCTGTTGCTCATCCTGGTTAAACGCTTTTCGCATATACAGATCTTCGGTATAAAACTGACCACCCGGTTTGAGTAACTGGTGACATCGTTTCAGCATTCTTTCACGGTCGGAAATATGGTATAGCGCTAGCCAACTGACTATCGCGTCGTAATATCTGGCCGAAAAATCGTAATCAAGAAAATCACCACACACATGTTGAGGGTTGCCGACAAGCCCACATCTTTCGCTTAGCTCTTGCGCCAGTTTATTTTGGTCCGGCTGTAACTCTAGCGCCTTGATCAACGCACCTGTTTTGTTGGCCAGATACCTGGCTGGGCCACCGATACCAGAACCAATTTCCAGAACTTCGTGACTAGAGTCTAGCGCCAGAACCTTAATAGCAATATCCAGCGCATCAGTACCGTGATAGTGAAGCTGATCAAACCGACTCAGGGTATCGACGTCAAGCGATTCACTTTGCGCCAGACCAAGTTCCTTCAACTCGTTGTATATGCGTTCGACATTGGTATACAGCCGCATCGATTTAATCGTCATTATTCAAGTCCTGGTTAGCGGATTAAACTCTCATTTACCCGTCAGTTCTTCGTGTTGCGGAATCGACTGAAATTGCATAAAAAGACAAATAACCGCCGACACCAGCGCCAGCCCCGCCGCCAGTAAAAAAGCCCAACCCAGGTTAAACTCCCCGACCATTCCAGCAAACAGAGCTCCTGCCATGCCAACGCCGTCGAGTACGGTAAAAACAATACCCAATGTCGTCGATTCGGACTTTCCAGAAAAATCCACCGCCGCGGCCAATATCACCGGACGCACCGCAGTCAATAATGCCGCCGCTGGTAGCAAGCCGACGATCGCCCAGACCAGCGACGTGCTCATACCAGCGACATAGGCAAATAAGCAGCTAATCAGCAATATCCCCAGGATAATCGGTTTACGTCCTCGGCTATCCGTATAGTGTCCTAACATGGGCTGGCACAGAGCGCCAATCAACAGCATCGCCGCAAAGATTAATCCCGAATGAAAAGTCGATAACGCATGTTCGCTTTGCAGATATAGCGGCGTCATACCCAAAATTGCCATTAGTGACATATTGTAAAAAATCATCATCGACACCAGTGCCATGCCGGTACCGGTCGACCAGTGTTTGATCAATGCTTTAAAATTGATATCGACCTTCCTGGAAACCGTGTTCCGTGTAATACGCTTCGATATCGGAATAAATATCAGGCCCATCAAAACGGCGGGGATCACCAAAATTTGCAGACTGGTTTGCCAGTCGAAATAGCCGAGTAAAAACCCAGCCGCGAGCGGGCCCAGTACTTCGGCACCAATACTGCCGCCGACCGCATGGACGCCAAGCGCATGGGCGCGGCGATTGGGCATTTCTTTTACCAGCACTCCCGTCGCGACCGGATGCCAGAAGGCATCGCCCATCACTCCTACTGCCAGTAACAGTGTAATTGCCCAGAAACCCGGTACCAGGGTTGCCGATAAATAACCCAGAGCTACCCACCAGAAAGTTAATAGCATCAAATACCCCGGACGCGAAGAGCGATCAGCGATCACCCCTGCCGGAATATAAGCAAGGCCCGCACCGATACCATTGATCGTCAGAATCAATCCCACTTCGGTCGGCCCAAGCCCCTGACTGGCGGCTATCGCAGGTGCAATCAACCAGATCGTGCCCGCGACCCAGTCATTGGTTAGATGACCAAAAAACAACGAGCCGAGTAAAAATTTTTGATGCTGGGAATGTTGTGACACTGTTGTTAAAGCTCCCTCGAATCCATTGCCGACAGTATTCTCGGATAATAAAACCCCAGAGTAATCGCCCGCAACACCATAAACAGGCTTAGGCCTAAAAACAATCCATGATTACCCAACCAGGGAATGAGCAAACTCATCGCGGCGAGATAAAGTGCCGTCGCTAGAATCATGGCGTTGCGCATTTCTCGACTAAAGCCAGTGCCAATAAAAATACCATCGAGCTGAAAACTCCAGATCGACAATAATGGCAAGCCGACTAGCCAGGGCAGATAAATGGTCGCCGTTTCGAGCACCGACTCAATGCCGGTAAATAAACCGATGATCAACTCTCCTAAAAACAGATAAACCAGGCTCATCAATGCCGCAATGATCAATGCCCACAAACTGGTTAATCTTACTGCTCGTTTAAATGCCTCTCGACGCGTCGCCCCATAGGCACTACCCGTTAACGCCTCGGCTGCGTGTGCGAAACCATCCAGCCCATAGGCCAGTATACTTTGCAGATGCATTAATATCGCATTTGCGGCCAGCACCACTTCGCCCATGCGAGCGCTTTGTGCGGTGAAATATGCGAACGAAAAAGTCAGACAAAGGGTACGGATAAAAATATCGCCGTTAGTACGCATCAGCGCCAGCAAAGCCTGCTTATCAAATAAGCTCGGATAGCTTATTTTTTGTATTGCTGTTTTAATCTGCTTACGGAGTAGATAAAAGCCGACACTCGCCGCCAGATATTCGGCAATCAGGGTCGCCACAGCTACGCCCTCTACGCCGAGATCAAGACCGACAACAAAAAAAATATCGAGTGCAACATTAGTAACATTCAAGATAAACTGAAGAACGAATACCTGACGGGTATTGTGCATACCGATAAAAATGCCAGTAAACACATAAATACAGAGTGTCGCCGGGGCGCTCCAGATTCGAATATAGGCGTAATCGGCTGTTAGTTGCTCTACCTGATCGCTGCTATCGAGTATAACTAAGGCAAACTCGATCAGAGGAACACTCAAAAATATCGTCACAACGCCAAGGACCAACGCCAGCAGAATGACTCGTAACAAAGTTTCTGATAATGCCCGGTTATCACCAGCGCCAAAGGCACGCGCGATAAACCCGGTCGTACCCATGCGCAGAAAACCGAAACTCCAGAATATAAACCCAAATATCAACGCACCTAGCGCCACTGCGCCAATCGCTGCCGGGTCGGGTAAATGACCAACGACCGCAGTATCGACCGCACCCACTAGCGGTACCGATACATTAGACAGCATAATTGGCCCGGCGAGCATCCAGACCTGACGGTGGCTCAACGGTTTAGTTCGATTCACTTCAGGCCTCGGCACCGAAGGTCTGGCTACGAGCCAGATTTGTCCTTATCGGAGGTCCCGACTTTTTCAGGTCTTTCGTCATGCGCAGACAGGTACAGTTGGTTCGAAGTCGCCTGTGTCGAAGGCACGACAACGAATGGCTTACGTTTATCCGGACTACCATCACGGCGACGTTTTAATATGGCAAACATCGACAAAAACAAACTGACCAGAGCAAAATAAAAGAACAGACCTTGTGGGCCGAGTAACCCCATGAACTGTCCTGCTACGATGGGGCCAATGCTGGCACCTGCGCCATAAGTGATCAGCAGAGCACCCGCTAACTGTACGCGTTGATCGGATCCGATCATGTCATTCGCGGTTGCTGCGGACAGCGAGTAAACCGTAAACACAAATGCGCCGAAGACTGCAGCGCCAACCAGGACAAATACGAACTCGGTCACCAATACTAAAGAGGCGGCAGCTATCGCGACGACAACCGGGACAATTACCAGTAATGGTCCGCGGCCTATACGATCAGACAATCGACCTATCGGCCATTGTAGGAAAAGACCGCTGGTAATCAGGGTAGCCATAAATAATGACAGACTCGTTTTCGACAAACCGATATTGGTAGCGAATACAGGACCTAATCCATGCACGCTCGAATTCACCAATCCACTGCAAAACACACCTATTACACCCAGAGGCGCGAGTCGGTAAATTTCAATCAGCGGCATACGCTTCGACTTTATTGGCACCGGCGCACGCGCTCGAGTCAGCAACACCGGCAGCAAGGCTAGCGAAAACAATACTGAGGCGAGACTGAATAAATGATATTCGGAAGGGTCACCAACCGATAATAAAAATTGCCCGCTACCCGCCGCCAGATAATTAGTGATCATATAAAAAGACAGCAATTGACCACGGTTATGATTACTCGCGCTTTCGTTAAGCCAGCTTTCGGTCACCATAATCATGCCCGCCATACAAAAACCGGACATCATGCGCAACAGCATCCAGCCGCCTGCGGATATCCAGAGAGGGTGCAGTAGAGCCGATATCGACATCAATGAAGCAAACGCCGCAAAGGAACGAATATGACCTACCCGGGTGACCACTCGTCCCGCGAACATGCCGCCAAATAACAGCCCCAGGAAGTAAGAGGCTACAATAAAACCTACCAGATCGGTGCCAAATCCTTCGACCTGAGTGCGCACACCGAGCAGAGTCGAAAACAGGCCATTAGCCAGCAAAAGTATGCCATAGCTAAGCAATAACGAAAAAACAGTACCCAGGGTTCGATACAACGAAGATATTCCGGTGAGATTTTGATGCGAACTCTATATTAAACTGCGAGATATATCATCCCGAACCGGCCTAATTATTTGTCGATGACGATAGTGTTTACCAAAATCACCATGATGAAATTTGACAACCACATAATAAGCACTTAAGTTCTCTTACCAGGCCGATAAGAAATGAACGTTCACTCTGGGTTAATTGTTATGATATATTATCGGGAAAGTCGATCAGCTTAATTAGAAAATCAATTGCTCAGCGGAATCGGCGGTTTAAAAATACCTGTGCATGCTACATGCGCTAGCCCAATCAGACTTATGTGAATTCATCTCACCTAGGCTGATTAATAAAGTAATTCCTGTTGGAGGAGATAAGATGAAAGATAAAAAGATACTAGATCACGAACTGAAATATCAGGATCTTGATCACGTCGATAAAGGCCGCGTCGAGAAGATCCTGGCTGGTAATAAAGGTTACAGCCGTCGTGACGCTATCAAATTAGCAGCCGCTACAGGTGTTACCCTCGCAGTTGCAGAAAATATGCTAATTTCTGGTAATAAGGCCATCGCTGCCACACCTAAGAAGGGTGGCTCGGTTCGCATGGCAAACCCAGTACACGGTCCCGATGACCAGACAGATCCAATGATGTTTACCTCGGGTATCGATTACGCCCGTGGCCGTGCTGTCTATAACGGCCTGGTTCAGCATGCCGATGACCTGTCACCGCAACCCGAGCTGGCGGCTTCATTTGAACCGAATAGCGACGCAACCGAGTGGACATTCAAGCTGCGCAAGGGTGTCGAATGGCACGATGGCACGAAGTTCACCGCCGACGATGTTGTCTGGAGTATGAACCGTCATCTCAGCGATGATTCAACTTCGGTCATAAAATCTGTATTGTCGACAATCAAGGAATGGAAGAAAGTAGGAACGCACGAAGTCAAGGCGGTTATGCATTCATCGAATTCTGACTTGCCTACCTTGCTTGGCATGTTTCAGAACAAAGTCATCAAAAATGGCACCACGGGTGACTGGATCGGAACCGGCCCATTCACTATGGAATCGTTTCAGCCCGGTGTAAAGTCGGTGCATAAGCGCAATGAAAACTACTGGCGCGAAGGTGCGAATCTCGATGCCTGTGAAATAACCGCAATCACCGATCCGGTAGCGCGTGTCAACGCCTTGATTGCGGGCGACATTCAGATTATGGCAAACGTCGACCCTAAAGCCTTCCGCCAGGTCGAGTCGGCCGACGGGGTAACGCTGCTGTCAACACCTGCTGCATCGCAGCTCGGAATTTGTATTCTGAAGAATGCCAAACCGGGTGAGGACGATGATTTTGTCAAGGGTATGCAATACATTCAGGATCGCGAGCGCATAGTCAAACGTATTCTCAAAGGCAAGGGTGTGGTTGGTAACGATACACCCGTTTCTGGCGCGCATGGCTCAGACTGGTGTTCCGAGCTTCCACAACGTGAATTCGATCCAGACAAGGCTAAATTCCATTTCAAGAAGTCAGGTTACAGTGGCGCGGAACTTTTCGTAGCACCGGTAACTGCGGGTATCGAAGACACTTGCCTGCTAGCCCAGGCAAACTGCGCCAAGATCGGCTTCGACCTGAAATTGAAAAAAGTGCCCAACGATGGTTATTGGGGTGCGGTATGGATGAAAGAACCACTCAACGTGGTAACCTGGAACATGCGACCAACGGCCAACTCGCAGATGGCAATTCAGTTTGGCCCTGGTGGTAACTGGAATGATACCTTCTGGAATAATAAGCGCATGGGCGAACTGCTAAGCCTGTCTTTGGCAGAAACCGATCCGGCCAAGCGTCACGCACACTATTGCGAAATGCAAACACTGATTCACAACGGCAGCGGCATGGTGATTCCAGCCTTCACTAATATTAATGATGGTATTCGCAATAATGTTATGGATATGCCTAAAGTACCACTAGGTCAATGTGGTGCTATGGAATGGCCTGAGCGCATCTGGCTGGCCTAGTAATAATGTACCTGAGTGTCTAATTAAGGCCTGTATGAATCTTATTCATACAGGCCTTTTTTATTACGATAATTCCTTGTCGAAGGAGATATAACAAATGATGAAGCAAATGGTGTTGCAACGGATTGCAATTGGTTTCGCCACCTTAGCGGTGGTTTCGGTTATCGTTTTCATTATGACCAGTTGGTTACCGGGCGACGTCGCTTCGATCATACTGGGGCAGGCTGCAACGCCCGAGACGCTGGCGGCACTTCGAGCCCAACTGGGCACGGATCAACCTCTGATAATTCAGTATTTCAGTTGGCTTGGCAATATGATGACGGGTGATCTCGGAATATCCAAGGCGGGTGGCGCCACGATTTCCAGTTTAATCAGTAGCCGAATCGGCAACACCATGATGATGGCGGGCCTGGTTGCATTGATTTCGATTCCGATTTCGATATCGCTGGGTCTTTTTGCAGCAATGCACCCAGGTACATCACTGGATCGCATGGTCACCTTCGGTACCCTGAGCACCATTTCTGTTCCAGAATTCTTTATTGCTACCATACTGGTGCTAATACTGGCGGTCAATTTGCACTGGTTGCCTTCAACAACCTATTTGACCGGTGATGAAACATTAGGGCAGTTATTAAAAGCGATCGCGATGCCACTATTCACGCTGGTCATAGTCGTTTCCGCACAAATGATTCGAATGACACGAGCCGGGATACTCAACGTCATGAATTCGCCTTATATTGAAATGGCGATATTAAAAGGTGTACCCAGAAAGCGGATTATTCTACGCCATGCATTTTTTAATGCCATCGGCCCAATCGTTAATGTTATTGCCTTGAACCTCGCCTATTTAGTCAGTGGCGTGGTAATCGTAGAAACTATATTTTCGTATCCTGGACTGGCGAAACTGATGATCGATGCCGTACAGACTCGTGATCTGCCTTTGGTGCAGGCCTGTGCAATGATATTTTGTGGTGTATACGTTGTACTCATTATATTGGCAGACGTCGCGTCGATACTTTCCAATCCACGGCTTAGACAGCCCAAATAGGCCGCGAGGATAAAAAAATGACTGAAGAAACACATTTAAAAGAAGAAGATGTAATCGCCAAGCTGGATGCTTTTGCAGAGTTACCCGATGCCCCACCAAAACGAAGAATTAAACTGTCGTGGATAGGAAAGGCTTCGGTGGCAGTTGTCGTGTTCTGGTTAGTGATTGTTGCGATTGGCCCGTCGATAGCGCCTTTTCATGAAATGGATATGGATGGCGATGACAGCTTCCTGAGTTACGGTGAAGACGAAGACGGAGGTCTTCTCACTAACGAATATGGCACCTTTTATCTCGGCACCGACTACATCGGTAGAGATACCCTCTCTCGTATCTTATTTGGTGCCAGAAACACAATTGGTATCTCGCTGCTGGCCACGCTGCTGGCCTATCTAATGGGTATTACGCTCGGTATTTTGGCTGCGGTCAAAGGAGGGTGGATTGACATGGGGATTAGCCGGGTTAACGATGCCATTCTGGCTTTACCGACGATCATGCTCGGTTTGATAGTCATAGCTGCTTTCGGATCGTCGATAATTGTTCTGATACTGACAGCCGCGGTGATATACGCAACCAGCGTATTTCGCATCGCGCGAGCACTCGGTCAGGACATTATGGTACAGGATTTTGTCGAAGCAGCTCACGCCCGTGGTGAAGGTATCTGGTGGATAATCAAATCAGAAGTGTTGCCCAACGCGGCAATGCCGCTGGCGACCGATTTTGGTTTACGGCTGGTATTCGTGGTGCTATTCATATCCAGCCTGAGTTTCCTCGGGCTTGGTATACAGCCGCCTGCATCCGACTGGGGTAGCATGGTACGCGATAATTTACAGGGATTGACATACGGGTCTTATGCCGCAATCTGGCCTGCAGTTGCGATTGCTTCATTCACCATCGCGATTAATCTTATCGTAGACGATATTTCCGCCAAGTCTGGCGGCAGTCTCGCAAAGAAAATGGTGTAGACAATGGGGGATAATAATATGGAACGCGAAAAATTATTTGAAGTTAAAGACCTGAGAATTAGCGCTACTAGTGACGAAGGTGTCGAAATTCCCATCGTCAAAGGTGTTTCATTTGATGTTCACAAAGGCGAGGTAGTCGCTCTGATCGGTGAATCCGGTTCCGGCAAGACCACTATTTCGCTGGCATCGCTGGCCTACACCAAACCCGGTTTGCATTTCGCCGGGGGTGAGGCATTGTTAAACGGCGAAGATGTATTGACCATGGCACCGCTGCGGCAGCGTGAAATTCGCGGTGCGAATGTCGCATACCTGGCACAAAGCGCTGCGGCAACTTTTAACCCGGCGATTACCATCGGCGAACAGGTTACCGAGTCTGCAGTGTTACACGGCGTACTAAACCAGGAAGAAGCAACGAAGCGCGCGGTCGAACTCTACCACGCACTCGAATTGCCCGACGCCGATCGCATCGGCTTTCGTTATCCGCATCAGGTGTCCGGCGGTCAGTTGCAAAGATTGATGGCCGCGATGGCCTTATGCGGAAAGCCCGATTTAATGGTGCTCGACGAACCCACCACTGCACTGGATGTAACCACTCAAATCGAGGTATTGAAGGCCTTCAAAAAGGTTATCAAGGAACAGAATTCTGCGGCTATTTACGTCACCCATGACCTGGCCGTTGTAGCTCAAATCGCAGACCATATTGTAGTCTTGTATAGTGGCGAAGTGATGGAACAGGGCACGGTAGATGAAATTATCAACAATCCTCAACACGCCTATACCAAGCGTCTAATGGCTGCCGCGCGACCCAAGCCGACTGCTGGTATGGGTACTACAGTTGGCGATGAACACGACCGTGATGTCGATAATATCGAGGTTAAAAATATGACCGCCGGATACGGCGGGAATGAAAACGGCGAACCGAAAATCACAATTTTACGCGATATCAATGTCAGTGTTAAAAACGGGCACGTGGTCGGCGTTATCGGCGAATCTGGGTGCGGTAAATCGACACTCGCCCGGGTAATGGCCGGTATGCTACCGCCTGCACGGGGAGATATTATTCTCGACGGTAAAAAACTCGAAGGCAGCCTGCTTGACCGAGATCTTTCTGAACTCGAGAAGGTTCAGTTTGTCTTTCAAATGGCAGACACCGCACTCAATCCGAAACAGATTATCAGCGACATTATCGGCAGACCACTGGAGTTTTATCATGGCCTGAAAGGAAAGGAAAAACACGCAAAGGTCGCAGAAATCCTCGAACTGGTCGAATTACCTGCCGAATTTGCCAGCCGTTATCCAATGGAACTGTCCGGCGGTCAAAAGCAACGAATCAACATGGCACGGTCGCTCGCCGCTAACCCTGAAGTGATGCTTTGTGACGAAGTTACATCGGCACTCGATAGTATCGTTGGCGCCAATGTCATCAAACTATTGACGGGGCTACGCGATAAAACCGGGGTCTCATTTGTTTTCATTAGTCATGATCTGTCCACAGTGGCCTCTTTTGCCGATGAAATCGTCGTGCTTTATGCCGGACGCGTGGTCGAACAGGGTCCGACCGACGAAGTACTCGAACCACCATTCCATCCCTATACACGCCTGTTAATCAGTTCGGTACCAGAAATGCGTATCGGCTGGTTAGAAGACACAATGAAAAAGCGCGAGATGGCAGTGGGTATAGCCCGCGGAGTTGAAATTACCGCCGTTGGCTGCCCATTCTACAATCGCTGCCCAATGGCCATAGATGGCACCTGCGATACGGTGGTTCCTCCGATTCTAAGACTGAAAGGTGGGCATGAGATTAGCTGTCATCTCACCGAAGATCAGTTAAACGACGCAGAAACCGACACGCAAAAAATACTGCGTGGATATGAAAAGATCGGTGACAATGAGCAGATATTGCCAGCTTGATTAACTATTATTTGGATTAAACACGATGAAAAATTATCCGCGTTTGAAAGAAATGGGGGTGCAACACCCTCAGCAAATAGAGAAATTTGCTATTTATACAACCGAAGAATTCGATATTCTCCGTATTGTTTACGAAAGAGAGAAGGGATCCTTACTACCGGTGAGCAGGAAGTATAAGTTTCAACGCGTGAAAAAAACCGTAATGGTCGATAGCGGTACCCGGCAAACTGGAATGGTTTACGAAAGCAGCGGTGCTTTTCGCGAAGCTCTGCATGAACTGGAACAAATTGAAACAGCCCGAAGCGAGGGGGCGGATTTATCCGCTTTAATCACTGAGGAAATTCGGCTTATGGAAGAAGATATCAACTTGCGTACCGAATATATAAAATCTCTGGTCGCGAAAATTTAGTCCCAGTTATCGTCTTCATCGGCTTCACTACTCGCATATTGTTGAATACTTTCGATCGCCGCACCCGACGGATGCACTGCCGTAGCCGTGCTTTTGCCCTGTTTGTCCAGGGGTATTGGAGCCCTGGCTGCCATTCGTACTATTCCAAATAAACCGATCAACAAATGCGCTGCAGCCATCGACCAGAACAGATATTGATCGCCGAAATAATCCATAATGCTCGCTATCATCACCGGCCCAGCTACTGCACCCAGACCACCAACTAACACCAGGGCACCACTCGCAGCTATCATTTGATTGGGATTTAAATGATCATTGGTATAAGCAATACAAACCGAATACAGTGGAAAAGCCATGCCTCCAAATAAACCCGCCGATACCAGTACGAACAAGTTTGAGTACTGAACCGCATATACGCATAACACCGCCGCCATGGAAGTTAATAGCGACACGATGGTTAGAATAATCCGGCGATCAAACCAGTCAGACAGGACGCCTATCGGCCACTGAAATATAACGGTACCAACCACCGCCGCGGTCATAAAATAAGATATGTTCTCGATATCTAGCCCAATACGCTGACCATAGATTGGAGCGAGCGCGAAAAATGTCGCGGTAACCAGACCCACCACGAACATACCAAAGATACCTAGAGGTGAAATTCGAAAGAGTTCGCGCAAACTGATATTAACCGACTCGTCAAAAGTAGGTGGTGAGCCTGCTGATAATAGTAATGGCACCACCGCGACTGAAATTAATACAGAAGTTAGAATAAACAGTGGAAAATCCGTCGGTGCCGCCAGGTTTAGCATCAACTGCCCTGCTCCGACGCCGATATATGTCACCACCATATAAAGCGACAATAGTTTGCCACGGGTTTCATTGCTAGCACGATCATTCAACCAGCTCTCGGCGACGATATACAAACCGGCGAAGCAAAACCCGCTGAGTAAGCGTAGGGCAATCCAGACATATACATTGACATAAAGTGCATGTACCAGGATGGATGCTGACGCCAGCGCGGCCAGGGCAGCAAACACCCGTATATGCCCTACTTTTGCTGTAATCCTGGGACATAATAACGAGCCCAGTAAAAATCCGCCGTAAAATGCCGACATGATTAAACCGGTTATGGTTGCCGAAAAACCTTCGATATTGGCTCGAACGGCAAGCAAGGTACCCTGTAAACCATCGCCAAGCATCAATACGCCAAAGCCGAGTAATAATGCCCACGACGATAATAAAGCTGAACCAAAAGTAGAACTTTGACTTTTCATTTTGACGCAATTTCCCCCAATTGTGTTGTCAGAAATTGATAGCAATCGTTTCTCGCGGCATCCAGCGAAAAACTATTCGAGTGCAAACAATACTCTAACCAGAGGCCATCGATCAATGCTATCAACTGACGGGCAACTGTATCCGCATCGATATTAATACTTTTTGCTTTAGCAAGCTCATCGACTGAATGAACCAGATTATTTTTATATATCTGATACCGGCTCTCGTGTAATTGCCTCAATTCAGTATGCGTTGCTACCTCCCCCCAAATTGCCAGCCAGGCGCGTAAATTGGACTTCTCAAAACTATTTTGATCAAAGCTTCTTTCGATCAAACCAACAATGTGTTGCTGAGCACTCGCATTATTATCAATCTCTACCAAATGGGCTGTCATCTGGTCATAAATGCACAGCAAAAATTCATCTTTTGACTTGAAATGATGATTAATCAGACCTCGAGACACATTTGCCTGCTTACAGATCTTGTCAATCGTAAAATTCGAAATACCACCCTCGCCCAGGCATCGAATACCTGCAGCAATCAAATCCTGCCGTCGACTATGCGAATTTTTACGCCTATATTTAACTTCATTTTTCATCATTGCAATATAATATTCCTTGTTGTACGATCGTTCAACTAAATATGCCGTGACGAGATAAACCCCGTGCCACGAAACCCGCAATACGACATCCTGTTTGAGCCCGTAAAAATAGGCCCGGTGACCGCGCCCAATCGGTTTTATCAGACCCCGCACGCGACCGGCATGGGTAATAAGCGACCCAATAGCTCGGCAACTCTGCGCGGTATCAAGGCCGAAGGTGGCTGGGGAGTGGTCTGCACGGAGTATTGTTCCATCCACCCCAGTGCGGACGAAGCGCCCTATGCATTCCTGACTCTTTGGGACGATGACGACGCTAAAGAATTGTCGATCACCTGTGACGCGATTCATGCGCACGGTGCTTTGGCCGGCATCGAGTTATGGCACGGTGGGTTTCACGCCAGCAACCGTGAAACCCGAGATGTAAGTATCGCACCCAGTGCCTGCTCCCCCGAGTTCGTCGAGCCTGGACACGTCCGTGCCATGGATTTACAGGATATTCTCTACTATCGAGAATGGCACAAAGCGGCAGCCATCAGGGCTATGAATGCAGGATTCGATATCATTTACGTCTATGCCGGGCATGAGTATCTGCCCTTTCAGTTTCTTTCTCCTCGTTTCAACCATAGAACCGATGAATACGGCGGTTCGCTCGAAAACCGAATGCGTTTGCTACGTGAACTCATCGAAGATACCAAATCAGCGGTCGGTCATAAATGTGCAGTAGCGGTGCGGCTGGCGGTTGACGAGTTGCATGGCGAAGTCGGTATTACCAGCGAAGGCGAAGGCCGACAAATTGTCGAAGCACTAGCCGAGCTACCCGATCTATGGGATCTGGCGCTCGGTGGCAGCCTCGGTAACGATTCCTGTAGCTCAAGGTTTTCAACCGAAGGCTATCAGGAGCAATACGCCGGTTTCGTCAAAAGCGTATCCAGTAAACCAGTAGTCAGCGTCGGACGGTTTACCTCGCCGGATACTATGGTTGGTCAAATCAAACGGGGCATACAGGATTTCATCGGTGCGGCTCGACCATCAATCGCCGATCCTTTTCTGCCCAACAAAATCAAGAATGGGCGTGAAGATGAGATACGCGAATGCATCGGTTGCAATATCTGCCGCGCAGCAAATAACGAAGGTGTACCGCTACGTTGCACACAAAACCCAACCATGGGCGAAGAATGGAGACGCGGCTGGCATCCGGATAAAATTCAACCAGCTAAGAGCGATGATAGTTTTCTGATAGTTGGAGGCGGCCCCTCAGGACTCGAAGCAGCGCTTGCGCTTGGTCAAAGGGGTTATCAGGTGACGCTGGCCGAAGCCAGTAGCGAATTAGGTGGTCGAGTGGTCAACGAGTCCACCCTACCCGGCCTGCAGAACTGGATCCGTGTGCGTGATTACCGCCGCCACATGATTAGTCAGATGGACAATGTATCGGTTTATCTGCAAAGCGAACTTGGTGCGGAGGAAATAATGGAATTCGAGTCCGATCAAATTGTTATTGCCACCGGTAGTGAATGGCGACGCGACGGAATCGGTAGCAACCTTCGTACTGCACTACCAATACCAGATAATAATATTTTCACTCCTGATGATATTTTTAATGGCGCTGAACTTCAGGGCGATATCCTAATTTACGATGACGATCACTATTTCATGGCGGGTGCTTTAGCCGAAAGATATCTTAACAAAGGCTATTCTGTTACCTATCTTACCCCCGCGACCTGTGTTTCAAGCTGGACAACAATGACCAATGAACAGACGTTTATTCAGACTAAATTATTGTTGATGGGTTTGAAGACTATCTTTGGCCAGATATTAACCCAGGTTGACGAAGGCAATTTAACCAGTCACTGCCCCTATACCAGCCAGACCACCGATCACCCTTTTGATAACTTGCTTTTAATCACTTCAAGACAATCAAAAGACAATCTGTTCCATCAGTTAAACCAGAACTACGTCACCCGCATTGGCGACTGCCGAGTACCGTCGAGTATTGCCGATGCGGTTTATAGCGGGCATAAATTCGCACGTGAATTCGGTAAAGACCCGGCCAATCTAATACTGAAGCGTGAAAGAGCCATCATTCAGGAATGAGACCATGAGCAGACGAAATAAACGTCGTGTCGGTGCGCTGACACAACCACCCTGGCAACCAATTCAATACCAACAGGCCCCAATCAACCTGTTAAGCGAAGATGCGATCGAGCAAATTCACCAGACCGCTTTGTCGATCCTGCAGGAAGTCGGCATGGCGATTCTGTCACCTAAGGCCCGAGAAAAATTCGCCACCGCCGGATTCGATGTAGACGACAATGTCGAACTCATCCGATTTGACAAAACACTCCTCGAATCCCTGGTCGCTAAAGCTCCGTCGTCGTTTACCTTACATGCACGCAACCCGGCAAAGAACATTAAGATTGGTGACGGCCATGCGGCATTTTGTTCGGTCGGTGGGCCCGCCTATGTCATGGATATGGACAAGGGGCGTCGCAATGGAACCTATGCCGAAATGTGCGATTTCATCCGCGTGGTACAAAGTCTGGATATTTTGCATCAGGAAGGTGGAGGTGGCTTCGAAGCGATGGATATGCCCGCCGAGAGTCGGCATCTGGATTTGTACTACGCACAATGCACCTTGCTGGATAAAACATGGGTTCCCTGGACCATTGGGCACCAACAGGCGATGGACGCGATTGAAATGGCGGCGATTGCGTTTCAGTGTTCGACCGAGGCGTTAATCGAAAAGCCCGTCTTCCACTGCATTGTCAACACCAACTCACCTTTGCAACTGGATATACCCATGGCCGATGGTTTAATCGCGATGGCAGAATACGGCCAGGCGATTACGGTTACACCTTTCACCCTCTCTGGTGCGATGGCGCCGATAACGATTGCCGGAGCGCTTGCTCAACAACACGCAGAAGCCGTGGTCGGTATCGCGTTGGCGCAAATAATACGTCCCGGCAATCCCGTCATATACGGTGGCTTTACTTCAAACGTCGATATGAAAACTGGCTCCCCCGCCTTCGGTACACCGGAAGCTGTGCAGGCAGCGCAGGCTTCGGGACAACTGGCGCGTCGTCTCGGGGTGCCATTTCGATCCAGTAATGTCACCGCTGCGAACTGCGTCGATGCACAGGCCGCTTATGAAAGTAGCATGTCGTTATGGGGCGCAATCACCGGTCAGGCGAATTTAATCAAGCACGCCGCTGGCTGGATGCACGGTGGATTAACCGCCTCTTTCGAGAAACTAATCATCGACGCCGAAATGTTGCAAATGATGGCGGCAACCATAAGGCCTTTCGAGGTAAACGAAGACACACTGGCGCTTGAGGCGGTGCGAGATGTCGGCCCAGCCGGACACTTCTTTGGTACCGAGCACACCATGTCGCGCTATCAGCAGGCTTTTTATTCGCCACTGGTATCGAACTGGGATAACTACGAAACCTGGCAGGAGCGTGGTTCCATTACCAGCGAGCAACGGGCGAATCAAATCTGGAAACAGTTATTACAGGAGTACCAGCAACCCGCCACCGACCCGGCGGTTGATGAAGCCTTGCAGGATTATGTCCGAAAAAGAAAAGACCTTATCAGTTAAAGCTCAAGATTTTTAATTGCCGACGTCTACTTAACCATATGAGACATACAAATTGATACAAATTGATTTTGTTATTGCAAACGTGTTAAAACATATAGGCGGCATGTTATATAACAAGTGCATAAAAGCACGGCAACATTAGCTACCATGAGGGACTTCCAGCACGGAATGACAATTAAAAACACAATTTGAGGATTAATATCGTGGATATCAAAGATTTGGAAAAAGCGGCCGTCGAGGGGAAACTTGATCGTCGTGAATTTATAAAACGCGCAACAGCCCTTGGTCTTGCGGCTCCTTTTGCTACTAGCTTATTAACGCAATCTGTACATGCGGGCATGACACCCAAGAAAGGTGGTAAATTCACCTTTGGCAGTAGTCACGGCTCGACCACCGACTCGCTCGACCCCGGCACGCACGAAAATGGATTCGCTACAAATCTGGTTTTTGCCTATGCCAATCACCTGTTCGAAGTAGACAATACTGGGAAGCTTATTCCTGAACTGGCAGAAAGTTTCGAAGCCAGCAAGGATGCCAAAACCTGGGTTATCAAACTGCGCAAGGGTGTTGAATTCCACAACGGCAAGCCAATGACCGCCGACGATGTTATTGCGGCGATGAACCATCACCGTGGCGAAGACACCAAATCCGCTGTCAAATCACTGCTTAGTGCCGTTACCGAAATAAAGAAGACCGGCTCACACGAAGTCACCTTCACACTTAATGCAGGTAATGCCGACTTTCCATTTATTTTGAGTGACTACCACCTGGCTATATTACCGGCATTCGAAGGTAAGATGGACTGGCAAGCGGGCTTCGGCACCGGTGGTTATATTATCGATCGCTTTGAGCCGGGTGTTCGCGCGACATTCAAACGCAACCCCAACTACTTCAAGTCAGGTCGAGCGCATTTCGACGAAGTTGAAATGGTCTCCTTGGGCGACACCACTGCACGTCAGAGTGCGGTAATGAACCAGGAGGTTGACGCGATTTACCGGGTTGATCCGAAAACGGTTCACCTGCTCGGACGTAACCCTAACCTGTCGATCCTGGAGGTCACAGGGACCCTGCATTACACCTTTCCGATGCGGGTCGATCAGGCGCCATTTGATAACTACGATCTGCGTATGGCAGTCAAGCTATCGGTTGATCGAGAGGCATTAGTAAATAAGATTCTGCTCGGACATGGCGCCATTGGTAACGATCACCCGATTTCAACCTCGCAACCCTTCCATAACGGAGAAATGACACAACGCAAGTATGATCCTGACAAAGCCAGGCATCATCTGAAAAAATCTGGCTTTTCGGGCACGCTGGATCTTAGTACCTCTGATGCTGCTTTCGCCGGCGCGGTTGACGCCTCTCTGTTGATTAAGGATTCAGCAGCCAAAGCAGGCCTTGATATCAATGTGGTTCGCGAGCCCAAAGATGGTTACTGGTCAAACGTCTGGAACAAGAAAGCCTGGTGTGCTTGCTACTGGGGTGGTAGACCGACCGTAGACTGGATGTTCGCTGCCGCTTACATGAACGATGGCAAATGGAATGACACTGCCTGGAAGACCGGCCCTGCGGCTGACCGGTTCAACAAGATTGTTCTTGAAGCGCGTTCTGAACTCGATACCAATAAACGTCGCGCTATGTACTACGAAGCTCAGGTACTCGTAAATGACGACGGCGGTGCGTTGATTCCAATGTTTGCCAACCACATCCATGCCGTCAGTAAAAAGATTGGCCACGATGGACAAGTCGCGGGCAATTGGGAAATGGACGGTAGCAAGGCAATCGAACGCTGGTGGTTCGCTTAATCCACTTGCTGTAAAAAGAGGTAATGGGCTTCGGCTCATTACCTCGGTATTAAAAAATCAGGAAGACGTCAGAAGCTTCTATAAAAACGATAACCAAAATAAAGTGAGGAAGAAGAATCGTGCACCCTGTTATTACTACAGTATTACAACGGCTGGCTCTTGGTCTTCTCACGCTATTCGTGGTGTCGTTGATTATTTTCAGTTCTATCGAGTTCCTGCCGGGCGATTTCGGTGAAGCTATTCTTGGACAGGCTGCTTTACCCGAAACCGTTGCAGCATTTCGAAAAGAACTCGGTCTCGACCTGCCATTGCATGAACGCTATTTAGAGTGGGTAGGCGGCGTAATAACTGGTGATCTAGGCAATTCCTTTTCGGGTCGTGGCTCCTCTGGTGGTGCTGACCGATCACGACCGGTTATAGATTTAATCGCACCACGATTGGGCAACACACTTTTCCTCGCCGGTATGGCGGCAATTATCGCGGTACCACTGGCACTGTTTCTCGGCATTACCGCTGCACTATACCGAGGTTCGATTTATGATCGAGTGGTTAATGCATTAACCCTGACTACGATATCTTTCCCTGAATTCTTCGTGGCTTATATACTTATATTATTTTTTTCTTCGTTCTTTAAAGTTTTCCCCTCGCTGGCCAATATCGATCCGAGCGCTGATTTCTGGGAGCGAGTATATTTATCGGCATTACCCGCGATTACGCTAACTCTGGTGATTGTCGCCCACATGATGCGGATGACACGAGCCGCGATCATCAACCTGATGGCCAGCCCCTATATCGAAATGGCCGACCTGAAAGGCGTCTCTAAGTCGAAGATTATTATTTATCACGCTCTGCCGAACGCCTGGGCACCCATTGTCAACGTTATCGCCTTTAATCTGGCTTATCTGGTCGTCGGTGTAGTCGTCGTCGAAGTGGTATTCGTCTATCCCGGCGTTGGCCAGCTCATGGTTGACGCAGTCACCACACGAGATGTACCTGTGGTTCAGGCCTGCGCCTTGATTTTTGCAATTACCTATATAATGCTCAATTTATTTGCCGATATTATTTCCATTATCACCAACCCAAGACTGTTACACCCACGATGAGAATCAAAATATGAGCGTCGGAGAAGAAGGCTATTCAGCCGCCGGTGAAGTCAGCCTGATCAAAGCCAGGCGGACTTTTAGAGCGAATGTGTGGCGTGGTTTAAAGTCAGCACCGCCAACCGCTCTGTTCGGTTTGACGGTGATCTCGATTTACCTGATCTTCGCCATATTCGCACCCTGGCTGGCGCCTTATGGCGAAGCAGAAATATTCCCCATGTCATACGCACCCTGGGGTGACGAGTTCCTGTTCGGCACCGATCAACTCGGTCGGGATGTATTATCGCGTTTAATTTACGGCGCGCGAAATACCATTGGCATAGCGGTTGCTACGACTTTCCTGGCCTTTTTAATCGGAGGCTGTCTGGGCATCGCCGCTGCCATTAGTCAAAACTGGCTAGATCATTTGTTGAGTCGTTCGGTCGACGTGCTAATGGCGATACCGAGTTTGATATTTGCGTTAATGCTGCTATCGATATTCGGTTCAACTGCCACCAATCTAATCATCATCATTGCCATACTCGATTCCACCCGGGTATTTCGCATAACTCGTGCCGTGTCACTGAATGTTGTTGTCATGGATTACGTCGAATCAGCCAAATTACGCGGTGAAGGCCTGGGCTGGATTATGCGTAAGGAAATACTACCCAATATTATGCCACCGCTGGTCGCCGAATTCGGTTTGCGTTTTTGTTTCGTCTTCCTGACAATCGCCGCGCTATCATTCCTTGGTGTAGGCATCCAGCCACCCACCGCTGACTGGGGTTCGATGGTTCGTGAGACGGCAGGCCTGATCCAGTTTGCCGAATACGATATTACCGCTGCAATGACACCGATGCTGCCAGCCGCTGCCATCGCCTTACTTACTGTTGCCGTTAACTTCGTAGTTGACTGGTTTCTACATAAAACTAGTGGCCTGAAAGACTGAGATATCGAGCATGAATACAAAAAACAAAGGTGGAAAAGGCGATATCCTGCTAGAAATGCGCGATATCGTAATCGACGGTTTTAGTGATGACCGCTGGCATCCAATCATCAAGGGCATTGATTTAACCTTACGTCGTGGTGAAATTATGGGCTTAATCGGTGAGTCGGGCGCGGGTAAATCTACGCTCGGCTTAGCCTCAATGGGTTTTGCTCGCCCCGGTTGTAAAATCACCCGAGGAAGCATCGTGTTTGACGGTAAGGATTTAATGAAAGCCTCGGAGGCCGAGAAACGCGAATTACGCGGTTCTCGAATTGCCTATGTTGCACAATCGGCAGCGGCATCGTTTAACCCCGCGCATAAACTCCTTGAACAAACTATTGAAGCCGCAGTACGACACGGTATTAGCACTGAGCAGGAAGCCAGGGCCGATGCCCGTAAACTATTTGCCGAATTGCAACTGCCCGATCCGAATAACATCGGAGATCGCTACCCGCATCAGGTCTCTGGCGGGCAATTACAGCGTGTAATGACAGCCATGGCGATGTCTTCTCGCCCCGACTTAATCATCTTTGACGAACCGACTACCGCGCTCGACGTCACCACGCAGGTTGAAGTACTGGCTTCGATGCGCCAGATCGTAGAACACTTCCATACCGCAGCCATTTATATTACCCACGATCTCGCCGTGGTCGCTCAAATGGCGGATGTCATCAAGGTATTGCGTTACGGCGAAACCGTCGAAAACGCCGATACCCGCACCATGCTCTCGCATCCGGAAAAAGAATATACCAAATCGCTCTGGTCGGTTCGCTCGATCGAGAAAGCGGAAGAAGAATCGGAAGATATAATCCTGAAAACTGAGGGAGTCGATGCTGGATACGGGGGCGGTATCAAAGTACTCGACAATGTTTCTATCGAAGTGCCTCGTGGACATACCGTCGCCGTAGTGGGTGAATCGGGCTCGGGTAAGTCAACTGCCGCACGAGTTATCACTGGGTTACTGCCGCAGTCGAAAGGTCAGGTATTGTTTAATGGCAAGGCTTTACCACCCGCTCTGAAAGATCGTAGTACCGAACAGCTGAAAAAGATTCAGATGATTTATCAGTCCGCCGACACCGCCATGAACCCGCGGCATACAGTGCGAGACATCATTGGCCGACCGCTCGAGTTTTACCTGGGTCTCAAAGGCAAGGCGCTAGACAAGCGCCTTCTCGAACTGCTCGAACTTATCGAGCTCGATGAAACTTTCGTTGATCGCCTCCCCGCCGAAATGTCAGGAGGCCAAAAGCAACGAGTCTGTATCGCCCGAGCACTGGCTGCCGAACCCGATTTGATTATCTGCGATGAAGTAACCTCGGCGCTCGATCAAATCGTACAGAAAGGCATATTAAGCCTGCTACTGCGTTTGCAAAAGGAATTGGGTATTACCTATATTTTCATCACACACGACATTGCCACAGTGAAAGCAATATCCGACCAAATCGTGGTGATGTATCAGGGCGGCGTAGTCGAACAGGGTATGAAAAGTGAAATTCTTGCGCCACCCTATCCCGATTATACCCAGTTACTATTATCGTCCGTGCCCGAAATGGATCCCGACTGGTTAACCGGGTTACTCAAAGAGCGTAATCAAGGATAAACAAATACCTGATCGACCGAGCTATTCCAGTGGCGTGTGATTAAAGCTCTGCATTTGCAAAATTTTATCGATACCGCCCAGTTTTTCGATCATCTTCTGTTGATCATCAAATGCATTACGGCTAACTAATTCGGGATCGAGAATTTCAAACAAAGCCTCGATCAATTTCTCCCGAATAGATTGATAGTCCGCATTATCGGCTAAATTTTTTAACTCCTGCGGATCATCTTCCATGTTAAATAAAAGGGGTGGATTTTGTTCAGCAAAGTAAACCAGTTTCCAGACGCCCTTTCTCAACATAAAAACACCAGTTGGACTTCCGCCGTCATGGTATTCACTAATCACAACTCGATCAACGTTCGGTGACTCGACAAAATCCTGAAGTGGCCGACTCTTCCATTCTTGTCCAGCCCGACAATATTCACCCGTTACAAAAGACTCCACAGTAGCTGCAATATCAATCAAAGATACAGGCGTCTTGTTAACACTCGATTCAACTCCTGGGCCAGTCAGAGTCATTGGTATGCCAACCGAATCTTCGTACATATATGACTTACACCAGATACCATGATTACCAATCATGTCACCGTGGTCACTGGTATAGATTATTTGGGTATTATCGGCCTCGCCGCTTTGCTCCAGCGCTTCGAGGACCTGTCGGACATTATCGTCGAGGAAACTACAAAGGCCGTAATAGTTACGCAGGCCTTCTATCTGACTTTGTTCGTCGAAATAATCGTTGTAATTCCAGAACTCGCGCATGCGATCTATCACAGGGTGCTTTAGCTGTTCGGCTGGATTAGTATCAAAAGCACTCGGTAAATCAATATCGCGGTATAAATCATAAAATGCTTTGGGTGCAACCAGTGGATAATGCGGACAGATAAATGACACGAATAAAACCCAGGGCTTATCGTTTGACCTTTGCGCCTGTAACCAGTCAACCGAGGCTGCGGTAATATCACGATCGTATTTTGTATAGCCTGTTTCACCCGGGCCCAATTCGGCGGCGAGTTCCGCAGCTCCAGGGAAATCGGTTAGCGGGCGACGTTGCAACCCCTGTGGCCAGCCCATGCCATTGTTCGCCAGGTACATAACATGCTGGCTTTCACTAAACCCGACATCATCCTGCGCGGAGCGGTAATGCAGCTTGCCTATCGATACGACCTCATGGCCCTTATCCCTAATTCGGTGCATCCAGCTTTCTTGTTGTCCAAAATAAGGTTCAGCCGAAGACCAACACCCATGCTCAAATGTCTGTGTACCGGTGGCAAAACTGGCCCGAGCAGGTATACAAATAGGCGAAGGTGTATAAGCGTTTTCAAACCTGATGCCTTCATTAGCGAGGCGATCCAGAGCCGGGGTTTTGACAATGGAATTACCGTAGGCACCCATTACCGAACGGGTATGCTCGTCCGACATAATGATAAGAACGTTATTTTTCATCGCACTAACCCATTTCAATCAGACCATTATCGTGGATATGAATCAGCTTGAGATTAGAATATCTTAAAAGGTCTTCTTTATTAATCTTAACCACTGGGATATTCAAGTCATATAAACGATTCGCCACGCTAACACCCACGCAAATATTGACATCAGCAGTGGCCAGTATAAACGCAGCAGGTCCGGTTCCGTTACGCAAGGTCTCGGCAATACAGGCGGGAGTACCCGCCGAACCACGACTCGCAGGTATCACCAAAATCTGGCCTTTGACTTTTTTGCCAGCCTGCGGATGATGGACGTCGATGATTTCGCCCAACTGTGGATCGAAACCACCCCAGAAGCTCAGAGCTTCCTCTAAAAATAAAACTTCGCCGCTAGCGCAGCCTTCAACCAACACCTCCGCCGTCAGGGTAGAAGTCACGATAGTTCCCAGCTGTCAAGCGCGACCTCACCAGTGACTGCTGACTCGACGCACTCACTTAGACTTCCCAATACAACCTGCACCGATAACATGCCAGGCGCATAGTAAGCCCACTTCGCGGCATTCGTCATAATCAATCCACTCAGACCATTTACCGCAGGTGAAAAATAGGTGCAGGTATCGGTGATGATTTTTATACCGGCTGATTCCAGTGAATCTATCCAACCCTGCTCCCGGGCCTGTTGGTAAACATGTCGACTGGTAGTCAAATAGAAAATTATTCCGGAATCGATAGCGCGGCCATTTAATAAAATCACCAGTCGTTCAAATTCGGTGTATGAAAAGTGAGGTGTTCCAAGTGCCACACCTCTCAAGAACCCGCCTGAATTTTGGCTCAATTCTTTTCGCGCATTTTGCAAATCATCAATACTAACTTCAATGACGGTGTTTACTGTTTCGTTCTGACAGGCTTCACTCAATGTCTCTGCTTCAGGGGTAATTCCCACCGCATGAAACAGGGGTACACTGCCCGACGAGCTACCTGCCGCGCTAATGGCTTTCAGGTCATCTTCGTTAGTGATTTCTGGCAAGCCAATAATTACCGGCACATTCTTATCAGACTGTTTACCAATAAAATGGCCTAGCAAATGATAAAAAATATCGTTTTCACGTATGGTCAGTGGAATACCCTCTACATTGAATACAACACTCGCCCGTCTTAGCTCAGACCTGTGTAAACCGACAAAAGGCACTCGCCCTGTTAATGCCCCGCAGACATCGAGAAAATCACCATATTTATTGGTACGCGCTCCAATCACCGAATTATAAAAACTGACTGCATTCGACTCTGAGCCCACTATGTGATCGCCCAGCTTTGGCCTCCCAGGCAATTGATACGGTGCACAAGTCCAGACTGGTTTGCATCCAAGCCGAACATAGGCTTCCATTAATTGCCTGGCCTCGTCCATTTCAGTGCTGGCGAGGGGATCACGTAACGAGAAGTCGTTTAATGCAATCAGGCCGTTATTGGTCCAGCTTGGTACCGACAGGCTGGCTTTGTGTTCCAACATATAAAGCACGAAATCGAGATGCGCTCTGCCGGCATAAAAACAGGAATCGATATGCGCGAAACTGATGTCGATTAAACTTTCGGCTCGATCAATATTGGCGGCATTAACTATTGTTTCCATGGCAAATTGCATTGCCTTACCGCGTTTACCATCGAGTAAGTCCTGATCGAATAGGCTTAAATGCAATCGTGTCATAACTTATAAATCATACCTATGTCTGCGGTTTATTCATCTACTAAGAAGCAGGTTTCAGTCAACCCAATGCTTCAGTCCCTGTAGACTTAAAAACTCCCGTGCCTGATGCCCCTGTAACATCGCCAGGGTTGAAAACATCCCTGCTTCTGTACAGGTACTGGCGGCGACACTGATAGTATGTGGCGCATCCGGAACTGACCAGCCAGTTTTCGGATTTAACACATGACTGTAGCGAACACCATTCTTCAACAGGTACCGATTGGCGTCACCACTGGTGGCAATTGCACCAGTATAAAGCTGGAACAAAGCGACTGACTGGTCGCTTCCGGTAACCAGTCGACCGACTGACCAGCAATTGCCGCCACGGCGCTCACAGCTAGTAGCGAGGTCTCCGCCAAAGTTAATGAGTACACTTTGATCAGTTAGTTCTCGTACCAGTGTGACGCAACAATCAACTGCATATTCTTTACCCAGGCCACCGAGGTCGATTTCCATGCCTTGGTCGAGCTTTATACGATTGTTTTGCCAGTTCACCTTATGCCAGCCAACCAGATCAAGAACCTTCCTGATCTCATCCTGATTTGGTACTCGGTCACTGCCATCGAAGCGCCAGACCCGGCGTAATACGCCCGAAGTAATATCGAACAGGCCGTCACTCATCTGGTAAAGTTGGTCGGCAAAATCTATTAGCCGGGCTGTTTCGTCATCAACCGCAACTGGCCTGCCTTTGGCTAGATTAATTCTAGAGACAATATTATCGTCGAGGTAACGACTGAATTTTGCTTCGATTCGCCTCGCCTCATCGACTACAGTTTCCATCACTCGATTCGCCAAATCCTCGTCGTCTATCTCCATTAAGACTTCACAGGGGCTAGCCATGGCGGTGAAGTTTCCCCGCCAACAATCACTTTCCTTTGATAGACTTATCTCACTCATAAAAGGCACTCAAATAGACGCGTTCATTGTCTATCCATGCCTGGACTTTGTCACTACCAGATGAGTGAATAGTTAAATTGCAGGATAAATGCATCGAGATCCGGCGCTTCTTCCCCTTCGGGTACTGAGCCATCATCGACTGTTTGAGTAATCACTTCGCCACGAATCGAAAACTCACTATTGTTTGCCAGTGGTACACCATATTTCAGTCCAACGGTGACGGTTTCGGATTTAGCCAGACGATAATCGTTACTCGCATAATCCTGTGACACTGCCCCGCTAGTCGGGTCAACGTCAATACCCAATGCCAGGTTATGCGTATAAAAGTCCGCGGCTTCCTGTGTGTATAAACGTAAATGCGGTTGCAGATAACTACCGCCTAGCTCGTAACGATAGCGCAGATCAAAGGTATTCGATTTTATGCCCCAGTCGTCGTCGTAGTAGCGATAAGAGAAGTTTATTACATCTTCGTCCAGATGATGCACCGTCTTGAAAAATAATACCGTCCTATCGCGCGTGTCGGGACGACTCTCATACACATAAGGTAAATTACCCGTGGTAGCGGTATCAAAGAAAGAAGAGCCCGAAGCGGTTGCTGGCAACCCAGTAGCGGGGTCTATGATCGTCACAATCTTAAACGGATCATTTTGATAGCCATCGGTTTGACCGAAGCTGAGGTTTAGTTGCATGATAGTTTCACGACTAATCACCTGGGTAACGCCGACCATGAAATCGGTAATTGATTTGTCGTCGTCAGCGCCTTCTCGATTTATACCGGATCCTGCGGTACGCATGGGTTGAAAAATCGAAGGAATACCCCCTTCTGGATCGATGATATCGTTGTTAAAAGCGAATGCTGTGGTTAGCGTCGTATTTCGATCATTGAAATCGCGGGCGTAAGTGGCACTCGCACCGAGCGACAGATAATCGTATTCTTTTGAGATATTGCCACCCCAGGTAATACGAGACAGTCGATCTAGCCCAACTTGCCAGTCGGCACCGAATGCTACGCGTGTATCGAGAAACGTATCATCCAGAGGGGTTTCACCCGCCTTAGCGGTATAACTACTTTTACCGGATGGCGTGGTAAAAGTTTGTGCGACAGGGGCAGCGTGCGCACCATTTGGCGAAGCCCCGGTTAACACATCGACAATCAGGCGCAGATCTATACGGCTATCATCGTCCAGCTCACGACCGGCGTAAATAGCCGGTTCTACTGCGTTTACGCGCCCGTCACTTTCACTATAAAACAGAATCGCGGTATCGACATCCCATTCAGCCTCTTCCGCCTGTACCGATGGTGAGGCAGCCTGTAACAAAACACAGGTCGCCAGACTCATTTTTTTCTTGATGTTTTTTAATTGCATCCGCAACCTCCGCCACCAACACCCTGGCCACCGCTACTAGCTTCCTTGCTGAAGTAAATATGTTCGTCGTAGAAATTGTCCAGATAATCCGGGACTAATTGCATCGAATCCTTCGCTAACAAATCACGCTCCCAGGGCTCGACACCCAAAGATGAGCAGGCCGAAAGAAATGACATTATGAAAATTAGAATAAAAGTTCGCATTGAATAACCTGACTAAAGCTTGAGTAACTGTTTGATTGCCTGTTCTATCTTTGGCTTATCCTTATCGCGAAAGCCAATATGAGTGGCATATAACTTGCCATCCCGTCCGATGAGAAAGCTGCTCGGCATACCGCGTAATTTATACTGGTTTGCTGTATCGCCGTCAGGATCGTAAGCAATTTTGAAATTCACATCGACCTTCCTCAGGAAGGCATCAGCCATCTTACGATCCTTGTCGAGATTTACCGCGACGATTTCCAGTCCCTGATCCTGATAAGCAGTTTTCATTTTTGCCATCCAGGGGAATGACTTAATACAGGGCTTGCACCACGATGCCCAGAAATCGAGATAAACGACTTTACCTCTAAGCTTTTCCAGATTGACTTCACCATTCTGTCCCGGTAGTTTGATATTCGGCACATCGGTTGCAGCGGTTACGCCCAAACTTACGCAGGCAAATAAAATAACAGCGACTAAATAATTGATTGATTTCATTGTTTCACCCTTCGAGTTATTTTAATCCTAGCTTAGCTTCCTTAAATCAAACTTAAGCGCGAACAACCTATGCGTATTAAATTTGAAAATTTAGGTAATCCCTTAATAAAGGCTTAAGATTAAAGCAGTAAATGTTTACCCAATATAATTCGGAATCAATTTTGTGCGACTGTTACTGGTAGAAGACGACTCATTGCTCGGTGAAGGGCTATTTACTGGCCTACGGCACGAAAATTATAGTGTCGACTGGGTAAAGAATGGCGAGACGGCTTTGTCCGCAATCAGAGAAACTGCGTATGACTGTATGATTCTGGATATTGGCCTGCCAAAAATAAGTGGGCTTGACGTGCTTAAACAGATTCGCAGCCAGGGGATTGTTTTACCCGTTTTAATATTAACCGCGCAGGATGAGTTATCAGATCGGGTCGTCGGACTCGATGCTGGTGCCGACGACTACCTCGCCAAGCCTTTCGAACTGGACGAACTTTGTGCTCGCTTACGTGCCTTAATCCGGCGATCTCGTGGGCAGCCAGAACAGCGAATCACCTACAAAAATATTATTCTCGACCCCGCTGCCCATATCGTGACCCGTGATGACGAAATCGTCAGCATATCTCGCCGTGAATTCGCCCTGCTGGAAGAGTTACTCGCCAGTTGTGGACGTGTTCTCTCACGCGCCCAGCTTGAAGATAAGCTCTATAACTGGGGTGACGAAATCGAAAGCAATGCTATCGAGGTACACATACATCACCTGCGGAAGCGATTTGGCTCCAACTTAATCAAAACGATCCGCGGTGTCGGCTACACCATACCGAAACAATAGTTCACATGTCGATACGCACTATTCTCATACTCCGATTATTACTCGTAACCGTCATACTGGTTGGTGGCGGTTCCTGGATGAGTTATGCGACGATTCAACACGAAACCCAGGAGCTATTCGATGCTCAATTGGCTCGCTCAGCACGCCTGATTCTGAGTCTGGTTCAGGCCGACAGGAGCCGGATAGAACTCTCCAGTATTCAACGATTTCTCGACCAGAACCAATTAATATCCAACGATTACTCCGAATTAAGTGAATTTAATGACGACGATGAAGAATTACCCAACGGGCATATTTATGAAACCAAACTGGGGTTTCAGATATGGGATGACGCGGGCAATCTAATCCTTAAGTCGACCAACCTGCCGGTCACCGATATCAGCGCCGAGCAAAACGGATTTAGTGACAATTACTTATCGAATTATGACTGGCGAGTTTTTAGCCTTACCAGCATCGATGGAAAGTATCGCTGTGTCACCGCTGAACGCATCGACGTGCGCAACGAATTAATCGAAGAGGTATCTGAAGGCCTGCTAGAGCTATTCCTCGTTCTGGTGCCAGTTTTATCTTTAACCATGTGGTTTGCTATCAGCCAGGGGTTAGCACCACTGCAAAGGTTGACCACCCAGATTAGATCGCGTAGTGCGGATAAACTGGACTCGATCACCAATACCGATACACCAGCCGAAATCCAGACCATTACCGATGCATTAAACCAACTTTTATCAAGATTGAAAGGCGCATTGGCGCGTGAGAAAAGAATCACATCAGATGCTGCCCACGAGCTGAGGACGCCGCTCTCCGCCGTCAAACTACATGCCGAACTGGCCCGCAAGGCCGACAATGCGAGTGATCGTATCACCGCGATCGATCAGGTGATGCGGGGCATCGATCGCACCACGCATCTGGTTAATCAACTACTCGCTCTGGCGCGCCTGGAGCCTGAGGAATTTAGCCAGAAGCTGAAGCAAATCGACGTCGGTAAAATTCTGGTTGAAGAAACAGCGTTACAGGCACCCATCGCCGAGGACAAACATCTCGATCTTTCGATCACTGACAACGATCATGTAAAAGCGCGGGTTGATGAGACCTCCTTACGACTGTTGATCCGCAATTTACTCAGCAATGCTATTTCCTATACCCCGAGTGGCGGTATCATTTGTCTGGGCTTGTTAAACGATGAAAAGCAATTTTGCCTCATTATCGAGGACAATGGCCCTGGCATTCCAGAAGAAGAACGTGGCCGGGTATTGGAGCGCTTTTACCGGTTACAAAACCATCAGGAAACGGGTTGTGGCATCGGTCTATCCATAGTCACGCAGGTGGTTGAATTACACCAGGCTGCGCTTTCTATGGAGACACCAGAAAAAGGTTCCGGCTTAAAGGTAGTTGTAGTTTTTCCGAAGCTATAGGCCACTAGCTGTTCAGTGCCTTCAAATCAAATGGTTTTGGCTATTTCCTGCGCAACTATCGATTGACTGGATTTAGCACGCCAGTAACAATGTAATTCATGCGATGGTTTCACTTTATTCTTATTCAATGCCTGCTCATTTTGGTGCTTGGTGCTATTGTTTTTATCCATAAGGATCGGGTCGCTTTAATAAAAATCCCTCCCGCTTCGCTGGCTCAGTGGTATAAGCCGGAAAATAAGCGACAGCTGTGGCTACATAATATGTTTAAACTTCGGCGAGAAATGCAGGCCACCAGACTTTATGCCAAAAACAAAGATGCGGTTCATCTACAAAAATGGGCCAGTAAACTAAGCGAACATTATCTGAAAATAGGTGAAATGGTTCCAGAGTGGCAGAAAAAACTGGATGTAGCGAAAATTGACTCGCTACAGGAATATGTCAAAAGTGGCAGCTATCAAGATGTAGATCGGGCACTCGATGATTTGAATAAAAGCTGCGACTCCTGTCATTCGGATTACCGGGCAGTCACCGCAACCATATATCGTGCGCCTGATTTTTCCTCGATTGAAATTCCTGGCCCTTCAACTTTATTGATTAAACACATGCTGCAACTTACTCAACAGGTTAACCAGATTAAGATAGCCTCGGAGGACGGTATGCAGGAGGTCGCATTGTCTGCTTTATCGAACCTGAGAAAAGGCATGAATGCATTGGGGGAAAGCTGTTCAAGCTGCCACAGAAAGGACAAAAAAGAATACCCTGACAGTGCCATTAATCAAATGCTTGGCAATCTCCAAGAGAGCCTGGTGACGGGCACACCCAAAGATCAGGGGCGTGAATTGGGTACCTTAGCGGTTACAGCCTGTGCCCGATGTCATGCTACTCATCGCCTCGCCTACGATTCCAGAAACCTGTTTGAAGAACCCCAGGACTGGCGTGAGCTGATAAAGCATTAGTAATTGCTATAACTATGAAAGATATCTACTCGATTATCTTTGTCTACGGAATAAACATGAAAATCATTTTTAGCTGCTCCGGGCATATCCATTCCCGGAGAACCGGAAGGCATTCCAGGGGCAGCGAGTAATCGAATATCTCCTTTCTCTACCAACAGGCGTTTAATATCTTGCGCAGGTACGTGTCCTTCAATGGTAACGCCATTTACATGCGCCGTATGACAGGAAGCCGCTTCCCCTGGAACCCCGTACTGTAATTTATATTTGTTAACATCATCAACGGTAATATCTTTCACGTCAAAATTATGATCTTTGAGATGACTAATCCAGCCTTTACAACAGCCACAGGAAGCACTGCGATATACGGTAATTTCATAGCGGTCATCTGTCCTACCCTCAAGCCAGGCAGGATTTGCTGCCCACAAAGGGAACGCGGCTAAGCAGAATGCAATTGCGAGAATTTGTGATGATGTTTTCACGGTTAAGTTAACCTTTCGACGATTAATTTTATAAGAGCACCGGACTATGAATGATATTGGCCAGAATATCCATACTCCAAAATCAGGGATTGCCGGAAATTCGCTATATGGCGAATATGGATATTTGAATATTAGAACCAGTGAGTATTTCTATTAAGCGGGTATTAGTGGGTAAGAGTCTTTTGGCTGGAAATAACCCTGAGCGGTCTTTTAACGCCGCGCTTTGCGGAGAGCGAGCGCAGCGAGCGATTCCGACAACAGCGCTTTGTTATGTGTTTTTTGTGATTTCATTGCTGTGTGAAATTAACCATTTTTCTTGCTCAACAGTATCGGGAACTTGCACTCCCCTTTTTTTGGAGATAAGTTCAAAGGCTTCTTTTGCTGTAAACCCACAATGTAGTAACACACCGCCGACAACTAGACCAGCACGACCAATACCAGATCGGCAATGAATAACTGTATTTTCCCCACCTGCTATTTGATGATAAAGGTTTTTAGTAATTTCAGAAAACTGCTTAAGTGAAGCAGGAAGCCCTCGATCTTTAATTTGATATGATAAATATTTCATGCCATTTTTATTCGCTAATTGCTCTTCATTTTGCAAACCGAGTTCGTACGACTCATGTGGTTCTAATAAAGAAACAATTTGAAGAATGCCTTCATTTGCTATTCCAGAGAACTCATCCTCTATCCATTCACCAGAAACTGGCTTTGCCATAATTGAAAGAATTCCACTCCCTACCAATTCAACTTGGTAAATATCAGGTTTCAATTTTTGGTTCTACACATAACATAACGCCTGCCAGCAGGGGTGACAAAAGCGCGCAGCGATTTTGGCATCCCTCTGGCTGGCCTGGTTAGCTGGCATTTATTCATCATTACCCTCAAATCTTACCCATTCTGAGCTTTGATCAATTCGGTCAGCTTCCCAGCCCTTTGGTAAATTTGCAAGCTGGTTTAAAGATGGGTCTCTTTCTGTGAGGTGGCCAACGCCTACAACTTTTGCACCTTCTATAGATTCATGCTCATCGCCACAGAGAAACTGCCAATCTTTACCGGAATGCGATACATACAATATCGGCTTTTCATTTTTGAAAACGCAGCCGCAAACTATAACTCCTAGGTTTTTCGGAGTGAACTCCATATTCTTAACACCCGATCATTTCTTAATGCCTGCTAACAGCTGATTATGAGCCATTTTTATTCACCATAGTTTCTGCTTTTCTGATGCTAGCGCTAAGTTTGTCTCGCATATCAGTATCATTGACTATTGATATGGCTTCCTTCATCCAAGGTAGCAAACTTTCAACTTCTGACTTATAAAGTTTAACGAGGCGTTCGGTTGCCTCAGGGTCTCTTGGGTTCTCTTTTTGAGCTATGAATGACTCAAGCATTTCTACGCTCTTTCGAAAATGACCGTAACTATTTAAAAGGCGATACTCTCCTTCCTTAACTAGGAGTTCTGACAATTTTATGTCTTTTGACGTTGTCTCTTCAGCTTCAATTGAGTTGACCCATTCTGACGATAACCAACCAAATATATATGATGCACATGCGATAGTTGCTACGAAAAGAGCGAAACTTAAATTGTACTTAATATTAGTCATTTTGGCTCATAACGCCTGCCAACACCGGGGAGCCGCGTCAGCGGCGAATCCGTGTGATTGGCATTGTTATATGCAGTTTTCTTATTGGCATACTGTAAATTTATCATTTTCAAAGTAAAACTTTACTTTAGATAACTCAGACATTCCTATGACTGATATTTCGGGCATTTCCTTTAACTGCTTTCCTTGATTATTCTGCATATTCAATCCCAGTAGGTCATACCCTGATGGGACATGCTTAACTGGTTCTGATATAGCAACCGTAACGTTAGAAAATTCTGCTCCCATGAATTCAAGTTTGTTAACCGAGATTGATTTGAGTTCGGCTTGCCCATCTACAGTTTGAAATCGGGATTTCTGTTCGCTTTCGTAACTGATGCCATCAGCTACACTTCTAGGGATAATGCTGAGGGATGCACCCGTATCGATTAGCGCCGAAATTTTAAGTGTGCCCCTCGGCCCGGTCACAGATAATGTGGTGTAAATTAGTTCCCCATTGTGTGCGGCAATACTTTCGCACTCAGAGGCAAAAAGTACATTAGAGTAAATCAAGACTATACAGATAGATATGGTTTTTAAAATATTCATTCGACAGTTTGATCAGTATTTAAATGCATATAACGTCAATTTCACTGGTTATTTTACACTTGGCTATTTTGTGCAAAAACGGAGCGTAGCGACTTTGCACAAAATAGCCAAGTGTAAAATAATCCATGTGCAAATTTTTGTTAGAAATTTTTCAGAGAAACTCACGATCTCTTAATTTAGGCAAAATTTCCTTGGTTAAAGTATTAGATACTTCTTCAATATCAATTTTAATTTCAACTAAACGATTATTTAATTCTCGATTATTCGACCAAAAATTTGAATCAATATTAACAACAACTGACAATAAGTCTCCTTTGTAGAAATCACCTTGAGCGATCGGATTATTCTCTAATATATCAAGTGCTACGGGAACTAGATGTGGCAAACCAATATATTGACCAATTAGCATCCTTAGGTTTTCAATAGATAATTGATCAATTGGCACAGACCATAATTCTTTGCATTTTTCTGCGAGATTTGACGAAAACTCGGGTTTGTCCCACGTACTTTCTTCCAAATCCTCTAGACTTTTATTAATAACCATACTTTTGTGTATTATTTTCTAACAGCTGATCATGTGACACACACGAATACTGACTTATTGTGACACGCGAAAATATTGACTTATGTTGCATTTTCTTCTCCCTATGTTCCCACGCCTTCCTTTTTATATCAATAACCGCAGACGGCCGTCAACACCAGCTACCAATACCCCAACATAAACCAGCTCTTCCAGTAACCCCATCCCAACAACTCCAGACTCAGCAATTCTCAATCTATTTCGAACCAAAATTAACCTAATTCAAGCTGTGTCCTCATGATAATGAATTTCACTATTCGATATCCGGCCAGGTCCAATATTCCGTCGCGAAGCCATTTCGCACCGATATAGTCCTCGGGCCAAATTTCCACGGCCTTGGGGGAACCAGTAGCTCGTCGGTTACGGTATCTTCGATCTGGATTACGACATCTTTATCAATGGGGTCACCCGCCTCGAATGAAACAATGATTATGTAAGCGCCTTCAGCAGAGTCGTCAGCTTTAAAATAGGTATCCTTGGGATTCATCCAGAACGTAGGTTTTAGTAATTAGTCTTTAACTTACCGTCCGACAGCGAAAGGAGTTTAGATTTTAAATTGATCTAAACTCTTTTCGGCAGACATTTTTCCCTACTGAAACAGAAATGTTGCTGTATTTCATCCTCAACCAGCATAAAATACCTTCGCTTCATGCCAGCTCAGGATCGAAAGTGCCTTCTACAGAAAACCCCTCGCGAAAACCCAGATTATTTCTGCGTTTCTTTATCATTATCTTACTCGTCGCGGCCATTGCTGGCGCTCTCGGCAGCATAAAATTCCAGCAAATTCAGCAACAGATTGCCCAGGGTAGTGTAGCGCCGCCACCGATAAGCGTCACGGTCGCAGAAGCAAAGAAAGAGCAATGGCAAAAACGCATTATGGCAATTGGTTCGCTAGTCGCTTCGCAGGGTGTTTCTATTTCCAGCGAAGTTAGCGGTATTATTCGTACGATAGAGTTTAAATCTGGTCAGGAAATTAAAGCCGGGACACTGCTGGTACAACTCGATAATCAAACAGAACTGGCGAGCCTGGCTACAGCCAAAGCACAATTCGCGTCAGACAACAGTCAGTATCAACGCCTGTTGAAATTAAAAAATCAATCATTCGTCACCAAAAACGACCTCGACACTCAGGCCGGTCTCGTGGAAATCGCTCGATCACAAATAGGTGTCGCCAGCGCAGCACTGGAAAAGAAAAAAATAACTGCACCATTTAGTGGCAAACTCGGTATTCGCCTGGTCGATGTCGGAGAGTATATCGCTCCTGGCACAGCCATGGTGACTCTGCAATCGGTAGATAAATTACTACTAGATTTCACTTTGCCGGAAAGTAATTTTAAAGACCTCTCGGTGGATCAATCGGTCAATTTCAAAGTACGCTCCTATCCTAACGAGGTTTTCGGTGCCAGGGTGACGGCCTGGGATCCGTTGCTCGATGAAAATACACGTAATGTGACTATCCGCGCCGAGGTA
The DNA here is from genome assembly GCA_030595795.1 of Gammaproteobacteria bacterium. GTDB lineage: Bacteria > Pseudomonadota > Gammaproteobacteria. Next base: position 81,779 of record JAUVCH010000003.1, read on the forward strand.
GACAATAATCAACGCAAACTGGCGCCAGGAATGTTTGCGGAAATGGAGGTCACTAGTAGTCAACGCATCGACGTGCTCAGTGTCCCCGAAACATCTATTTTTTATAATATTTATGGCGAGGCGGTCTATCTGCTAGAGCCGGTTGAATCGACCGAACCAGTTGGATCGACCGAACGAACTGATAATCCAGAATACCGTCTGGCGGCTCGGCAGGTGAAGGTAGCCTATCGAAGTGAGGGTAATGCGGGTATTAGCGAAGGTATCAATGCAGGTGATTTAATCGTTACCGCAGGCCAGTTAAAACTATACCCCAGTTTGAAGGTTGCCATCGTCGACGACGTGCAATAACCCATGTTTACTGATTATTTTATCAAACGACCAGTCATGTCTCTGGTCATCAGCACCATGATTGTACTACTCGGCGTGCAAGCATTTTTCAACACTCAGGTTCGACAATACCCCGAGCTAGAGACTTCGGTGATCACTATCACTACGGCCTATCCTGGCGCCAGCGCCGAGCTAATACAGGGTTTCATCAGTACGCCGATTCAGCAGGTGGTTTCCAGCACGGTAGGCGTCGACTACGTACGTTCCAGTAGTTCAAACAGTATCTCCATGGTTGAAGTCAAAATGAAGCTTGGTGTCGATGCCGATGTCGCACTCACCGAGGTTAGTACCAAGGTCGCATCTATTCGTGGTGAGTTGCCAGCCGAGTCACAGGATCCGGTAATTACCAAGAGCGCGCCTAATAGCTTTGCCCTCGCCTACTATGGCTTTTACAGTAAAACTCTGACCGACGTTGAAGTCACCGATTACCTGTTACGCACGATTCAACCCTCGATTTCTACTGTAAAGGGCGTCGCCCAGGCGCAGATCCTGGGTGGCAAAACCTACTCAATGCGAGTGTGGATGGATCCGGTGCGAATGGCCGCGCTTAAAGTTTCGGCCGCCGATATCGTCAATGCCATTGGTGCCGAAAATTATCAGTCGGCTGCTGGTCAGACCCGTGGCAAACTGGTGCAAACCGATGTCAATGCGGTCACCGATACTAGCGACCCGGAAGTGTTCAAACGTTTTATTATTAGCGGTACCGGCAATAACGCTGTTCGGCTCGGCGATGTGGCCGATGTTGAACTCGGTGCCGAAAACAACGATAGCCTGGTAATGTTCGATGGTGTGCCATCAATATACATCGGCATACTCGGCACCACCGATGGAAACCCTTTAACGACGATAAAGCTGGTAACCGCCGAACTGGAAAAACTGAAAAAGTCCTTTCCACCCGGCTTGAACGTGGCTATCGCATACGATTCTACCGAGTTTATCCAGGCTTCGATCGACGAAGTCATCATGACCCTGATCCAGGCATCGGTTATTGTCGTCATCGTTATTTTCCTTTTTCTCGGTTCTTTTCGTTCGACCCTGGTTCCGCTGGTAACGATTCCCTTATCGATTATCGGCGTTATATTTTACATGCAACTATTAGGCTACTCGATCAACCTGCTCACCCTGTTAGCAATGGTAATGGCGATTGGTTTACTGGTGGATGATGCCATCCTGGTAGTGGAAAATATTTATCGTCACATCGGAGAGGGCCTGCGACCCATGCAGGCGGCATTAGTCGGTGTCAGGGAAATCGCTAATCCGGTCATCGCCACCAGCATCGTGCTCTGCGTGGTGTATGCACCGATCGGTTTACTCGGAGGACTAACTGGCGTGTTATTTAAGGAATTCGCCTTTACTCTGGTCGGTACGATTATCATTTCAACCATCGTCGCCTTGACTCTGTCGCCGATGATGTGTTCTCGCATATTAAAACCAACCATCTCGAATAACTTCTATGCTCGGTTTATTAATAACTTTTTCGAGCGCCTGTTACTTCGCTACGAAGCGTTTCTCGCCGAATCTTTGCGTACCCGCTCCGTGACCATATTTTTTGTCGCGATGATTTTATTGATGATTGGGTTAATGACTCAGCCATTCATGCCCCTGATTCAGAATGAACTGGCACCCCAGGAAGACCAGGGCGTTATATTTTCGGTTTCGAAGGCGCCAGATCATAGCAGCCTGGATTACCTGAATAAGTATTCCTTACCCTATATCGACATTTATCGGAGCTACCAGGACGAATACCACTCCTCTTTTATGGCGAACGGTTTTGGCGGACAACCGACTACCGGTTTTTCTGGGATGCTGCTCAAACCCTGGGATCAGCGCAGCCTGTCCTCGGCGCAAATGATTCCCGAAATTCAAAAACAACTCGATCAACAACCAGGGCTACAAAGCTTTGCCTTTAATCCCGCACCATTGCCGGGAGCCAGCGGTAATACTGCAGTACAGTTCATTTTAAAAACCCAGCAAAGCTACGATCAACTCTACGGTGTTGTTCAACAGGTGTTGGCCAGGGCAAGAGAATCAGGAAAGTTTTACTTCATAAAAAGTGACTTTAATTTTAGTAAGCCGGAAATCCGCATTTCCATCAATCGAGAGCGTGCCGAAGCAATGGGCATCTCTATGCGGGAAATCGGCCAGACTCTCGGTGTGATTCTGGCTGAGGGTTACGTGAGCCGATTTAACCTGGCGGGCCGTAGTTATAAAGTCATCCCGCAGGCACGCGACTTTAATCGACAAAATGCCGATATCATCAGCCAGTATTATGTTTACAATGACCGAGGTGACCAGATCAGCCTGTCGGCGCTAGTTGATATCGAGTACAGGTCTGTGCCTACCGAACTGGTGCAGTTTCAGCAACAAAATTCTGCCCGAATCGACGCCGTGCCCGGCGTCTCGCTCGGTGAAGCCTTGCAATTACTGCGCGACATCACTGAGCAGGTGGCACCTGCCGGTTACAACTTTGACTATCAGGGACAGTCTCGACAGCTGATACAGGAAGGTTCGGTGCTCGCATTAACCTTTGCCTTTGCCATCGTCGTGGTTTTCCTGGTACTGGCGGCGCAATACGAAAGCCTGCGTGACCCTTTCATTATCCTGACGACGGTGCCGCTAGCCATGTTCGGTGCACTGGTGCCGATGTTTCTGTCGCAGGTTTCGATGAATATTTACAGCCAGGTTGGATTGATCACCTTAATTGGCCTGGTGAGTAAACACGGTGTTTTGATTGTCGAGTTTGCCAACGAAATGCAAGTCAGAGATAAAATCTCCCCTCATGAAGCGGTCATCAAAGCCGCCTCACTGCGACTGCGACCCATACTAATGACTTCGTTCTCAACCATCATTGGCATCATGCCGTTGGTTATCGCCAGTGGCGCGGGCGCTGCCAGTCGCCAGGCGATAGGTATAGGTGAATTCAAGTTCCAAGTGCACCACCTGAAACTGGGTTAAAGACTTCGAAAGATGTCCGGTAGTTAAGGCACTTTCTGGGTCTATGATTTAATATTTCCACTGCTTTTTCAAGTGCACTGTCAGTGAGTTTTAGAAAG
>JAUVCH010000047.1 GCA_030595795.1 Gammaproteobacteria bacterium
CTTTCTAAAACTCACTGACAGTGCACTTGAAAAAGCAGTGGAAATATTAAATCATAGACCCAGAAAGTGCCTTAACTACCGGACATCTTTCGAAGTCTTTAACCCAGTTTCAGGTGGTGCACTTGGAACTTGAATTCACCACTTTCCATATAAGTCCTTTAAAATGAAAGGCATCAGGCTTTACAATCCAGCCATGGAAAACAAACAACTCGACTCCGAAGTTCAGGGATTCATCGACCGTTATCTCAGCGAATCAAATAATCTCTCGACCGATACCAGCATCGAACAGCAACGTCAGTCTTACGAGAAAATTTGCCAGCACTTCCACTACTCAAGACCTGATAGCGTAACAACCCACGACGATCAGGTTGATGGCAGGCACGGTAAAATTAAAGTTCGCCATTATTACTACCAGGGGGCGAGTGAAACCGAGGCGCAAATAATCTTCATTCACGGTGGCGGTTTCATCCTCGGCAGTCTCGATTCACACGACGATATCTGCGCCGAATTATGCGCAGCAACCGGTTTTAATTCCGTATCGATTGACTATCGGTTATCGCCGGAATTTCATCATCCGGTACACCTCGATGATGTAGTCGACGCCTATCTGGCCTGCCGCAAAGACAATGCTGTTATGCTCGGCATTTCTGCCGGTGCTACCCTGTCTGCCGGGTTATGCCACCGCCTGAAAGACTCTGGTCAGCTACCCCATGGGCAGGTTTTGGTTTATCCATCTCTCGGCGGTGACCAGTTCGATCTGGAGTCTTATCGTAGTAACGCCAATGCACCCTTGCTTAGTACCGAAGACGTTTTGTTTTATCGGAAAGTGAGATGCCAGGATGGCGTTTTACCACCAGGCGACCCGGAGTTTTATCCTTTGACGGCGACAAACTTTTCCGGGTTACCCAATACCATCGCCTTCTCTGCCGATATCGATCCGTTACGCGACGATTCAGCCCTGTATGTCGATCGGATAAATAGAGCAGGCGGGGAAGCGACCTTGCACAATGAACTAGGGCTGATTCATGATTACCTGCGTGCCAGGCACACTAGTGCGAAGGCCTCGGATAGTTTTCGGCGTATTGGGGAGGCGATTAAAATGATCGGTAGGGATCGATGATAAACGATATTTTGAACTCTGACACATTTCAGGCTGAGCTAGAGGCCTGTCGATTACCCGTCGACGAGGCCAGCTCGCTACCGGCGGCCTGCTACCATACCAACGAAGTACTCGATACCGAAATCCGCACTATATTTCATCGACAATGGCTAGGCCTGGGCCGTGCTGACCGCTTCGATGAGCCGGGTAAATTCGAGACTCTGGAAATTGCCGGTGTGCCTTTATTACTTATCAACGACCGCGACGGCAAGCTCCGAGCGTTCAACAATGCCTGCCGACATCGAGGTGCGAGGCTGGCGGAAGGCGACGGTAAATGCCGAACCCTACGCTGCCCATTCCACGGTTGGACTTACAATACCAATGGCCAGTTTGCTGCTGCACCACATATGGGCGAGTCAAAAAACTTCGATCAGTCGAAACTGGGATTGATTGAATTCGGGCTGGAAATTCACGCTGGTTTTATTTTTGTCTGCTTTCACCCAGATCCACCGGACTTCATACAGCACATCGGCGATTTTGATATTTTTCACGCGCCCTGGCCGCTGGAATCGCTGGTATCAGCCCGCCGCCAAAGCTTCGAAGTTAAATGCAACTGGAAGCTATTCCTCGATGTCTTTAATGAGTATTACCACCTGCAAAACGTGCATCCAAATTCAATTAACGGCATTTACAACAAACCAGATGCCGGAGATGTCACCACGGGTGCCTATGCCAGTCAGTTTGGCGAAACCGAGGGAACCGGCGGACTGCTAGAGGATCAGCAGCAATACGCATTAGCGGAGATCCCTGGGCTTTCTGGCCGAGCTGCCAAAGGGATTCGCTACACCTGGATTTTCCCTAATATGGCCTTTGCCGCCAGCACTGATGCACTCTGGATTTACGAAGCTTACCCTGTCGATCCGCATCGCTGTATCGTCTACCAGACGCTTTGTTTTTCGCAACCGGCTGTCGAGTTAACAGACTTTGAAACTAAGGTAAAATTTTACTACGACCGTTTCGACGCGGCGGTTGAGGAAGACCGAGTTGCGCTAGAAAACCAGCAAATCGGTCTGGCATCGCCCTTTTCCCGACCAGGGCCTTTTTCGCCCGCTATGGAGCCAAGCGTCGCCGCATTTGCACGTTGGTATGCTGATCAGATAACTGAAAGTAAATGAAGGCTATTGGCATTAAATGAAACCAACAGCCTTCAGATATTGCTTAACATCTTTCTTTTGCCAGATTAGCCATGCGAATCTGGGGTAAATCTACACGCTGTGCTTCCTGTTTGGCCTGTGCACGAGTAATGCCCATATCCTTCAACATTGCGGCTGGTATCTCGAGCAATTGCTGGCGTTCACGAGCCACGATGGCTTTTAGCTTTTGAACTTCAAAGCTGTGCTGTAGAGCTTGTCCCATGCTTCGCAGCAGGCCAAAAGGTGTTTCAATTATGCTTTGGGAGCAATTTTCGGTGTATGTGGTCATGATTTTCTCCTATCAATAATTGTGAATAATTCAGTTACTTACTTAACGAATGTTGACTATAGGTGAAATAACTAGTATAAGTAAATCGAATTAAATTGATAATTGACTTCACAATAATTGATGACTTCTAATCGCCTGCAAAATCTTGATCTGGGTACCTTGCGCAGCTTTGTTACCATCGCCGAATTCGGCAGCATGACGCGTGCGGCGACTCGGCTTTTCATGACTCAATCTGCAATTAGCATGCAGATTAAACGGCTCGAAAATAACCTTGGCCTTATCGTATTTGATCGTCGTGCTCAAGGTATGACCACTACAGCAGAAGGTGAGCAGTTATTGCATTTTGCCAATCAAATGCTCGCAATCAACGACGAGGCCATGGGCAGGCTTACTTCGCCAGATTTCGAAGGCCTGGTGCGTCTCGGTGCACCAGGGGACGTTATCTATCCGCATATCCCGAAAATCCTTCAAGCTTTCAGCCGCGATTATCCGCGTGTACAAATCAAACTATCTTCGGGTCCAACAGTTAACTTAAAAAACCAGTTTAAACAGGGTTTACTAGACGTCATGCTAACCACTGAAAAATCGGCCGACAAAGATGGGCAGGTCATTAGCTCACAGTCGCTGGTCTGGATCGGTGCCGAAGATGGCATTGCCTGGAAGAGAAGACCATTACCGCTAGGTATATCGAAAAATTGCGCATTTCGTGCCAGCGCTATCAAGGCACTGGAAGAGAATGATGTTGAGTGGGTCGATGTCGTCGCATCAGAAGACGACACCGCGGCACAGGCTTTAGTATCTGCAGACCTCTGCGTCAGCGCGGAGCTGGAAGGTGTTGATAATCTGGGTCGTGTTGCTATCGATCATGGCGGCCAATTACCGGACCTGCCAGGTTTTTCAATCGTACTCTATAATGCCAAAGACCCGGTCAATCATCTGGGTGATGTGTTGGTAGAGTATTTGTTACGAACCTTTAATTAAACCTTTCGCGGCAAAGCCGGTTTAACGAGGTAAACCGGCTCTTAAAAGGTAAGCGAGAATGCTAACCTACAACTTCTTTAGTTTTAGCTCTGCCTTGCTAGCGGGTAGGAAGCCATAACTGCCATATATATCCTGAGCTTTTTTAGTACCCAGGTAGCTGAGAAAATGAGCCGCATTACTTTGATTACGCCCAGCAGACAAAGCACCTATCGCGTAGCCAACTTTATCCAGTTTATTAAGCGGAGCCGGAATCGCAACGCCTTCAACCGGACGGCCTTCTCGTTTCGCATAAGCAACTTCAGTCGTCCAGACGATACCGACATCGGCTTCGCCCTGTTCTAACATATAAGGCGTTTCACGATGGTGGCGTGAGGTAAACCAGGTTTTGCCCTCTACCGCCCAGCAACTTTTGCACTCCATTCCTCCAGTTACCTTTGCATGCAGTCCGAGATCTTTTAACATTTCACTACCGTAGAATTTGAATATGCCTTCAGTTAACGGATTAGGATGTGATTGCACCAAATCGTCTCTACCCAGGTCTTTCGGCCCTTTAATATTTTTTGGGTTGCCTTTGGCAACCATGAGTTCAAGCTTGTTGTGGGTGTAAATTATATGCTCTTCCATCAAACCTTTGCCTTTAAGCTTCTTTAAATGGTTGATATTAACGCTGGCAAACAGGTCGGGGTTCATCGCAGTATCTTTACCATTGATTTGCCCCTGCTTGAGCAATTGTTTCTTAAAAATCTGCCCTGGTGGAATGGTTTCAACATAAATAGTCTTGATATTAGGATGACCGGACTGGAAGTCTTTGATCAGGTCTTCCATTACCATAAACTGGTTACCCGCCAGATACATGACTAACTCCGCTGTATAGGAATCTTCAATCTTCCCATAATCGATATCGCCATTGGAATGAAAAGTACGATAGTCGTGCTCAAGTCCTGACTCATCTTTATCTTTGGCGGCAATAGCGCCATTGGCCACAAAGCTTAGCCCGGTGGCGAGAGCGATGCCCAAAATTCTTTTTTTCATACGATGTCTCCTCTTTATTTTAATGATAGAGCTGACATCATCAACAATCAGAATAGCTAAGACAATATAGTAAAACACGAGCCTTACCCTAGGGTATACCCTAGGTGCCACCAGCCCCCCTTAAAATACTATTTCTGCGGATGTCGCCAGTTTGATTAGTTGAATGGACGAGTTAGTTGCCGTTTTTCGGATCAGGTTTGCGCGATGTAATTCGACCGTCTTGGCGCTTATATCGAGTTTACGCGCGATATCCTTATTCGATTCGCCATCCGCAACCAGTTGCAATACTTCCCGCTCGCGTTGGGTAATGTCAGCAAACCGCAGTTGCGCCTGTTGTTGTTTATCGGTGTATTTCTTTTCACTTTCCAGCTGGGTGAGTTCATTGCCAACCCATTGTGTTAATAAATGTAAAATCCGTAGTCCCAGTTCAGCAGGCGCAGTAATTGGTTGCTCGAGCACTTCAACGTTATCGTGATTCAGGCTGGCAAATTCGAGTAGCCCGGATTTATGATCCGGCAGCGGACTGCTACAGGCGACATAGCTCCTATATTTCGAATCATCCTGTAAATGTACTATTTGTCCACTTTGGAGCGCCTGCAACGCATGATCAGAGTCTAGCGGCGCGGACAATTCTTCACTAGCGGGGCTAAAGGTCGAAGTCTGAAATGATTCTCCGTCGAATATAGAAAATACACCAACCTCTTCGCTCAAATATTGACGGGCCAGATCGACTATTGACTGCATTCTTTGTTGGCGGGTGAGATCATTACGACTAGATATCGTGTACATAGTCTGGAGAATTTCACAGCCTTCGTGCAGTGTATTTTCAAACTTAATGCGAGATTCGATATCTTCCTGCAAAGCCCGGTTAACAGCGCTTAGTTCGGCAGTTCGTTCATTGATACCTGCTTCGAGTTTCTCTCCGTGATTGGATAATGCTTGCTGCGAATATTTTAATTCTCGGTTAATTTTCAGGGTATAAAAAATAGCAACCATGCAACCCAGAAACAGAACTCCCATCAGGAGTATCCAATCTCGGTAAGATTGCCAGAAATCCTTTAGCTCCAACGGAACCGGTGGATACGGCAGTACCTGTAGCCGACGAAAAAGCTCGTGCACGCTGCGATAGTCGAGCGGAATAGTCCAGCCAGCTCCTTCCGAAGCGACAGCCGGTAACGCGTTTTCGGGCATTTGCAAGAGCGTTATCGCTACTTGTTTAGCAAGCTTTGCATCGGTATCGGGCAATCGCGCTATCGGCCATTCAGGATAGAGGTCGGTACTATGCAGTAGAGGAAAATCGGTCGTAGCTTTTTGTTCAAGAATACGTATCTCCGACAAATCTATTTCGCCCCTCGCCGCCATCTTTTCGAGAATGCCAGTTCTTACCGTCCCGGCATCCGCCTGACCAGAGAGAACTGCTTTGACAATATCGGTATGCGGAAAACCCAGCCATTTGAGGGATGAATCATCGTAAATATCCAGATTTTTATTCAGAAACTCCGCCTGGGCGAGCTGAAACCCACCAAAAGCGCTGTTACTCACGGCCGCTAAAGTATGTCCGCGAAAACCCTGCAGGTTTTCGATAGCGGAATCCCGGCGAGTAAAAATCACCGAACCAAAGTGGGTCAGAATCCGATCCTCGAAACGCGACTTAAACGTCGCTATGCGAGTGGCACCGTATTCGACTTCGAGCACAGTATAGTGGCCAGGATTAGTGAGGATGAAATCAAGCTGACCTTTGTTAATGGCGTGAACGAAATCCTCGTGGGTTAAGGGCACAATCTCAAACGGACGTCCATCAATATGCTGAGCCAAATATTCCGCTGTAGGCCGCCAACGATCCAGAGTCTGCTGTTCACCGTTATAGGCAAGCACGCCGATTAACACCTTTTCCCCCTGACTATCTTGAGCCATTAGCTGACCGGAAAAAACCAGACTACTAATGGCTAACAACAGGGATGCCAAATAATTGTTTCTACTCACCTTAGACTAGCCAATTAAAATGCGTCATGAAACTTTTAGCTCCCTATCCGGTGATAATTCGCCACACTACTCAAACAATTCCAGAATATTCTTCAAATCGCTCTTGCCTTCTCTAATTTCAGCGGCATCCAGGCCAGCCAGTTCATGCGGGAAAACTAACCATTCTTCACTTTGATGCACATAGTAATCGGGCTCGAAGTCGACCGAATTCTTACCTGGTTTATACCAGGGACAGGCCACACGAATATCAGCTGGCGTATTCAATCGAGATTGTGTTTTTATTTGTTTAATCAATGCATCAACGCTACGCCCCGAATCGAAAACATCATCGACAATGAGTAACTTGTCACTCGCGTTAGCGTTCTCGATTAGATAATGCAGGCCATGCACGCGAATCGTTTTAGACTGTTGACCGATACCGTAATACGACGATGTACGCACCGATATATGGTCGGTTTCGACACCCTTGAACTCAAAATATTCCTGCACAGCGATACCAACTGGAGCACCGCCGCGCCAGATACCGATAATAAACTCAGGCCGAAAGTTATCCTCGTAAACCTGACTGGCAAGGCGAAAAGAGTCTTCCAGTAATTGCTGGGCTGTTATGAATGTTTTGTCCATCGATTTCCACGTGACTGCTATGTTCGAAGCAAGGTATTCTGGCATACTGGCGGGGGCGCGACTAGTCCTGGAAATTCCAGGTCTATTAAATATACAATAATTCGATTTGCCCGGCACTAGATCGACAAATGATTAGATTATCGAAATTCACATTAAGCCTTTTTACTCTACTTATATCTCTACCGGTAGCTGCCGAGCTATCTATAATCGATGCTCATATTCATTATAGTCACGATGCCTGGTCGCTCTTGCCACCGCAAAAGGCGATTAAAATCCTCCGCGATGCAGGCCTGAAAAAAGCGTTTGTATCAAGCTCCAGTGACGAAGGCACGCAAAAACTATACGCAATAGCACCCGATCTCGTCGTGCCCGTCTTACGTCCTTATCGAAAACGCGGCGAAACCGGTAGCTGGTTGCGCGACGACAGTATCATCGACATGCTCAGTAATCGATTGAAGCAGAGCCGCTATGCAGGTATTGGCGAGTTTCATGCGAGCGGCGACAATATTGAGCTTCCGGTATTACAAAAGGTAATCGATCTTGCCAAACACTACGGTATTTTTCTCCACGCACATGTCGATAGCGACGCGATACACCGTATATTCAAACGAAACCCTGACGCACTGGTACTGTGGGCTCATTCCGGATTTGACGATCCCGATCAACTTCGGCCACTGTTAGAGCAATACCCGAACCTCTGGGCTGACCTGGCGTTCAGGAGCGAGTATGTTTTAGAAGGGCGCGTGGTGGACGAATGGCGAACATTGTTTATCGAATACCCAGAACGCTTTGTGCTCGGTACCGACACCTATACACCGGATCGCTGGTTTGACGTAATAGACAATGCTAACTGGTCACGCGGCTGGCTCCAGTCCTTGCCTCAACCACTGGCCGAGAATATTGCTTTTCGTAATGCTGAGGCTTTGCTTGAGAGGGTGGGTTTTGGTCACCCTGAATAAGATGCAAATAAAGGCCATTTATTGCTAATTAAATAGACAGTATTTTATCCCCATACTATATCTAAGGTGGTTAATCTACATTCCTACTAGTGAAACGATAATACGTATACCACGATGCCCACAGAATAGAAGACATCAGAATCGCCGCTATTATTGCTGGCTTCGGATCACTAACAGAGCTTATTGAACCCGCATAGGTAGCAATCAATACGTAAGGCATCGTACTGATAGACCAGGCGAGCAGAAATTTCCAGAAACTCATTTTAGTCATTCCTGCCAGGCAGGCCGTCGCTTCAGGTAAAATCGGGATCGCTCTTGACAGGAGAATCATGGCGAAACCACCCTTATCGAAAGCACTTATGGCTTCGCAACGCTTTTTTTCATCCTTTATCAGGAAAGCCATAATCCCATTACCGTAATACCAACTGATTGCGTAGCCTGAGATCCCGGCCAACATGGTTCCGACTAATGCCGCCATCGCACCGTAGGTATGCCCTAAAAAGTAGCCTGAAAGAATAGTGACAGTTAGCGTTGGAATCGCAATAAAGAGGTCCGCAAATAAGAGGACTGCCACTATAGACCCAACATAGATTGCAGAAGAACTTTTTGCCTGTATAAGCCATCCTTCAATTTGATCTACAGTCAGTAATCCCATAACCTTGATGATTACGAAAGTAGATGCAAATACGGCCGCGATGATTAGAAATAGTTTAAAGAGCGCTTTCATGATGGTAAACCTCCTATTGTGGTAGTTATTTAATTGTTTTTTAAAATTAGTTTAGCTAACGAAGGAGATACTCGAAGCAATGCTCTCAATATTTTAATTTTTCCAATATTGTTTTCCGCCCTATCCTGTTCCATGCCACGAATAATCAAACTCGCGGCTTCTGCCGCTGTTAGTTTATTTTTACCCCTTCCTGCCGTCATAGCTGTATCCACCAGCGCGAGAAACGCCTGCTGAACGCTGATATTGGTTTTTTCCAGTTGATAACTGAGTGATTGAGAAAATAAATTTAACGCAGCCTTGGTGCCACAGTAAACAGCCGAAGATGTTTTGGGTACGAGTCCTAGCCCGGAATTAACATTCACAATTATGGATTTTGACTCGTGCAATAAAACCGGTAGCAATAAATATGAAAGACAGCATATGCTAGTGAAATTTAGAGTGACTTCTCTGGATATACTTTCGTAGTTAAACTCATCATCCAGGAAGTTCGGGGTGTGCTGGGATGCCGCGTTATTGATGAGAATATCGATAGACTCGAATCGCTTAACGATGGAATCAGTCACTGATTCGACTTCTACTAGATTGGCCAGGTCTGCCGGGTAGATCGTGACCCCATCAAATTCATTTTTCACTGCATGGAGTTTCGACGAACTCCTGGAGATTACGATAAGCTCATTGTTAGAGTGAAGTTGTTTTACTATTTCGTATCCCACACCGGATGTCCCTCCAGTAATTACGATTCGTTTTCCGACGATCTTCATAGATACATCTCCACATGAGTCTCAGAGTTGGTTTAAGTAGCTTCTTCGCTATACTAGAAACTTAAGCTGAGACGGTCATTAACCCAGGTTAAAATCTATGAATTTTATAGAATCTATTGAGGCAAATGGAAAAGCAGTCGATATAAAGAAAGGGGAGCACGTTTTTGTTCACGGAGACCTGGACAGGTCAATCTACTTTATTAAGTATGGGTTGCTGAAAGCGTATTACACAACCAGAGACGGCAAGGAATTTATCAAATCGTTTCTTATGGATAGTGATGTCATCGGAAGCTTATCTTCAGCTTATAAGGGTGATAGTTGCTCATTCAGTCTGCTGTGCCTGGAGAATACCCGTCTGATTAAAGTTCCATTTTCAATCATCTATGATTTCAGCAAGGCGGATCAAAGCGTTGCAAATGATTTGATAGTTTTATTACTGAATTTATCAATGAAGAAAGAAAAAAGGGAGTTTGAGTTTTTGTGCCTGTCTGTAGAGGAAAGATATCGCCAGTTAGAAAATGAATCACCCATAATAATCGAAAAAGTGACTCAGAATGATCTGGCACGCTATCTGGGTGTAACGCCGGTTGGATTGAGTCGAATTAAAGCAAGAGTTACACGGCCTTAGTCACCATTGGGTTAACAGCCTACGGAATCAACAATTCCCGATGCTGGCTCAGCTCGTAAAAATGATCAATACAGTTATTCCCTTCTCCCTCCCAGTCGACGCAGATAAAATCCATCGCCGCATAAGGCGTCAGCAATACGTGATGCCAGGTGCCGACATGATAATTGATACCCTGTTTACCATTGGTAATAAAAGCTTGCAGGTCGTCAGGTGATGGCGCTGCCCCGGTTTTCGCAACAACAACAATAAACGGCGTTTGATCGAGCGGTAAAAAAGCCTGACTACCCAAAGGGTGATGCTCGACATGATCAACTTTACGTGGCAACTCGAATTGCTTGCTCTTCACCAGACTAATGATCGGGTATGACCCGTCACCTTTTGTTTCTACACGAGCCAGAGCGTGAAATCGCTCAGCCATACCATTGTTGATGAAAAAAGAATCGCGGCCTTCACTCTCGACCACATCGCCAAAGTCGGCAAAATCGGCCTGAGTTAGTGGATTAACAGTCAGTTGATTCATGCCGGTTTCCCAATTAAACGGACACGACTAATACCACCATCCGGAAAAATACTAAGCCGGATATGGCTAACCGCACCTATCGACTGAATCGTGTCGGAAAATTCGTGCTCGCTATCCATTTCGAGCTTGCTGGATGGTAGTAAATCCGACCAGAACTGGCTCTGCGTGATGATTGAATCGGTAGTACCACCCTCGACTAACGCCGCCTGTATCGAGCATTGATCCGGATAATTGCCTTTAAAATGTGCAGTATCGATGATGATATTGTCTATCGAACCTACGTGACCGAGTTCGATGATACACCAGTCATGGCCCGGTTCACGGCGGCGACGAGTTTCCCAGCCGTCACCCATGTTGACGCCACGCCCGGGAGCGAGCAGGTTTGCCGCAGAGCCGAAGTGCGCATCATTCCAGGCAAGGGCCCTTGCGCCATTTTCGACCGCGGCGAGATCGTAACTTTGAGTTTTATCTTTATTGCTCCAGTCACACTGAACCTGGCCGTAAATTCTTAGTCTGGCGACACCACCATCCGGGAAGATATTCAATCTGATATGAGTAAAGGTTTGCGCTTCGTCGATTTCAAAATAATGATGGTTATTGCCCTTCAGGCTGACCGAAGGGATCACCGATACCCACTCGGTGTTATCGTCTGGAGTGCCTTTACAATAGCAGGCATCCAGCGATCCGGCAGGCGGGAAGTTTCCGGTAAAATGCGTGGTATCGATATCAACACCTTTAATAATCCCCGCCAGCCCCAGTTTGACGATCGCATGATCGTAACCGCCATTGCGACGACGGCGAGTCTCCCAGCCATCCATCCACTTACCGTTATCATCGAATTTACCATCGATAAATACTGGCGCCTGTGGCTCTAACATGCGGCTGCACTCAGCAAAAAAATCATCCGTGCAGGATACAATTTCTGCACCCAATCGAGGTTGTGCGAGATCGATCCAGTTGTTTACGAAATCGGGAGTTGTATCAGTCATTTTTCTACCTTTGCCAGCATACGCTGTGAAATTAAATTATGTTGTTTGACCAGGGCATTTATATCGAGTCCGGGAATATTACCTTGCTGGACTACTGATCGGCCATTAATCATCGAATACCAGACTTGACCGGGCGCACAAGTCATTAAAGACGCCACCGGGTCACTCATACCGCCAGCATGATTGATGTCGTCGATACGAAAGCATACCAGGTCAGCCGCTTTACCGACTTCGAGACTGCCAATATCATCGCGATTTAAAACGCTGGCGCCGCCAAGCGTGGCGATTTCCAGCGCTTCGCGCGCGGAAAAACGACCGGCGCTAGACTCAAACCCCGGCCAACCGACGCGTTGCAATAACATGGCCTGCCGAGCTTCGCCGAGTAAATGGTTGCCGTCGTTACTGGCCGAGCCATCGACACCAAGACCGACACGCACATCGGCATCGCACATCTCTCGAATTGGTGCGATACCGGAGGCCAGGATCATATTGCTGCTGGGACAATGGCAGACACCACTTTGCGTTTTCGCCAACGTATTAATTTCGTCTTCGTCAGGATGCACCATATGCGCGTACCAGACATCTTCCCCAGTCCAGCCCAGGCTTTCCATATAGGCCAGTGGCCGCATGCCGAATTGCTCTTCACAGAATCGATTTTCATCGATGGTTTCTGCCAGGTGAGTATGTAAATTAACCGCTGTATATTGTCGCGCGAGTTCGGCCGTTTTGCGCATCAGTTCAGGTGTCACACTAAACGGTGAACAGGGCGCGAGACCGATTCGCAACATCGAAAAAGGGTCGGGGTCGTGAAATTGCTCCAGCACCCGAACGCAATCGGTAATAATATCGTCTTCGTCTTCACAAATGTTATCGGGCGGCAAGCCACCTTGACTCTCACCCAAACTCATACTGCCACGGGTGGGATGAAAGCGAACGCCCAGTTCTTGGGCGGCACGAATTTCGTCGTCTAATTTCGCGCCATTTGGAAATAAATATAAATGGTCGGCTACTGTGGTAGCCCCCGATAGCAATAGCTCAGCCAACCCAAGTTTGGCGCTGACATAGACCGCTTCTCCATCCATTCGCCCCCAGATCGGATATAAGGTCTTCAACCAGTCGAATAGCGACAACCCCTGTGCAGTGCCGACACTACGGGTCAGTGTTTGATAAAGATGATGATGGCAATTAATCAGGCCCGGTAATACGACCGTACCTCTGGCATCGATGCTATCTACGACTTCGACAGACTGATTTTTTATCCATTGATTAGCACTGGTGTTATCGCCAACAAAAACAATTTTTCTACCATCGACTAATACCGTGCCATTCGTAATTTCTCGACGGCTTTCATCCATGGTCACCAGTCGTTCGGCATTTTGAATAGCTACGATAGACACCCTCAGCTACCCCTTGAATGCTGGCATTGGCCCATAATATGGGTCGCAAAAACTGCACGGTCATCGCCGAGCATCATCAAAGCAAATAACTGGTCAGTAATCGAATCTGCCTTTGCCATGCGTCGTTTCATAATCGGCGTTGCCTGCAAATCGAGTACGACAAAATCGGCTTCCTTACCGACTGCGAAATTGCCCAGCTTGTCATCCAGATAAAGCGATTTCGCGCCACCCAGTGTCGCCAGGTAAAACGCCTTCATCGCAGTCAGGGTTTGACCGGCCATCTGGCTGACCTTGTAAGCCTCATTCAAAGTCTGCAACATGCTAAAACTGGTGCCACCGCCGACATCGGTCGCGACGCCAACCCTGACATTTTGCGACTGTGCGTCGGCAATACTAAATAATCCGCTGCCGAGAAATAAATTCGAAGTGGGACAAAACGCCATCGCAGCGCCGGTTTCGGCCATGCGCTGACGGTCGGTTTCATCCAGATGAATACAATGCCCATAAACCGCGCGCTCAGTTAATAAGCCATAGTGATCGTACACATCGATATAACTACGGCGGTCTGGAAATAATTTTGCAACCCAGGCAACTTCGGCATGATTTTCCGCCACATGCGATTGCAGGTAGAGGCCCGAATAGTCCTTCAATAACTGTCCTGCTGCTTCTAATTGCTGCTCGCTCGAAGTCGGCGCAAATCTTGGTGTTACCGCATACAGCGAGCGACCTTTCTGATGCCAACGCTCGATTAATTCGGCACTTTGTGCATAGCTCGACTCGGCTGTGTCGCACAGATAATCGGGGGCATTGCGATCCATCATTACCTTGCCTGCAATCAGCCGCATGTCGCGTTTTTGCGCGGCGCTGAAGATGGCATCAACCGATTCCGGATGTATGGTGGCAAACACGGCGCTGGTGGTGGTGCCATTTCGTAGTAGTTCATCGCAAAAAAAATCGGCCACGCCGTCGGCGAACTCTCGATCGCAAAACAGACGTTCTGTCGGGAAGGTGAATTTTTCCAGCCACTCGAGTAATTGAGCGCCGTAGCTGGCAATAATATCGGTTTGTGGATAATGCGTGTGCGTATCAAAAAATCCGGGCATGATTAATTTGTCTGAATAATTGTATAACAAAGCGGAGTCTTTTAAATCGCCATTATATTTTTCTAGTGAAACGACTCGACCCTGTTTTAACAATAACAGGCCATCTTTTAAATACTGACAAGCCTGGTCATTTCGATCAGGGTCATCGACAAAATGTAAAAAATCTGCCCGTACCGCAGTATCGTAATCGCAGGCTGACAATGTTGAATTCATAGGTAATTTAATTAGTTTGTTGCTGCGCGTACCAGCCCGCTATCAGAGCGCGCTCGTCATCGGTCATTTGCGTCAGGTTTCCGAGTGGCATATATCGCGTCTGTACCGTGGTCGAAATTTTCACTGCGTTTTGTTTAATTTGCTCACTGGTCTCAAGCACCAGTCCAAGCGGCGGGCTGACAAATCCCGCCTGGGTTGGCTTAACTGCATGACAGGCAACACAGCGGTCACTAATCACCTGTTGAATTTGTGAATCGCCAATTTTAGTAGACTGATCGACATCGGGAGTGGATGGCATCAGGTATACAAACATTGCCAGCAATAAAACTACCCCAATTGCCGGTAGCGCCTTGTTGGCATTACCCCGGTGGCGCATAACAAAATACTGCCTAATCAATACACCGGCCATCATGATAAATCCCAGCGCCAGCCAGCCCTGCTCATGACTATAAGTCATCGGGTAGTGGTTACTGATCATGATGAATAAAACCGGCAGGGTAAAATAGGTATTGTGTACCGAGCGTTGTTTGCCGATGACGCCGTATTTAGGGTCAGGGGTTTGACCAGCCCTGATCTCGGCGACCATGCTTTTTTGGCCCGGAATAATATGAAAAAATACGTTAGCGACCATGATCGTGCCCATCATTGCCCCTACGTGCAAATAAGCAGCGCGCGCGCTGAATAATTGAAAAAGCACCCAGTCGCTAAGCATGACAAAAATAAAGATTATCACGGCTAGCAAAGTATCCTTGCCCTTTAACACGCTGCACAGAGTGTTATAGACCAACCAGCCACCAACGATAAATCCAATACTAATGGCAATTGCGACAAGCGATGTTAACGGCAGTACCTGCTGATCGATCAGGTAGGTATTGGCGCCAAACCAGTAAATAATGGCGAGTAATCCCATACCCGACAGCCAGGTGGAATAAGCCTCCCATTTTGACCAGTGCAAATGCTCGGAAAGCGGCTCGCCTTGCGGCCCGGCGAGGAACTTCTGGCTCTGATATACGCCACCACCATGCACCGCCCACAGCTCACCCGATACGCCACGAGCACTGTCTTCATCCTTTGCCGGTTTCGATAACGAATTGTCGAGCATGACAAAATAAAAAGAGGCGCCGATCCAGGCCACGCCGGTAATCAGGTGTAACCATCGGATCAGCAAGTTCGCCCAATCGAGGAGATAAGCTTCCATTAAATTAATTTCAAATTCTAAGAGTTTAAAGAATATTTAATCGTAAGACTGGATCGCCTGTTTGCCAGGCGATCCAGGTCTCATGACCTTATCGGTACATTTTTACTTCGCTAACTTACTGACAACACCCTGCACGTAATAATCCATTCCGCTCAAGTCACCATCACTCATGGTCTGGCCAGCAGCAACACGGGTTTTACCGTCCTGATCGACTACCGGGCCTTTAAACGGATGCAAGGTGCCGGCAGCTATTTGCTTCTCCATGCTGGCGATACGACTTTGCAGTTCTGCAGGGATTGCCGGATTCAAAGGTGCGAGAGCAATCATGCCTTCCTTATACCCACCCCAGATGTTTTCTGGTTTCCAGTTACCCGACATAGCTGCCTTAACTACTTTAGTGTAATAGTTACCCCAATGATGGGTGGTGGCTGTGAGATGCGCCTTCGAACCATATTTCGACATGTCGGAATGGTAACCAAAAGCATACTTGCCCTTTTCTTCAGCCGCCTGCACGACAGCGGTTGAGTCCGTATGGTGGGTAATTACGTCGGCATCTTGTGACATCAATGTCAACGAGGCCTGGCGCTCCTTTCCTGGGTCGAACCACGAGTTAACCCAGATCACGCGTAATTCAGCTTTCGGGTTAACGCTACGAGCACCCTGGATGAAGGCATTGATTCCCTGTAACACCTCCGGAATAGGAAACGCTGCCACATATCCGAGTACATTGGACTTGGTCATTTCACCCGCAATGACGCCGGTCAGATAACGACCTTCGTAAAAACGTGCATTATAAAGACCCATGTTTTTGCCCATCTTATAACCAGTAGCGTGTACGAAAGCAGTATTTGGAAACTGTTTCGAAACCTTTAACATGGGATTCATATAACCAAAACTGGTAGCGAATATGACCTTGTCGCCACGCTTTGCCATCTCACGTATGACACGCTCGGCGTCTGGACCTTCGGGTACGTTTTCGACATATTTGGTGGTCACACCGGTCGCCTTTTCCATCTGTAAACGGCCCAGATCGTGTTGATAAGTCCAGCCTGCGTCGCCGATTGGGCTCACATAGACAAAGCCGACGTTTTCGGCTGCCATCGATGTAGCGCTAAATAAACTTGCTACAGCAACCAGAGCTGTTGTCACAAGTGTCTTAGCGAGTTTGTTTTTTATTACCATTTTTGTAATCCTCCTGGGATTTTTAATTTCAATCTAACTTCATTTAAATATTTACTTCGCAAGTCCTTCTACGCGTCCGGACGATACGGCTGCCCCAACGAAACCGGGGCATTCAGGCGCACGGTATTTTGATCACGAGAAATGATCACCAGTACAATAATCGTTGCCAGGTAAGGCAGCGCCGACAAAAATTGTGAAGGAATGTTAATTTCCAGTCCAGAGCCCTGCACAAATAACTGCGCGACCATCACCCCGCCAAATAAATAGGCACCTACCATCACGCGAAATGGACGCCAGGTAGCAAATACCACCAACGCAATCGCGATCCAGCCTCGACCTGCGACCATACCCTCAACCCACAGTGGCGTATAAAACACTGACAGGAACGATCCACCAATACCGGCCATAGCGCCGCCAAACAGTGTCGCCATATAGCGAATACGGATAACGGGATAGCCAATCGAATGCGCCGACGATGGTGATTCGCCCACTGCTCGCAGCAGCAGACCAGGGCGGCTCTTATATAGAAACCAGGCGATTCCGCCAAATATCGCCCAGGACAGATAAATCAGGGGTTGTTGGTTAAAAATTGGGCCACCTATAATCGGAATGTCGGCTAGCAGCGGAATACGCCAGGTCGGCACTGTTGCCAGAATTTCCGATTCATAAGGTTTGCCGATGAATGCCGATAACCCAACACCAAATATCGACAGCGCCAGACCACTGGCAACCTGGTTCGCCATCAATGTCAGGACTACAAAAGCAAACAGAAATGACATCAAAGCCCCCGCCACCATACCGGCTAAAACGCCAAGCCATGGATTGCCGGTGTGGAAGGTAACCGCGAACCCTGCAATTGCTCCCATTGCCATCATGCCCTCGGCGCCAAGATTCAGCACCCCGGCTTTTTCTGCGATGAGTTGCCCAAGCGCAACAATGATCAATGGCGTTCCAGCGACAATCGTCTCAAATAGTATCGATTCGAGAATTGACATTAGCTATTTTTCCATTTTAATCGGTAGTTAATGAATACATCCGAACCGAGCAGAAACAATAACAACATGCCCTGAAAAACGTTGGATATCGACGATGGAAGATTCATGTATTGCTGGGCCTGTTCGCCACCGAGATAAAGTAACGCCATCAACAGGCTGGCGAAGAAAATGCCTACAGGATTCAGACGTGCGACAAATGCGACGATAATCCCGGCAAATCCATAGTTGTTTGACACATGTTCGGTGAGTTGACCCATCGGTCCTGCGACTTCCGACATCCCGGCTATGCCTGCCATGCCACCGCCGCTCAAAAGACCGATCCAGATCATGCGTTTGGCGGAAAACCCGGCGTAACGTGCCGCATCTTTTGCGTATCCAGCGACCTGCATCTGAAAGCCGAAAAAACTGCGGTACATAAAAATATAGCCGACGACCAGGGCTGAAAGCGCAAACAGGAAAGCCGCATTGAGACGCGTTCCCTCGACTAACATTGGTAGTAAGGCTGACTCTTCAAACATGCGTGACTGCGGAAAATTGAATCCCTCGGGATCCATCATCGGCCCGTGCACCAACCAGGAAACAGCCAACTGGGCAACGTATACCAGCATCAGTGAAACCAGAATTTCGTTGGTATTAAACCGGGTCTTTAAAAAGGCCGGAACCGACGCCCACAGCATGCCTCCGATACCACCGGCAACAACCATTAGAAACAAAATATGCGGGCCTTCGGATTCGTAGAAATATAGAGCTACGGCGCTGGCAGCAACGCCGCCCATAATATACTGTCCTTCTGCGCCGATATTCCAGATATTGGCGCGAAACCCTACCGCCAGACCAATCGCCACCAGCATCAACGGCGTGGCTTTCAAAAATAATTCGGCCACTCCATAAATATCGCTCAGCGGACTGATAAAAAAGATTCGAAAACCTTCAATCGGATCCTTACCTAGCGCAGAAAACAGTATCAGTCCGCCGATTAGCATTAATATGATCGCCAACAGCGGCGACGCATATGACATTACGGCCGAAGCTTCAGCACGTCTTTCGAGTCTAAGCATTGGCCTGCGCCTCTTCTACATCAGCAATTCCAGCCCCAGGCCACATACCACTCATCCACACACCGATCTCATCGATATTGGTATCAGCAAGCTTTTTCGCCGGCGACAGCCTGCCTTCGGCGATAACTGCAATTCGATCTGAAATTTCAAACAGTTCTTCCAGTTCCTCGGATATCACCAGGACTGCCGCCCCCTCATTGCGCAGGTCGATTAACTCCTGGCGAATAAATGCCGCCGCGCCCACGTCAACGCCCCAGGTGGGTTGTGCCGCAACGAGTAATTTTGGCGTTTGTAAAATTTCACGACCCATGATGAATTTCTGCAGGTTTCCGCCAGACAGCGAATTCGCTGGCGCGTTTTCGCCACCGCATTTGACGTTAAATTTTTCGATGCAGTTTTTTGCAAAATCATTCATTTGCTTAAACTGGATCATGCCGTTTTTCAACATGCCTCCGCCGTGTGCAGTGAGCAACGCGTTTTCTGCGAGTGACATACGCGGTACCGCGCCGCGACCGAGTCGCTCTTCGGGAACGAAGCCCATGCCGAGGGCGCGCCGCGCATCGGGCATACTCTGTCCCGCTGCTTCACCGCATATTACGATTAACTCATTTTGTTTAAGCGGCTCTTCGCCGGACAGCGCATACAGTAGTTCCTGCTGGCCGTTACCGGAAACACCAGCGATGCCAAATATTTCCCCTGAATTAATCTCCAGATCAATATCGCGTAATGTGGTGCCAAACGGATCGTCCGACTCGACAGTCAACTTATTCAAGCGAAGTCGCACTTCGCCGAGCTCCTTCGGTGCTTCGTGTTGACACACAGGAAGTTCCTTGCCAATCATCATGCTCGCCATCGATTTGGGCGTTTCCTCGGAGGGAATGCATTCACCGGTTACTTTGCCGTTACGCAGTACAGTTGCGACATGGCACAGTTCCTGGATTTCATCTAACTTGTGACTGATATAAAGAATGCTACAACCCTCGGCGGCGAGTTGACGCAGAGTGCCGAATAATTTACGAACAGCCTGCGGGGTTAACACCGAAGTCGGCTCGTCCATGATCAATAATTTAGGATTCTGTAAAAGACAGCGAACAATTTCGACGCGTTGACGTTCGCCTACTGATAAGGCGTGTACTAGTCTTTGCGGGTCTACTGGCAATCCGTATTTATTCGACACCTCGGCAATTTGAATCGAGAGATCCTTTAAATCTGGGTTACCAGGCAGGGCCAGGGCAACATTCTCGACTACGGTCAGCGTTTCAAACAATGAAAAGTGCTGAAATACCATACCGATGCCAAGGCTTCGCGCATGTGCGGGGTTTTCTACATGGATTAGCTCGCCTTGCCATTTCATTTCACCGGCGTCGGGATTTGCCACGCCATAAATCATCTTCATCAGGGTACTTTTACCCGCGCCGTTTTCACCCAGCACCGCGTGGATTTCACCACGCCGTACCTTCAGGTTAACGTCTTCATTGGCGATCACCGACGGATATATCTTGGTGATACCGGTAAGCTCGAGCCTGATGTCGTCTGTTGATGTCATAGTTTCCCCTCGCCCGTCGATGACAGGTTTAATTCTTCTGGTATTATAAGCTGTTGATCGTAACGCTGCATTATTTGCGCGGCAACTGAAATCGCAATCATAGCCGGTTGTTTATTTTGAATCCCTGAGATACCAATAGGACAGTTCATACGCTCGAATTTCTCGGCATCCATGCCGCGACGTTGCATCCGGGTTTCGAACATGCGTCGTTTTGAACTGGAACCGATCAACCCGAAGTAGACAAAATTGTCGCGTTTTAAAATAGTCTCACAGAGCAGTTGATCAAGGCTGTGCTGGTGCGTCATCACCAGGAAATAGGCATTCGTGCTGGCCGCATCGACTTCCGCTTCTGGCGTATGCGTACAAATCACTTCAACATTACTGGGAACTTCAATCGGAAATTCATTTTCGCGGCTATCTACCCAACGAATACGGACCGGCAGGTCTGCCATTGCTTTTACTATCGCCCGACCCACATGCCCTGCACCAAACAGGGTCAAATCGATATCATCGGAGCGATTCACCTCGACAAAAATACCATCTATCAATCCGCTTTCATCGTCATCGTAGGCACGAACGCGAACAAGGCCCTGGTGAATTGGAACCTCTCTAACCCATTCCTTGTTTAACCTTTCGTAATCAAGCGCAACTCTGATCCAGTCGCAGACCCCGACAACCGGTTCAAACAATAAATTCACCAGGCCACCACAACACTGCCCCAAACCGGCACCCAATGGAAACCGCTTTAAATGTTGAGATTCAGGCTTTTCGAGCTGGTCTCGCGCAATTTTACAGGTCTGAAATTCCAGATTGCCACCGCCTATCGTACCGAATAAATCATCGGCAGTGATGATTATCCTGGCACCAACTTCGCGCGGCGTAGAACCGACGATCGAGGCAACAGTCACCATGACACAGGGAATACCCTGCTGGTTCAATTCAGCCAATTTTGCCAGCCAGTTATGCATCGCGACCCTCCCGCAATGCGGTTATCGCATCGAGAATTGCTTCGGGGGTTGCCGGAGCTCGCAATGGCGGATTTTGCTGATGGTCATCGACGCTAGAAATCGCGTCTCGAATCGCAAAAAATACCGAAAAGGGCAATAGTAGTGGTGGTTCGCCAACGGCCTTGGAGCGCATTACAGTATCTTTTACGTTCGGGTTATCGAATAGTTCAGTATGAAATTCAGCCGGGCAATCGGTAATCGTGGGAATTTTGTAGGTCGATGGCGCATGCGTGGTTAATCGACCATTCGTATCCCAGACCAGCTCTTCGCTGGTGAGCCAGCCCATGCCCTGAATATAGGCACCTTCGACCTGACCGATGTCGATGGCCGGATTTATCGAGTTGCCGGCGTCGTGCAAAATATCTGCTCGTAACAATTTCCACTCACCTGTTAAGGTATCGACGATGACTTCGGATACCGCTGCACCGTAAGCGAAGTAATAAAACGGGCTGCCCTGCATTTTGACACCATCCCAGTGCAGGCCCGGTGTTTTATAAAAACCATCGGACCAGAGCTGTATGCGCGACTGGTAAGCCAGAACGATAAATTCGTTGAACGGCATACTTTTCCCGGCACAGGATACCGTATCATTCGCAAACTCAACGCCATCCGCACCAAAGTATTCACCGGCAAAAACAGTTAACCTATCACGGATTTGACGTGCAGCATCCTGCGCGGCCTTGCCATTTAAATCCGTACCAGTGGAGGCCGCAGTCGCCGAGGTATTCGCCACCTTGCTAGTGTCAGTTGCAGTCGCACGGATCCTGCTCATACTAATACCGAGTTCGCGAGCCACGACTTGCGCGACTTTAGTATGCAAACCCTGACCCATTTCGGTGCCACCGTGATTCACCAACACCGAACCATCGGTATAAATATGAACCAACGCACCCGCCTGATTAAAATGCACAACGTTAAAAGAAATACCAAACTTTAACGGAGTGAGTGCCAGACCTTTACGCAATATCGGGCTATTCTCATTAAAACTTCGAATCGCTTTTCGACGCTCGGCATAGTCACTACTTTGTTCTAACTGAGCCGAAAGCTCTGGTATGACGTTGTCTTCTACGATCTGTCCATAAGGCGTTACGTTTCGGGTATTAGTGCCGTAGTAATTAAGCTTACGAACTTCGAGCGCGTCCTTACCTAGCTTGCGCGCGATATTATCGATCATATACTCCATCGCAATCGCGCCCTGCGGGCCGCCAAAGCCCCGAAATGCCGTATTGGATTGCGAATTGGTTTTGCAACTAAAAGCATTGATGCTAACGTCGTTGAGATAATACGCATTGTCCAGATGGCAAACCGCTCGTGCTACCACCGGCCCTGTCAGGTCTGCGGAAAACCCAGCCTGCGCCGCCATATCGATATCGACCGCCTGTATCAGTCCCTCGTTATCGAAGCCAATTTCGTAATCGTATTCAAAGCCATGGCGTTTACCGGTAATCATCATGTCGTCATCCCGGTCGAGGCGCATTTTGACCGGACGGTTCAACTGTTTCGCGGCAATCGAAGCAATACAGGCGAAGATCGCTGACTGCGATTCCTTGCCGCCGAAGCCACCACCCATGCGACGCATTTCTACCAACACCTGATTGAAATCGAGGTTAAGCGCATGCGCGACAACCTGCTGCATTTCGGTCGGGTGTTGAGTCGAACACCACAGGTGTATACCGCCACCCTCTGCGGGTGAGGCGTAAGAAATCTGACCTTCGAGGTAAAACTGTTCCTGGCCGCCGACTGATATTTCGCCGCTAAGCCGATTCTCTGCACCGGCCATAGCCGTCTGAGCATCGCCCTGGCGTAGCCGCGCTGGCGGCAACACCCAGGATTCCGCCTGCTTCGCTTCTCGAACATCGAGCGTGGCGGGTAAGTCTTCGTATTCAACCTTCGCTTTTTTTGCGGCTTTCCGTGCGGCAGTTTGCGACGTGGCGATCACTACAAAAATAGGTTGGCCAAAATACTGCACCAGCCCATCGGCCAAAATTGGATCGTCTTTGATAATCGGGCCACAGTCGTTGTGACCAGGGATATCTTCGGCAGTCAACACAGCGACAACACCGGCGACAGCTTTAACTGCATCCAGGTCGATTGTCTTGATTCGAGCGTGAGCACGTTGACTGGTACCCGGGGCGGCGTAAAGTGTGCCCGCTAGCTCGGCGATATCATCGACATATGGGGCTTCACCAGCGACGTGCAAATGCGCCGACTCGTGCGGAGTTGACCAGCCTGGTTTGCCAGATATCAAAGCCATCAGACGCAAGCCTCGAATACATTTAACGATATTTCTGAACTGGTTTGTAAATAAAAGCGATACAATAAATTCGCCGAAGCCTGGCTGCGATAAGCAGCACTGGAACGCATATCTGACATCGGTTGAAAATCAAGCTTTAACAATTCCATTCCCTGTTGAATGTTTTTTTCATCCCAGCTTTTGCCCGTTAGAAAATCTTCGGTTTGCTCGGCACGTTTCGGAATCGCCGCCATGCCACCAAATACTATTTTGATATCTGTGACCTTGCCACCATCGAGCCGCAAAGCAAAGGCCGCACAAACCGCCGAGATATCCTGATCGAAACGCTTGGCCAGTTTATAACTGCTTAATATCAGGGCCGAGTCACGCGCTGGAATCATCACTGACTCGATAAATTCACCAGGCTGCATGGCGTTTTTCTGGTAATCAAGGTATAAATCCTGCAGCCGCATTTCGCGCGTCGCATCACCCTGGCGCAACCTCACCCGGGCAGCTATCGCAATCAAAACCGGCATCGAGTCACCGATTGGTGATCCATTGGCAATATTGCCTACGAGAGTCCCGGCATTACGAACCGGCATAGAAGCAAAGCGGCGAAAGAACTCGCCTAATTCTGGGTAGCTGATAGACAGAACCTCGAAAGCGTCTTCGAGAGTAACTGCAGCACCGATTTCTACGCCCGATGATGATTCATTGATATTTTTTAATTCTTTGACATTCCCCAGATAAATGACTTTTTCCAGCTCCCGCAACTGCTTGGTTACCCAAAGGCCAACATCGGTGCCACCGGCGAGGATAGTTGCGTCTGGATAATGTTGATACAGCTCGGCGAGTTCATCAAGGCTGGTTGGCGCGTAGTAACTACCTGCTGACGAAATCATGTTTAAACCCTGATCAGACTTTAATGCATTTAACTGATCGAGTAATTTCTGCTCATTTTTTCCCATCACCGGATAATCATACATATTCATCCCGGCTTCGATGATAGGTTTATAACCCGTGCAGCGGCATAAATTGCCCGATAACACGTCATCGAGATTTTCGCGATTAACCGGCTTTTCGCTCTGATACATGGCGAACAGGGACATCACAAATCCGGGCGTACAGAAACCACATTGAGAAGCATGATAATCAACCATACTTTGTTGTACCGGATGCAAGCTACCGTCTGCCTGTTTTAGCGATTCAACCGTGAACAATGCCTTGCCATCGAGCGTGGGTAAAAACTGGATACAGGCATTCACCGCGCGGTATCGTATTTTGCTGTCCACCGCTTCGGAGATCACTACTGTACAGGCGCCGCAGTCGCCCTCGGCACAGCCTTCCTTAGTGCCACATCGGTTTATATCTTCGCGCAGATACTGCAGTACCGAGCGGGTCGGCTCGGGGTTATTGATGCGAATAACTTCACCGTCGAGTATGAAACTGATCGAAGACACGTGTTTAGCTACCCCGATAGGTGGAGTAACTCCACGGTGACACTAGTAATGGCACATGATAATGGGCGTCGGCATCAGCGATACCAAAGCGTAATACGACTTCGTCGACAAAAGCCGGCTCGGGCAGGTCAGAATGATTTGAACGAAAGTAATCACCCGCCTGAAATACCAATTCGTAAACGCCTGGCTGAAATGCATCGGTATCCAGCATAGGGGAATCTAGTCTCCCATCGCTATTGGTTTGATCTTTTTTGATCAACTCACGTTGCGCGTCGATACGATACAACGCAACGCTAACCGACGCTGCCGGGCAGCCATGCGCGGTATCTAATACGTGTGTAGTTAATCTGCCCATGCCCCCTCCAGAACGTCAGGAGCGTAAAACTCGCATCAATTCGTTAAATTGTCAACACTTTTGATATATTATTGTTAACAATATTTAACTCATGTTACACTCCTCCTCTAGCAATTGAGGATTGATACCATCGAAACCAGAGCACCGACAGCACCAGTATCTAGCACCGAAGACGATGTGCTACGGCAGATAGAGCAGGCTGTGCTGGATCATCGACTACCGCCGGGCACCAAGTTAAAAGAGGTGCAACTGGCTGAGGTTTTTGGTGTGAAGCGGGGTACCATCCGTAAGGTGCTTACGCGCCTCGCCAATTCCCGCCTGGTGGTTCAGTTACCCAACCGTGGTGCCAGCGTAGCCAGCCCATCGGTCGAAGAAGGCCGGGACCTGTTTGCCGCGAGAAGAGCCATAGAAAGCGCGATTATCGAAATACTGGTTCGCAGAAATGACCCTGCACTGATGGGTCAGTTGCGCACATTGCTCGAAAACGAACAAAAGGCATATCAACTAGGTGATCATAAACTGGCTCTACCCTTATCGGTGGATTTCCATCGCCAACTCGCAAAATTGGCGGGGAACAGTGTTCTCGAAGAGTTTCTCAACGACATTATCCGACGAACACCATTGGTGATTCTTTCCCACTTGGGCTCGGACAGCGAAAATGCCTGTAGAAATCATGAACACGAGGGAATCGTCGATGCTATAGCCGCAGGTGACTTTAATAAAGCGAGTTTGATTATGAACGAGCATTTACTGCACATCGAAAATCAAATCAGCGATAAAACTGAAGAACATCAATCCGATCTGGCTGCCTTATTATTGTCGAATTAATTACATGAATAATCCCACCAACTACCCCAGAGATTTAATTGGATACGGCGCCAATCCACCCCATGCCGACTGGCCCGACAAAGCCCGTATTGCGGTCCAGTTTGTTCTAAATTACGAAGAAGGTGGTGAAAATAACGTATTACATGGTGACAGCGGATCGGAACAATTTCTCTCCGAAATAATTGGAGCGCCGAGTTACCCAGACCGGCACATGAGCATGGAGTCGATTTACGAATACGGCTCACGTGCCGGTGTCTGGCGGGTTTTACGCGAATTTGAGCGACGCGGATTTCCGCTCACCATATTTGCTGTCGCCATGGCCCTACAGCGTCACCCGGAACTGGCAAAAGCCTTTGTTGATTATGGGCACGAAATAGCCTGTCATGGATTGCGCTGGATTCATTATCAGAATATGGACGAAGCGACCGAACGCGATCATATGCAACAGGCACTGGCCATCATCGAACAGGTTAGCGGAGAAACGCCATTGGGCTGGTACACCGGGCGCGACAGCCCGAATACGCGGAAACTGGTGGTTGATCAGGGTAGCTTGCTTTACGACTCGGATTACTATGGCGATGACCTGCCTTTCTGGACCCCGGTAACCAACAGCACTGGCGAAAAAAAATCGCATCTGGTGGTGCCCTATACGCTGGACACTAACGATATGCGCTTCGCCACCGCGCAAGGCTTTAATAGTGGTGAGCAGTTTTTTCAGTACCTGCGAGACAGTTTCGATGTGCTTTACGCAGAAGGTGCAAACGCACCAAAAATGATGTCGATCGGCCTACATTGCCGAATCGTCGGTCGGCCTGGTCGATTTGCAGCCTTACAGAGATTCCTCGACCATATTGAAAAACATGATCAGGTCTGGGTTTGTAGACGTATTGATATTGCTCGGCACTGGGTCGAGTATCACCCGGTTAATACACATGATCGTGGTTACCAATATCGACAAGAATAATATCGTTATCCTGGATGATTAACTCCAACACGATACGGTAACTCATATTAATGGATACAGACGACAGCCCCTTAAGCCGACCCTGTAACTTGTGTAAGCGCAATGAAGGGTGTTGTGGATTAAGCTCCAGCAACTCCAGTACTTTTAGATATTGCCCCATTATATGTGGGTGCTTTTTTAAAAACTTTTTAGCGCGACGGACATAACTGTCGGTATAGATAAGCCGATAATTCATTTCCCGTCATTATCTCAATCAGTCAGTTTTTGCAAATGTTCGGCCACTGTTTCCGTGGTAAAACGGCCTGCGGCATAATCCCCCCTGGCCTCGGCCACGGCGGCAATCAGTTCCAGTTCGCGTAAACGGTTATATTTTTCGATATCCATCACCACATAACGGTTTTTCCCACGCACGGAAATCATCAGTTCTTCACTCTGCTGCAAACCGTCTTCCACTGCAGAAACCCCACGGGTTTTTAATTCATTGGCTGTTAAGACACTCATAATTAGACTCTATAAAGTACGGTAAATCGTACTCTCTATGATTCGATAAGACAAGGTATTAGACAATTCAAAATATAGCGCCCCGGTAGTTAGTCGGGTAGACTTTTATCTCCAGCACCTTAAGTTTTCTGCATGATGACCGAATCCACCCAACGATTAAGACTATGACCGATAAAAACAAATTCACAGCATTAAACAAGCTATCAAAACAGGCTTTTATCGAGCTACTGGGTAGTATTTATGAACACTCACCCTGGGTGGCCGAACAGGCATACGAACAGAGACCTTTCGACTCAATGCATAGCTTGCAACATGTCATGTTCGATATTGTGCAGGCATCTGGCATTGATGACCGCCTCACTCTGATACGCAACCATCCCGAACTCGCGGGGAAGGAAGCCGACGAAGGTACACTCACGGCCGATTCGCAAAAAGAGCAGTCGCGTGCTGGGCTGAATCATTGCACCGCCGAGGAGCTAAAACAGATACGCGAATTAAACAAAGACTACCTGGATAAATTTAGTTTCCCGTTTGTCATCGCCGTCAGCGGATTAAACAAACACCAGATTATTTCCGCAATGCGGAGTCGTATGCAAAATGACGATGAAATAGAATTTATCACCAGTATAAAAGAAATCGGAAAAATCGGTCGCATTCGGCTCGATGCCCTGATGAATGGATAGTATCCAGACACTGATTTCGAAATCAAAAGTTCATCCCGAGTGGCAAGCTCTGCTAGGCGAAGCACTATTGAATGTGGGCCCTGATTATCGCCAGCAATTAATCGACGATTCGAACTGGCTACCGGGGATTGATAACCTGTTCAGCGCTTTCCGTCGTGACTTGCAAAACACCCGGTACCTTTTAATCGGCGAATCGCCCTATCCGCGCAAAGATTCTGCCAACGGCATCGCTTTTTACGATGCGGCAGTTAGCGATCTGTGGTCCGAAAGCGGGCTGAGTAAATCGGTAAATCGCGCGACATCGATGCGCAATATTCTCAAAACGGCATTGCTTGCTGAAGGTCATCTGCAGCGTAACGAGGACGGTAAGATATCGCAGGCGAGCATAGCCGAAGTTGATAAAAAGAAACTGATACAAACTATGCCCAAGTTATTTGATAACCTGCATCAACGTGGTTTTTTGATGCTAAATGCAACCCCTGTTTTACACCCGCAACGCAAACCGGCAAAAGAGGCCTTATTCTGGAAAGGCTTTTTACAAAGTCTGTTAGCCTTACTGGCCGCGTCGCTCGATCATCAAATCACGCTGATACTCTGGGGTAAAATTGCAGAAAGCATCAATACTTTACCTGCAACAAAGCCTTACCGAAAACTGGTTAGTGAGCACCCCTATAATATATCGTTTATTGATAATTCCGAGATGCTAGATTTATTCACCGAACTTCGAATATTGACTACGAGATAGTCATCAATTTTATTCAGAAAACAACGTCCTGGCGAGATCGGTGATTTTTGGTAGTTTTGCGACTTGTTGATCAAATAGCAGATTCATATCGGCTTCTTTCAAGCCCAGACTGGCTACCCGTAAATCTTGCGGTGGGCAGGGCTCACCAGACCAGGCTGCAGAAACCAGTTCGGCCGCCAGGCCAACACACTGCACAACTTCTCGGTGCGCCCCCTGGTAGTGTATTTCGGGGTATTTCCCCATGGCGTCCACCATCGATTCTGGCAATTCCCAATTCTGCGCTAGACGCCCGCTCGCTTGCGCATAATCAACCCCGATAGTTTCAAGCAGAGCTCCTCGTAGCGTTTGTTCGCTATCCTGTTTGACCATTTCGATGGCCTCTCCCATCTCATCGGGAAGTTGGTCAGCCAACCATAGCAAGCCCAGGTTATGCAATATTCCGGCCGTGCGCGCACTCGATGGTTGAAGCTCACGAATTGACGGTGATGCCGACACCAGAGAAGCCGCCACCTCAGCGCTCATAAACGCATTAGTCCAGTAGTTCAGCGGGTCAAAAGACGGGCATTTGTTTGGGTTAAAAGGTGTCGCTACCGTGAGTGCTATGCTCGTGCTTTTAACAATGGAAAAGCCTAATCGAGAACAGGCATCTTCCAGAGAGGTAATGCTCGAAGCGGGTGAAGACCAGGCTGAATTTGCCAGCGCTAACAGCCGCGCAATGATGTTGGGGAAGCGACCTATAATCTCGACGAGTTTGTCAAAATCGGCCTCTTCATTCGATAATGCTTTTAAAAGCCCCGGGGCACCCGGCGGCAAAGTCGGCAGGTGATTCGTGCATATCTTATCTAAGATTGACGATTCGTATTGATCTGTCATTTTTCTTGTCACTTCCTCCCTGGTATCAGATTATTATGGAAATTATTGCGCGCAAGAACCAATTTGTAACGTCGTATTCTTGCCAGTTAAAAAATTTAATTTTGCTAATTTAGGAATCTCAGCTGCGGGAACAGGCCGACTAAAATAATAGCCCTGTATGGTATTACAACCTATACCACTGAGAACTTTAACCTGCTCTTCTTCTTCAACACCCTCTGCCACTACTGAATGCCCAAGCGCATGTGCCGCACTGATAATCGTGCCCAGCAATATAGCTGAATTGGAATCTTGCAGCATATCAATAATAAACAACCTGTCTATTTTCAGACAATCGACTGGTAACTGCTTGAGCGACGCCAGCGAAGAATAACCCGTTCCAAAATCATCTATCGCAATTTTTATACCCATTTTTTTCAATTGATCAAAAATTTCAAGGTTCTCGCCAGTAATCTGGATAACGCTTTCGGTCACTTCAAGCTCGATCAATTCCCGTGGAAAACCTGATTCTCGCAGTATCGAATCGACCGAGGCAACGATAGAAGGGTCGTTAAAATGGATCGGCGAAATGTTAACAGCGATCTGAAATGATGGGAGACCCATCGACTGCCACGCCACTCCCTGGTCGCAGGCTGACTTCAGTACCCATTGGCCAAGGGTTTTGATAATGCCGATGCGTTCTGCAATTTCAATGAACTCAAGCGGCGATACAATACCACGGGTTGGATGGTTCCAGCGAATAAGCGCTTCGACTCCACTCATCTGGCCAGTTTTAACATCTATTTGAGGCTGGTAATAGAGTTCCATTTCCTGATTTTCAACGGCTACCCGTAAATCCTGCTCCGTTTGTAATCGATGTTCAGCTTCAGCAGTGAATTCTGGTTGGTAGTAAACGTATCGATGCTTACCGGCTTCCTTGGCGGCATACATTGCACTGTCAGCCGCTTTTAGAAGTGACTTGGAGTCACGACCATCTTCGGGATAGTTAGCGATACCGATACTACATCGCGGTCGCAACTCAAGTTTACCCAGATCGATGGGTTTATTCATGGCTTCGAGACAGCGGTTGGCGACGTCGGCAGCATCGTATAGATCGGATATATTATCGATCAGAATACAAAATTCATCACCGCTCAAACGCGCCACAAAATCCACTTCTCTTATCGCCCCTTCCAGGCGTTGCGCTATTTTTTTCAGCAGCATGTCGCCCACATCATGCCCGAGGCTATCGTTTACATCTTTGAATCCATCGAGATCAAGAAACAACAGTGCAAACCGTTCTTCGCGACGATAGGCCGACTTAATAACGTCTTCCAAATGTTTGTAGAAATAAGCACGACTCGATAACCCAGTTAACTCATCAGTATAAGCTAACTGACGAATCCGCAGTTCAGACTCTCGGCGTTCGCTGATATCCTGTACGGTGCCCAGCACAACGCCGTCAGAATCGGCAAGCAATGACAGCTCCTGATGGACTACGACGGTCTTATTCTGCA
>JAUVCH010000113.1 GCA_030595795.1 Gammaproteobacteria bacterium
CTTTCTAAAACTCACTGACAGTGCACTTGAAAAAGCAGTGGAAATATTAAATCATAGACCCAGAAAGTGCCTTAACTACCGGACATCTTTCGAAGTCTTTAACCCAGTTTCAGGTGGTGCACTTGGAACTTGAATTCACCAAAATAAACCATGTGATGAATAACATTAACCAGCCTAATATTGCGGCAAGTTTTGCCAGTATTGCCCATATCTTTGGGCCGCTGTATGTATCAGAAGAACGCCAAACACCAAACAAGACAGCTATTTGATAAATTACGAAACTGAATAAATAAGTGAAAAACTAACCTATAGAAGTTATAAAATTGAATGGAATTCCTAAAACAAACCCTCCTGCAACACCATAAAGCCAATATGTTTGCGCAAGACTATAGTTTCCGCTAGACAGATTATAGATGAAGCTTTTACCTTCTCTGATATGCTCTGCTCCTTGATGGGCGGCTTTTTTGTTATTTAGCGTTATCGTTTTAACTCGCTCGTTTATGTATTTGTACTTTGCTTTTTGTTCATCACCTTCACAAATTGACATACATTTAGCCCATAAAGCTGAGTTACGATCATCACTTTCAAATTCTTTTGTGGCTTCTAGATATAATGATTCATCATTTACCATAAATTTTCTCCTTTAATGTCTAACAGCTAAGCATGTGGCTGGCACGAATACTGACATATGTTGCGTGCACGAATATCGTGATATGCCGCTCTTTGTTCTCATCATATTCTAAAGAAATGATCCCTATAGCAATGGCAGGTATGTGCCGATCAGAGACCTACAAGCCAATTACCCGAATGCGTACTATCGACCCATCTGAGACATTCGCTAACGCCACAATTTGCTGAAGGCGACTGTTGGGCGGGTTTTGGCCCAGCGGTTGACTTTCAGTAACATTGTTTTGTTATGAGTAAATTCCATTAATTCTTTATCCCAGCAAATGAACAATGTGCTGCATTACCCGACACTTGAAGGCATTCCAGTAGATGTAAAATAAACAACTGCAATACCAATTGCGCTAAAGCAATTTATCATTAAAGGTGTTGAGAAAATATTCAAATTAAAAACAGCAAATATGTAAGTAAGTGGGAATAAAAATAAACAGACAATTCCTAAAACCACGCCTTCAACTTGAAAGATCAATACCAACAACCAGATGCTAGAGCCCAAATAGGCTAAGTCTAGCAATATTTCTATGAAGCCCATATCTAGAGATTACCCATAGCCTAATTGTACGGCAATCTGCCATCTTTCCCGATCAATCGATTTGTGAATTCTTCCCATAAAGTCCATTTCTCTTGTTTTAAAAATATCCCGCTATACCAGTAACTTATCACGTTAATCGATCATGCGCGACGTCTCAAAACTGATATCACAGGGGCATAGACGGCAGACTGCCATCTTTGCCGTTGTATTTTGGCATTTCAGTAGGTATGATTATTTGTGAGAACTTTATGAGAATAATATTTATAGGTAGCAGCCGAAAAAATCACCTTTCCTGGAAATAATTCGTCATTTAATGCGAGTACAGCACTACGCCATTCATTTATATACAGGACGTATGGTATGCCGTTTTTGCAGGAGCAAAAAACGGTCGCGACACATCTCTTTAAACTCTTCACCAGGCAGGAATTTACACGCATGTAATCGGTCGGGGTGGTTCGGCTGTCATTAGCCCGCTGGAAATTATCTTTGGTGTAACTGAGGGTTATGAGGAGTCTAAGCCCTGAGATACCCTTTCTAATACGCTATCTCGATAAAGTAATCTGGTTTATCATGAAAGGCCTCTATCTGCGGTCGTATTAAAGGAGCATTGCGATTAATTTAAATTCATTACTCCAACAGGTTCGATCCTGTCGAATTTGTGAAGAGCATTTGCCGCTTGGCCCTCGCCCGGTTTTACAGCTTAGTTCGAAATCGCTTTTATTGATCGCAGGTCAGGCACCGGGCAGCAAGGTACATGCATCGGGAATACCCTTCGACGACGCCAGTGGTAAGCGTCTACGTGAGTGGATGGGAATCGACGCCAGGACATTTTACGACGCCGATCAAATCGCCGTTCTACCAATGGGTTTCTGTTTTCCAGGTACTGGAAAATCGGGCGACCTACCGCCACGGCCAGAGTGCGCGCCTACCTGGAGACAGCCCCTACTCGATACAATGAACAAATTACAAATGACACTGGTGCTTGGGCAGTACGCCCAGTCTTATCACTTTCCAGAATTCAAGGGCAGCCTCACCGAACTGGTCAAAGCATGGCAGAAATACTGGCCCGAGGTGGTACCTCTGCCTCATCCTAGCCCGCGCAATAATCGCTGGCTAAAGCAAAATCCCTGGTTTGAGATTGAGATGATCCCAGTATTGCAACAAAGGATTAAAGAGCTCTTAGCCAGCTAGTGGCTCGATCATCAAGGACTGTCAACAACCGCCGAGCCAATCCCCCGCGGGTCCGAAGCAGCTTCCATTTTGCCCTTTTTATTATCGATCACGATAGCCTGCATATTGCCGTATCGGTATGACGACTGCTTGAGTTCATGACCGAGTGCTTTTAAGGCGTTCTGAGTCGATTCATCGAAGCTGTTGTCTTCGTGGTAAATATTATCCGGGAAATACTGATGATGGAAACGCGGCAGCGAGACAATATCTTCCGCACTACCACCGCGCAGAAACTCAAGCATGCCGAGCAATTGCATGGTGATAATTCGACTACCACCTGGTGTGCCTGAAATCAATCGCCTGGTTGGCGTATAGACGAAAGCCGGTGTCATACTGGAGAGCATTCGCTTACCTGGTTGTATCGCATTGGCATCGCTGCCGAGCAACCCATAGGCATTGGGCACGCCGGGACTGGCAGAAAAATCGTCCATTTCGTCGTTGAGTAAAACACCCGTGCCGTCGGCTATCAGGCCCGAACCAAACGGATAATTCACCGACAGCGTGGCTGATACCATGTTGCCTTCGGCGTCGATAATAGAGAAATGCGTGGTATCGGTGCCTGCCGCATCATCACCGATATTACCGAGCGTCGAACTGGGAGTCGCCCTGTCAGCAGAGAAATTCTCCAGCAGTTGCCTGGCATATTTTTCGCTGGTTAAAATCTCTTCAGGAATGTCGATATAATCGATATCACCGAGATGCTCGGCACGGTCGCGGTAGGCCCGACGCATGGCTTCTACCAGGCGGTGAATTTTCTGTTCCTCACTGGCAGATTGATAATCCATTTCGGCGAGCATATTGAATATACTGGCGAGCACGATACCCCCCGAAGACGGCAAAGTTGCGGTAATAAAATCGGCGCCAGCATATTTAAATCGAATCGGTTCGCGCTCCACTAGCTTGTATTGATTCAAGTCCTGCATCGACCAGATGCCGCCATGCGCCTGGACACTGTCGACCAGCTTTTGCGCTACTTTACCGTGATAAAAACCATCACGCCCTTGCTCCACTAACAAGCGTAATGTCTGCGCGAGGTCAGGCTGTTTGATCAAACTACCTTGCTCAGGAATCTCGCCATCGCGTAGCAGGATTTCGCGACTCGATTCATAGCGACGCAATACTTCGAGCCGAAACTTTGCTAGTCGATGATAAACCCGATCGACCTCGAAACCGTCCTCGGCGTATTTAATGGCGTTGGCAAGCGACTTCTGTAATGGTAATACACCGTATTTTTTCTGCAAATGATCGAGCGCCGCCGGGATGCCGGGAATACCCGCCGAAGTCGCGCCATTCATCGATAAGTCGTGGTCGACCTTACCCTCGGCATCGAGATACATATCGTGCGTGGCTTTCAGCGGCGCTCGCTCGCGGGCATCGAGCATGATCTGTCGGTTTTGTTTATTCTGATGCAATAGATAAAAGCCACCGCCGCCAATACCCGACGAATAGGGCTCTACTACCGCCAGAACGCTGGTCACCGCAATCGCGGCATCGAAGGCATTTCCGCCCTGCTGCAAGATTTCGATTCCCGCTTTGGTCGCCAATGGATGGGCCGATGCGATGGCAAATTCAGCAGAATAAGCCACCTGACCGAAAGAAAGTAAACACAAAAAAGCCCCAGCAAACTGAGGCTTGAATTTATTCGTCATCATCTTTTCACCTATCTATCCGTTACCCGTGAGGGCCTGGTATTTCAGCAACAATCCATCCTGTGTTTCTGGGTGAGCTGGATCCAGCGGAATACAGTCAACCGGACAAACCTCGACACATTGAGAAGTTTCAAAATGTCCGACGCACTCGGTACATAGATCCGGATTAATTTCGTATATTTCTTCACCTGGATAAATAGCATCGTTCGGGCACTCGGGTTCGCAGACATCACAATTGATACATTCATCTGTGATCATTAATGCCATTTTATTACTCCTTTGCGTTTCATCCACTTATGGCTGATGGCCTATGACTAAGGGATTAGCGACTTTTATTCAATTTATCGGTTAAGCGTTGCAGAATAACCGGGTGTAAAAACTTGGACACATCGCCATTTAAACGCGCAATTTCTCGCACCAGACTAGAGGATACGAAAGCATATTCCTGCGCGGCTGTGAGGAACACGGTTTCGATTTCATTCGCCAACGATCGATTCATACCGGCAAGTTGCACTTCGTATTCAAAGTCTGATATCGCGCGTAATCCGCGGATAATTACTTCGGCATTACATTCACGCGCGAAATCGATTAATAAGCCGGAGAATCTACGTACCGAGACGCGGTCATTATCAGCAAACACGATCTCCAGCATATCCATACGTTCGTCGATATCGAAAAAAGGCTGTTTAGCCAAACTGTCGGCAACACCGATGACGATATGATCGAACATCTTCAGGCCTCTTTCACAGATATCGATATGCCCTCGCGTTACCGGATCATAGGTGCCTGGGTAAATGGCAGTGCGGGTCATAAATGAATTCTCTGAGGATTGCGATTGACTAATTTACGCAAGATTTTAACGGCTTAAGCGCCATTCGGCTATAGCATAATGGACTGAGCCAGCCTTTTTCTGTTTTAACCAGTGAAAATCCGAAGATGGTAATTCGAACGACTCCCCCTGTGGCCATTCCAGGTAGATGCGTGCGCCATCGGTCAATTTTCCATACGTCAGCAACGAATCGAGGACCAGTGTGCGTAATTCTGGCAATGCATAAGGTGGGTCGATAAATACCAGACTGTAGCTTCGTGATAACTGTGGGACCAAATCCAGCACATCCCCGCATAGCAATTCGATATTATCCGACTCAAGGAGTTGCACCTGAGTCTGCAGGTTTTTCCAGGCGAACCCATTTTTCTCGATTATAGTGACCGATTTAGCACCCCGCGAACAAGCTTCAAACCCCAGCACGCCACTTCCCGAAAAACAGTCGAGTACTGTAGCGCCTCGGCATTCATCGGCCAACCAGTTAAACAGGGTTTCGCGAATTCTATCGGGCGTTGGGCGCAAGCCCTCTGCGTCAGGCACTGGGATTCTTCGGCCACGCCATTGCCCTGCGATGATGCGAACCTGTGTTGGCTTAATTTTATTCACTTTAAAAATGTCGCATATTCGGGAATGAGTTTGCACGGATGAAGGTGCTTTCTGGTAGCATATTGTGCCTGAAATAATGACCATGAGAGAAATAATGTTCGGTTTTAAATCGAGCCCTGAAAAAGACGACTCCGAGCAGAATCCCAAAGGGCTATTTGCCTCTTTGCGCCAGCGCTTAAGCAAAACGCGAGAAAATCTTTCCTCGGGTCTCGCCGATCTGTTACTCGGCAAAAAACAAATCGACGACGATTTACTGGAGCAACTCGAAGACCAGTTACTCATGGCCGATGTCGGTATTCAGGCTACCCAGAAAATTACCTCGCAACTCACCGACCGGCTTAGCCGTAGTCATCTTAAAGATGACGAGACCCTGCTCGCGGCCTTAAAACAAACCATGGAAGGCATTCTCAAACCCTGTGAAATTCCGCTCATTCCCGAAACCACAAAAAAGCCTTATGTAATTCTGATGGTCGGCGTCAACGGTGCGGGTAAGACGACAACCGTCGGGAAACTCGCTCAGCAATTTAAAAATCAGGGGCATCGCGTCATGCTAGCAGCCGGTGATACCTTCCGTGCGGCGGCAGTGGAGCAATTACAAACCTGGGGCGAACGGCTCGATATCCCGGTCATCAAACAGGCACAGGGAGCTGATTCTGCTTCGGTAATTTTCGACGCCCTGCAATCCGCACAGTCGCGAAATATAGACATTCTCATCGCTGATACCGCCGGGCGCCTGCACACGCAGAGTAACCTGATGGAAGAACTTGAAAAAATTAAGCGCGTGATGAGTAAGCTCGACAACCAGGCGCCGCACGAAACTATACTCGTACTCGATGCGATAACCGGACAGAATGCATTGACCCAGGCGAGTCATTTCAGAGACTCGATTGGGATAACCGGCCTCATTCTAACCAAGCTAGACGGTACCGCCAAAGGCGGTATGATATTCAGCGTCGCCGAACAGTTGAACCTGCCGATTCGTTATATCGGAGTCGGTGAGGCCGCAGAAGACCTTAGACCTTTTGATAGTCACGAATTTGTCGAGGCACTACTCGCCGATGCTGATACCTGAGTCCTGTCTATGATTGAGTTTCATAATGTTACCAAGCGATACCCAGGCGGTTTCGAAGCTCTCAATAACGTATCCATGCAACTCGGTGCCGGAGAAATGGCTTTTCTCACCGGTCATTCGGGTGCAGGGAAAAGTACCTTATTGAAGATTATTTCGCTAATCGAAAAACCCACCCGTGGGCAGGCTTTGCTTAATCGAATTAACCTGAACACTATTCCTAAACACCGCGTACCCTATGTCCGCCGAAATATCGGCATCATCTTCCAGGATCACCAATTGCTATTCGATCGACCTGTATTTGACAATGTGGCCATGCCCCTAATCATCCAGGGTTACCGACCACAGGAAATTGCCAAGCGCACTCGCGCGGCGCTCGATAAGGTCGGCTTGTTACACAAGGAAAAATCAATGCCGATTACACTCTCAGGCGGTGAACAGCAGCGCGTCGGTATTGCGCGTGCGGTAGTCCATAAGCCGATGTTATTACTCGCCGACGAACCGACGGGTAATCTCGACCCGGTATTATCACGAGAGATTATGCAGATATTCGTCGACTTTCATCAGGTCGGTGTATCGGTACTAGTTGCCAGTCACGACCTAAACTTAATAGACGAATTACAAAAGCCTGCACTCACCTTAAACCGTGGTAGGCTAATCGAGAACGGGCTCGATGAAAGTTTCCAGAAGTCTGAATATTTTTCATCGTCCGAGAGATAAGTTGTGAGTAACAGTAATATTCGTCGTGATAAACCAGCTACTTCAAATCGATTGATGGCATATCTGACGCACCATTTTCAGACCCTGTTGTTTAGCCTCCAAAAAATATACCAGGCGCCGACGACGACCATCATGACGGTCGCTGTCATCGGGATTACGCTCTCACTGCCAGCAGGATTTTATCTATTTTTAAAGAACATCGATGCCATGTCTGGAGACCTGCGCTCGACCACCCAAATTACCCTTTATTTAAAACTTAATGTAAAAGAAAAAGATGCTCGTGCCTTGCGGCGAGAAATCGGTCTCATGCAAAAGGTGCAGACGACTGAGTTTATTTCTCGTCACGACGCGCTCGAAACTTTCCGTCAATCCTCAGGCTTTGGTAAAAGTATCGATACGCTGTCGAGTAATCCGCTACCGCACAGTATTATTGTGGAACCTGAAACGGGTGCCGATACCTTTGCGATTAAAAATCTTTTGAATGCTTTACAGGCGATTCCAGAAGTAGAAATCGCCAAACTCGATACCGAATGGCTGGAGCGACTTTATACCATACTCGAAATCGCCAAACGCTCGGTCGCCATCATCACTATTTTGTTCGCCTTCGCGGTATTATTAATTATAGGCAATACGATTCGACTAGATATTCAAAACCGCTACCAGGAAATCATTGTCACCAAACTCATCGGTGCCACTAATGCCTTCATTCGACGGCCTTTTTTATACGGTGGTATCTGGTATGGATTGTTGGGCGGCCTAACTTCCTGGATAATCGTCGAGATTGGCTATTTGGCAATATCTGGCCCCCTGGACCAACTGAAACTGCTATACCAGGCCGACCTGGTGTTCGTCACTTTTTCGCTGCATGATTTTATCATTCTGGTATCATCTAGTACCTTGCTAGGACTGGCCGGTTCCTGGATTGCAGTTGCCCGGCACCTGAATCAAATCGAACCGACCTAGAATTATGTAACTATGCTAAACAAACGTCGTCTACTACTGATTGATTCGTCTGATTCAGCACGAACGATACTTTTCAAAGAAATTTCGTACGCCATGCCGGAGCTGGACATCATCGCCTGCGCTAGTGGCAAAGAAGCGATGACTGCGATCAAGCGTTTCGAATTCCAGATTATCACCACTGGTATTTCCTTGCCCGACATGGACGGTTACAAAGTCATCGAGTTTGTACGCCAGTCAGATAAAAACCGCGACACGGCCATATTCGTCGTCTCCGGTGATACCGAAACCAAGATTATGCATGCTGATTCCGACGATTCGAACGCGGTTACTGCTTATTTCGACAAAGCGGAAGGCCATAAAGCATTAGTTAATTTTATTCTCAGCTTTCTCGGCAAAGATACCTCTACGCCGATTAAGGTACTTTATGTCGATAAAAGCGCCACTTCTACCGCAATTACCGGTGCCGCATTACACAAACATGAAGTCCAGTTTGACCACTTCAAAGAGGCCGCCGATGCGATCGGCTATCTCGAGCACGATATTGCCACTAACGGAAATTGCTCCGTCGACCTGGTCATTACCGACCTGATGTTATCGAGTCAAAGAACCGGTTTTGACCTAATCCGCACGATACGCAACGACCTCAATTTAGATTACCTGGCATTACCGATATTGCTACTCACCATAGAACCCGGCGACGATGAGAGAACCGACTTTACCGGCATTTTCGGAGCCGGCACTAACGATTTTATTACCAAGCCCATTAACGAAGACGACCTAATGCAGCGCATTCAGACGTTGGTACATATTAAACGTCAAAACGAAGCGCTTAATAGCTAAGTAGCGACAGCTTCCGATGGCTAATTGCTCAATCCAGAACTATCATGCTACCTGACTATTCAGATAAATCAAAAAAGCTCCAACAAAAACTACAGGCCTTTATGGATCGGCATATCCATGCCAACGAAGAGGTCTATGCCGAGCAACTAGACTCTGCCAGCAACCGCTTCGCTGCCCTGCCCTTAATGAACGAGCTTAAGGCGCAGGCAAAAGCGGAAGGCCTATGGAATTTATTCATCCCAGAGGAGTACGGTAACTTCAGCAATCACGGAGGGCTCAGTAACTTCGACTATTACCCGTTGGCAGAAACAATGGGGCGGGTACTCTGGTGCCCCGAAGTGTTTAATTGCAATGCACCCGATTCTGGCAACATGGAGGTGTTGATGAAATATGCCACTCCTGCTCAACAACAACAGTGGCTCACCCCCCTGCTAAACGGCGAGATCCGATCATCCTATGCGATGACCGAACCGCAGGTCGCTTCCAGCGATGCCACCAATATCGAACTCAGCATGGTACGCGATGGTGACGAGTGGCTACTGAATGGTC
This sequence comes from Gammaproteobacteria bacterium, assembly GCA_030595795.1. Classification (GTDB taxonomy): domain Bacteria; phylum Pseudomonadota; class Gammaproteobacteria. The sequence continues at coordinate 9,669 of JAUVCH010000113.1, forward strand.
GAAAATGGTTTATTACCGGGGCCATGTACGAACGGACAAAAATTATCATCGTGATGGGGAAATCCGACCCGGACAATCCCGACCGGCATAAACAGCAGTCGCAGATACTGGTTCCCAAAGACACGCCGGGGGTCGAACTGATACGACCGCTCACCACGCTCGGCTATGACGATGCGCCGATAGGTCATGCCGAACTGGTCTTTAACAATGTTAGAGTACCCGCCGCAAACCTGTTATTAGGCGAGGGTCGGGGTTTCGAAATAGCTCAGGGACGACTCGGGCCGGGGCGTATGCACCATTGCATGCGATTGGTTGGTGCCGCACAACGTGCACTGGAACTAAGCTGTCAGCGTGTCTCTAACCGAAGTACCTTTGGCCGTAAGATAAGCCAGCACCAGTCGATACGCGAAGATATCGCCAGATGTTTTTCCGAGATCGAAATGGCTCGTCTACTGATACTAAAAACCTGCCACCAGATGGATCTCGTTGGTGCTCAGGCGGCACGCGACATGATAGCCGCCTGCAAGACCAGCGTACCGATGATGGTTCAAACAATTATCGACCGCTGTATACAAATGCACGGGGCGGGCGGATTAAGCAAAGATTATTTTCTCGCCGAAGCATTCAACTATGCACGATGGTGCCGTCAGGCCGATGGCCCCGACCAGGTGCACCAGATGGCATTAGGAAAACAAATTATCGACCGCTACTCCAAAGTATAATCAATGACTCAGCAGCAACTTGATATCAGGCTCTTAGGTCGTTACCTGGAGTCACATATTAACGGGTTCAAGGCTCTGAAAAGCGCCACCAAATTTCCAGATGGCCAGTCTAACCCAACCTATTTACTCACCGCAGAGTCCGGTCAGTATGTGTTACGCCGACAACCACCCGGTGAATTGCTTAAATCAGCGCATGCAGTAGACCGTGAATTTCGGGTGATAAAAGCATTGCAGCACAGCGAGGTTCCAGTACCGAAAGCACTGCATCTTTGTGAAGACCGAGAACTTATCGGCAGCCTGTTTTACATCATGAGTTATGAACAGGGGCGAACGTTCTGGAACCCTGCTCTGCCCGAACTCGATATAACCCAGAGAGGCGCAATTTACGATGAAATGAACCGCGTACTTGCCGCGCTACATGATGTCGATCTCGAAGCCGTCGGATTACAGGATTACGGCAGGCCTGGTAATTATTTCGAACGCCAGATTAGTCGCTGGAGTAAGCAATATCGCGCAAGCGAAACGGAATCGATCCCTGCTATGGATTGTTTAATCGAATGGCTACCCAGCAACATGCCCGATGACGATGGTAAAGTCAGCCTGATACACGGTGACTATAGAATGGACAATATAATTTTTCATCCGACTTCGCCAAATATTATCTCCCTGCTCGACTGGGAGCTTTCAACGCTGGGCCATCCCTACGCTGACCTGGCCTACCAATGCATGCAGTGGCGGATGGGCGCAGACGATGCCATTTCCGGCTTTGGCGAGCAGGATCGTAAAGTCCTCGGAATTCCCGTCGAGAGCGAATATGTGGCTCATTATTGCCAACGCCGTAATATCGCCTGTATCCCCGACTGGAATTTTTATCTCATATTTGGCTTCTTCCGCTTCGCGGCTATCTTACAGGGTGTTATGAAACGTGCTATCGAAGGGAATGCGTCCAGCGGGAAAGCTTTTGAATATGGCGCCTTAACTCCGAAGTTAGCGAATATGGCGGTTAAATTAATCGATTAAACCGGCTTTAACTCTGAAAATGAAAACTTGCTTGAAACTCTGGTAAGGGCTTTCTACCTAGAATGAAATCGGCCGCTCGCAACGCAATCATCTGTGTCGGCGCGTTCAAATTTCCACTGACAATATCGGGCATTACCGAGGCATCGACAACGCGTAAACCGCTCAGCCCATGCACTCGCATTTCTTCGTCTACTACCGCCATTTCTCCTGACCCCATACGGCAACTACAACTCGGATGATAGTCGGTATTGGCATGGCTTCGGACATAGCTTTCGATTTCTCGGTCGCTCCTGGTAGCCGGCCCCGGGAATAACTCCTTACCCCTAAATTCATTAAATGCGGGTTGTGAAATCAATTCTCGAATTCGCTTAACGGCTTCAACCAGCTCACCAACATCAAAAGGATCGGACAGGTAATTAAAATGCGCTGCCGGTCGATGCGCCGGGTCTGCCGACAGCAAGCGAATTTCACCTCGACTTCGTGGGCGTAATTGATCGAGTTGAGTGGTAAAACCCTGGAACAATTTGACTTTACTGCCATGATATTCGTAATGAACGGGCGCAAAGTGATATTGTAAATTCGGAAACTCAACGGCTGAGTTTCCATGAATATAACCTCCGGCCTCCCAGATATTCGACGCAACAAAGCCCTTTCGAG
>JAUVCH010000159.1 GCA_030595795.1 Gammaproteobacteria bacterium
GATTTTGGTGACCCCCGATAACGGCGCAATCTCATTGGCATAGACACTGATTAAATTCTCGATTCGAATTTCATCAATCGAAAAGTCCCTCAATAGCTTTTCGTCGAGAATGTACTCGCCATTATTGACCTCTACTAATTCCATAGATTTCATCGTGCGCAGGAACTGGTCGAGCCTGGTACTGCCCTGGCTGGCGATTGCACCGTACTCTGCTGGATTACACAGACTACGGTGCAAATGGAAATCGGTCTTCTGTAATAACTTGATGCAAACATAAAGCATTTTATGAAATTGAGTACAACGCAGTTGCTTCAGGCCACGTCGGTACAGACAAAGAATGAGATAAGATGCAATGTGGCTTAAGTTAACAGTCACCGCTCGGTACATCGATTCCATATAATCATCGCGAACTACCAGGCTCTTTTTTTTCATTCCAATCGAATGAATTCTACCACCTAAATGTCCGGCTTTGGGCTTTAGCTGAAATAGCTCATCGAGTGACTCGTAGCGGTGTACGACATTCGGTAAAAGCTTTTTCTCCCACCAACGCCAATACTGCCCCATGATGAGGGGGCTGGAAAAGCGAATATCCATATCAGTATGCTTGAGTAGCATATTGCCTTCGACCAGTAACTCTTCGGCGAATCGCTTATTAATTCCACCACCAATCAATTGCGCTGCCTGGTGCAGGATATTGTCGTTGACACGTATCGGATAAAAAGTGATATGGCTGGGTACGATGACGGTCGGTTTCACGGCCTTGACCATTAGTTGTTCGGTAGATTCGAATTCAAGCTGTTCGGCCCAACGCTCGACTCGGCGATAGTGGCCACTGGAATAATCGCGTAAAAGGGCTGTCTTAAACGCGTCGAGAGCCAGAGCAATAACCGCGGAACCGCTATGGTGTTTTCGACGTTCGTTCGCAATCCGCGAGAAGATGCCAAAATCGCCACGATGATCGACCACCCGTTTATCTTTAACCATGCCGCCTTCTGGGAATATCACCAGCTTGCGGTCGTGCAAAATTTCCTTTACCAAAAAGGGGAACAGGTTGGGCATGTCATTTGGAATGACCCCAACCGCGTAGAGAAATTGCGTAAAGCGATCATCATCATCAAAAAATTCGCTAGAAGCCACCGATCGACAGTAGGCGCCGGTAGCCTCGTGGATGAGATATTGTGGAATAAAGGTTTCGAAACGAGCAAAGTGATTAAACAGAAAAATATCACCCATTTGTGCGACATCCATCGACGCATCTTCGTCCTGGTGTAATTTTATATTCAGCTTAAGTAGTTTTCGCGTAGCCCGAAAAGCCTTAATGCAGAGGTCGTAGGTAGGAATGTTAATCGAGGGTTCGGTATATTTATCTGACATTTCGGGCATCTTTGTTTTTAACTTCTATACTATACCTCAAAGACCAGTTTATCGATTGCGAGTTCAGATCGTAGTGTTAGTTTTAATCCAAAAACTGTTGAAATCATTTAGTTTTTTTAAAAATTGCCGATATGCATCTCATAGGCTTAGAAATTTTTATAATATGCAAAAAAACCCTTTCATAATTAGTTTGCTAATCGTGCTAAGTTTTACTGCGGTTGTGCATGCCGGCAGCGAAAAAGACGATATCAGAATTGTTATCGATGTATCGGGCAGTATGAAAAAAACCGATCCGGAGAATTTACGTGTATCAGCACTAAAATTACTCAATGGACTCATTCCCAAAGGTTCGAAAGCAGGGGTGTGGACATTCGGAAAATATGTGAATCAAACCGTGAAATGGGGTTCGGTGAACGATGCCTGGCGCAAGCAGGCGGATCGAGGAGCCGAAAAAATTCATTCCAATGCCCTGTTTACCAATATAGAAAGTGCTCTGGCGCGCTCCACAACTGGTTGGGAGAAAGCCGATCCGAAAACACGGCGTAATCTGGTACTACTCACTGATGGGCAGGTCGATATCTCAAAACATAGCGAGAAAAATGCGATCTCTCGTCAGGCCATACTGGATAAAAGCATAAAAAAGTTGAAAGAGGCGGGGGTGCTTGTTCATGCGATCGCGCTGTCGAGGGACGCTGATGAAGCACTACTCAAGCGAATTGCGTTAGAGACCAATGGATCGTTTGAAATTGCCGAGTCTGCGCAGGACTTACAGAAAATATTCTTCAAAATGTTCGAGCGGGCTGTACAACCTGATACCGTAGAATTGAGGGGAAATCAGTTCATCATCGATGCCAAAATTGAGGAAATGACCTTGCTGGTTTTTCGAAAGCCAGAAAGCCTACGGCCACAAATTATTACGCCAGGGGGAGTAGTGATTAGCGCCAGAAAGCCGCGAAAATCGAGCTGGCGCAACGATGAAGGCTATGACCTTATTACTATCAAAAAACCTGTAAAAGGAGTTTGGAGTATCGAGGCTGATATAGATCCGGATAACCGTGTTATGGTAGTTACCAACTTAAAGTTAGAGGTATCGGGACTGCCCGCCTATATCACACCGTCAGAAGTCATTAATCTTAGTGCGGCATTGTTTAATAAGGGAAAACAGATCAGAAAAAATAGCTTTCTCAGGTTCGTCGACTTTAATTTATCTTATACCAAACTCGACGGTGAAAAATTAAAACAGCCTTTAAAACATGCGAAGGATCGTAAGCAAAAAGGTCAGTATAAATACAATTTCGACAAGGGACTGGAAGAAGGCAAATACAGTATTCTGGTAACCGCTGATAGCAAAACCTTTAATCGTAGTAAACGAATCGATTTGACGGTGCAGTGGCCTGCAAAGGTCAAGATAGAGCCTGTCGGCGAACCTGGTAATTATCAGTTGAGTATATCGCCCCGCGAGGAGTATCTGATTGCCGAAAGTATTAAACCGACTGTTAAACTGGAGGCTCCTGACAAGTCGAAACAAGATTTAATGCTGACTAACAATAAAGGTGTTTGGCTGGTAGAGGTGAAAACCAATCAGGATGGAATATACCGAGCATGGGTTAAGGTTGATGCCAAAAACCAGGCTGGAGAATCGGTGAAACACGACCTGGGTGCCTATTCGTTGATCGGTGTTTACCGTCAACCCGAAGTGGTCGAAGCTGATGATATGCCTGAAGCCGACTCGACTGAAGATAGCATTGACGAAACTGAGTCAAATGACAATGAGCCTGACTGGGTAGTGATTTCGATAGTAATAGGTGTTGCTAACCTGGCTTTGGTTTTGATAGGCATAGGGGTAATACTGGTGATGCGACGTAAATCGGCGCCACCAGAATTCTCTGTCGAATAAGGTTTTAAAAATGATCCAAATTAATGCTGCCGTATTTATTTTAATAGTCGAAATATTGGCCATTTTGGCGGCCATACTGACTTTCCTTGTGGTGGTGTTAAAGCGCAGAAATGGCAAGAAACGTAAAGCCGTCGCGCAATTAGTCAAGCAAGTTAAGAAGCAGTCTGAAGTCAGAATGCAGGAAACTGGTTCCTTTTTACAGGACATTTATCAGCTTGAAGACGAGGATCTTAAAGAGGCTGTACAGTCTATTGATAAGAGCGAGAAGGTGTTTTACCAAAAATTGGTTAATAGTTATCTGAGCAATGACCCTGACTTAGTCACTTCTATGGATGCATCGGTAGCCGGGTTGATAGACGTATATAAAGATTTAAAACCAAAGGCGCAGGAGGTTGATACATCTTCTGAGGAAGAGATGGAGCTGTTATCTGAGGAAGCTGAAAAGTTAAGACAGGAAAACGAAAAATTAAAAGCTGAAGTAGAGGATACTAAAACAGCCATGGACAATATGGTCGGCGAATTCGGTAATATGTTTGGCGGTGGTTCAGATCATGAAATGGCCAAACATGAAGTAGTTGAAAAGGTTGAAGGCCAGGGAATTACTAAGGATGACGAAACCGAAAAATAATGATGCAGGGTCTAAAAGTATTCGGGTTCGTTATCTGCCTTCCATTTGATATTACAACCCATGCTGGGTAACTGATTCACCTCTATCGGCAGGCTCTGTAACACGGCGTCACTCGCCGCTTTTAAATCTACACCGGTGACGGTGACATCATTACCGGGGCGAGAGCTATCGTACTGGCCGCGGTAGACTAATTCATGTTGTGCGTTAAACAGGAAAAAGTCTGGTGTGCAAGCTGCCTGGTAGGCCATAGCAACCGCTTGCGATTCGTCATAGAGATAAGGGAACCGAAAGCCATATTGATGAGATAAATCAATCATTTTCTCTGGGCTGTCATCGGTATAGTTATCAACGTCATTAGCATTAATCATTACCACCGATAAACCTTTTTTGACCACGTCGTTGGCATACTCGGTAAATGATCTGAGTATATGAATGACATAAGGGCAGTGATTACAGGAAAATACCACCAGCAAAGGTTTACCGCGAAAATCATTCAGACTAATGGTTTGTCCAGAGACAGGTTCGGGTAAATTAAAATCTGGGGCCTGGGTTCCAATCGCCAACATGGTTGATGGGGTTCGAGACATTGAATTATTCCGTTTAGGTTATCATTTGAACCGTCAATTATATCATTGGTGAGGAGAGGAAATCAGGAACCGTTATATACGGTTCCTGATTGTTACAGGTCGATTTATATCGTATCTCGGCCTGGGCCAAGCAAAGGACAAAGGAAGTATTTATCGCCAGAGTCCATATAATTGTCACCATTCACATCAATCCACCAGCGACCACCCAGATGGCCGGGTTCGCCAGGGCCAAACTCTGTTGCGAGGCCATTCTCACCGGGAATTAACTGCTGGAATTCGCCATTTGATGGTAGATCCGCGAGGACGATGGAGTCGTAATAAAGTCCTTGTGACGTTACGTAGACAACCGGTCCGGTGCCCCGACCCGTGCTGCGGTCGTTCTCACCGGCTAATGCTGCGCTACCTACGAGCGATGCGCTGCCGACCAAAATTAATGCGCTTAACAGTGATGATGCTTTCATAATGTTACTCTCCGTATTTGTGGTTTAGAGAGTGCAGTATCGACTGCTGGTTTCACGCACCTGTCCCGAAGATGTCACATTTTCATCACGCAGTGCCTCCAGCACCGAGCTCAAAAGTAAAAGTAGTGCCCTGGTTGAGTTGACTGCGGACTTTTATCACGCTGCCGTGTAACTCCAGAATACGTTTCACGATAGCTAGTCCAAGCCCTGCGCTATGGCTGTCGGAGTCGTTTTTATTTTGCTGATAAAAGCGTTCAAATATTCGTGATACGTCTTGCGGTGGAATGCCGCAGCCACTGTCGGCGACTCGCACAACGACATTGGTTGAGTCGAGATCGACATTTATACTTACCCGACCTCCCACTGGCGTGTGGCGTAACCCGTTCTCTATCAAGTTCTCTAGCACGCGCTGTATCATGCCGATATCGCCATACACTAATGGCACCTGCTGATTTAAATTGACATCCAGACGAATCGATTTTTGCTCGGCGCGTAGCTGGAAGCTTTGTGCGACATCCTGGGCCAGTTCGCCCATCGAGAAGGGTTCTGAATAGACAACCGATTCGCAGGAATCTAGCCTTGCCAGTTCGAATAGTTCCTCGACCAAATAGCCCAGGCGTTGGCTATGCAACAGGGCCGTTTGTAAATAATGATCCTGCTCTTCTGCTGACAATTCGTCTTTTTTCAGTAACAGGGTTTCCAGGTAACCCCGCATTGTGGTTAACGGGGTACGTAGATCGTGTGAGACGTTTGCCACCATTTCGCGACGAATACCATCCATGCGCTGTAGTTCATCGATCTGCTGGTTAATTGTTTCCGCCATGGCATTAAATTGGTGGCCGAGCTCATCGACTTCGTCCTTGACTGACCTGTTTCCAGGAAATCGCACAGACCGATCAAAGTCACCGTCAATGCCTATATATTTTCTCATTGTGCCACCCAGCCTGCGCAGTCGTCGCGTCAGCAGGGCAAAAATAATCATGCCACAGAGCAGGGCCGTTGCCAGCGACACAAGTAAAACGAATAAGGCGGAATCGAGAATGTAGCTATTCCGTAATAGCTGTACGATATCATCGTATTTTTCACCGCCGAGGACGATATACAGGTAACCCTGGGTGCCATCGATATTGGCGATTTTTGCCGCCGAAAAAACCTTTCGCCCTCCCGTGTCACGTGGATCATCACCTTCGATAGGTAAATTCCCCTGTTGACGAAGAAATTGCTCGACAGGCTGGAGATCGACATTAGTCCGCATAACCTTACCCTGTGGTGCGGAAAAGGCGATAATTTTACCGTTTAGATCGAGGAGGTAAATTTCGATGCTTGGATTGATCACCATTAACTGGTCAAATAAATCATCCAGAGCCTCGCGATTAATCTGTTGTTGATCCAGGATAAGTGGCTGATCCTGAGCAATATTAGCGGCCAAATGACGGTTAAGTTTTTGTGATACTTCCTTTTGATACATGTCGCTCGATTGCTGAATCAGTTGATTGAGAATTAAACCTACCAGGCAGAGCAAGATGAATAAGGTCAGGGCGAGGCGGCTATATAACGTACGGAATATCATGATTCAGTACGCGGCATCTTGTCGGCGCTAAACCGGTAACCCACACCCCAGACGGTGGTGACATATACAGGGTTAGCCGGATCTATATCAATTTTTGCGCGCAGGCGATTGATATGCGAATTAACCGTGTGTTCATAACCGTCGT
>JAUVCH010000157.1 GCA_030595795.1 Gammaproteobacteria bacterium
AAAAGAGTATTTGGCATTGGTTAAAACATTGGATAGTTTAGTCGATGAAGTTGGGAATAATCAAAAACATAAATTGACACCCGCGATGGAAACGGTTGGAAAGTTAATTCAAAATTATGAAGACCAAGCCTATTCAATAAAAGAATCCACACCAATAGTGGAAAGGCTATCGTTCATCTCGTCTCAATATACAATACCGTATAATATACAAAATCGAAAACGAACAACTTTTTGTAAAAGTAATCAAAGTAACGGCTCATGATTACCGGAGAAAATAATATGATAGATTATCAAGAGGCTCAACATAGAACGAATGTAACGATTGGTGAATCTGTTCGTATTATTCGCGAGTTACAGGAATTTAGTCAAAATGAGCTGGCTGCAATCACCGGAATTCCTCAATCAACTCTTTCGGCTATAGAACACGATAAAGTCAATTTAGGTGTTGAAAGGGCAAAGGTATTAGCCAGGGCATTAAAATGTCACCCTGCAGTTTTAGTTTTCCCTGGCTGGGATGTTAACAAAGAGATCGCTGCGTAACTTATGACCAAACACGCATTTAAAGAGCTGGGCCTGGCCGTCCTTAAGACCGAATCTGAAGCTATTGCCGCACTAACCCATCGTCTCGACGGCAAATTTGACCGCGCCTGTGAACTGATTCTAAGCTGTAAGGGACGGGTCGTTGTCACCGGCATGGGAAAGTCTGGGCATATTGGTAATAAAATCGCCGCCACTTTGGCGAGTACCGGGACACCGGCTTTTTTCATGCATCCCGGCGAAGCCAGCCACGGCGATCTCGGTATGATCACCGCAAAGGATACGGTTATCGCGCTCTCAAATTCTGGTGAGACTAGCGAAATCACACTATTGCTGCCACTGCTCAAACGCCTGGGAATCCCACTTATCTCTCTCACTGGGAAATCCAGTTCGACTCTGGCCCGAGCCGCCGATATCGATCTGGACGTCAGTGTCAGCAAAGAAGCCTGTCCGCTCGGTCTGGCGCCGACTTCGAGTACAACCGCCTTGCTGGCCATGGGCGATGCACTTGCAGTCGCTGTTCTTGAGGTGCGTGGTTTCACCGAAGAAGATTTTGCACTCTCGCATCCGGGCGGTAATCTTGGTCGTCGTTTACTGCTAAGGGTTAGTGACATTATGCACACTGGTGATGCTATTCCATTGGTCAATAATAATGCTAACCTCAAACAGACCCTGCTAGAAATGACCGCTAAGGGACTGGGGATGGCCGGTGTTATTGATCCAGATACAAACCGACTGACTGGTATTTACACCGATGGTGATCTACGTCGTACCTTCGAAAGGATGCCCAATATTGAAACCGCTTTGGTGAAAGATTTTATGACCGCAAATTGCGTTACCATAAAAACTGAACAAATCGCCAGTGAAGCGCTCAAAATCATGCATGATAAAAAAATTAATGCGCTCATAGTCGTTGATGAGAACGATGATATTCAGGGTGCATTAAACATGCATGATTTATTAAGAGCCGGTGTGGTATAGGAAACCTAAAGCCAATGAATGCTGCTGAAGACAAAGCCCGTGACATCAAACTCGTTATCTTCGATATCGACGGCGTGTTAACCAATGGTGGGTTGCAATTTGACAATGAAGGCCGCGAATATAAGACCTTTAATTCACTCGATGGCCACGGAATTCGCATGCTGCTGGATTGCGATTTACAGGTGGCAATAATCACTGGTCGGCAATCGAATCTGGTAAACCACCGCATGCGCGATCTGGGCGTTAAAATGATATTCCAGGGCTATCGTGATAAACGACCGGCGTTCAAAAAATTACTCGAAAAAACAGGCCTGAGCGAAAAGCAGATTGCCTACATGGGTGACGATCTACCCGACTTGCCAGTGATGAGTCAGGTAGGACTGGCGTTAACCGTGCAAAATGGGCACGATTTTGTCAAACAACAGGCCGACTGGATATCCAATGCCTGTGGGGGTGCCGGAGCAGTCCGCGAAGCGACCGATTTCATATTGCGCTCTCAGGATCTGCTCGATGATATGCAGGCCTCGTACCTGCGATGAAGTTTTCTAGTATCGCTATCGTTGTGGCGGCGGGACTGATCGCGATTGCGGTTGGCTGGGTTTATCAATCGCAGACATCGACTAGTGTTAGCAAGCCCGAACTCGAAATTCCGGTCGATATCGATTACTTTCTATCACAGGTTAAGTACCGGGTGATGGCAAAAAATGGCAAGCTCGACTATGAATTACGCAGCTCTTATTTACAGCATTTCAAACAGCAGGACATAAGCAGACTGGAGATGCCCGAAATCAAAATTTTTCGTAACCAGGAGCCCTGGGAAATGCAGGCAGACCGCGCAGAATTGCAGCATCAGGAAAATATTCTGGAGTTCGTCGATAATGTACGCCTGCAAGGCAAAAACACTGACATCAGAGCAGACAAAGCCGTATTCGATCTGGATGAAAATGTCTACCGCTTAACCAACACCAAAGCGATTTATTACAATGAAAGCAGTTAGCCTGTCGATCATCACACTCCTGTTGGCTAGCTTACTGCTGGCTAGCTTACCCCGGGCATTGTTTGCTGCTCCTGAGGATAAAAAACAACCAATCCAGGTCGAGGCCGATAGCCTGGAAATAAGAGACCTGGATAATATCAGTATCTACACGGGTAACGTCCGTCTGGCGCAGGGTAGTTTACTCATCCACTCAGATCGCCTGGTGATTTATTTTAATGATAATAAAGAATTAACGCTGATGGAAATGACGGGTAAACCAGCCACCTTTCGTCAGCTCGACGATGAGCAAAATGAAATGCTGGGTCAGGCCGATAAGCTCGAATATCACGAGCCGAAGTCACTGCTGGTATTAAAGGGCAATGCACGCTTTAGCAACAAGGGCGATACCATCGAAAGCAGCAGCATTCGAATTAATACAGAAACCGACTATATCGAAGCCGAAAGTTCAGATCCCGACGAGCGTGTACGAATGGTTATCCAACCGAAACAACCGCAGTGAGTGACCAGAGTCCGACATTGAACAGATTGAATAATGGGGAGAAACACCACCTTGAGGCTCTCGATCTAGCTAAGGCCTACAAAGGCAGAGAAGTCGTGAAATCGGTTTCCCTGCATATTGAAAGCGGTGATATCGTTGGTTTACTTGGCCCTAACGGTGCTGGTAAAACCACCTGTTTTTACATGATAGTGGGCCTGATTAAGAATGATTCCGGAAACATCAAACTGGATCAAACTAGTATCGATCATCTACCTATCCACCAACGCGCTAAACTGGGTATAGGTTACCTGCCTCAGGAGGCTTCTGTCTTCAGGAGCCTGTCGGTCGAAGACAATATTCTCGCCGTTTTGCAATTACGCAAAGATCTCGACCACGAAGCGAGGCAACAAACGCTGGAAAATTTGTTAGAAGACTTCCAGATTACCCATATTCGCGAAAGCAAAGGCATTGCTTTATCCGGTGGCGAGCGTCGAAGAGTAGAAATTGCCCGTGCTCTGGCGAACGAACCACAATTTATCCTGCTCGATGAGCCATTTGCCGGGGTTGATCCGATATCCGTCATCGACATCCAGAATATTATTCGCCAACTTGCCGAGCGCAATATCGGCGTACTCATTACCGATCACAATGTCCGCGAAACTCTGGGTATCTGCGATCGTGCCTACGTCATGGGTGAAGGCACTATTCTCGCCGAAGGTGACTCCAGTCACATACTAGGCAATAAAATTGTCAGAAAGATTTACTTAGGTGAGGATTTTAAGCTATAACTATAACTATGAGAATAACCCAGTACCTAGTGACAATCTCATACTCAGATATGTCACACCTATGAAGCAAAGCCTGCAACTGCGTATCGGTCAGAGCCTAACCATGACACCGCAACTACAGCAAGCTATCAAGCTGCTGCAACTGTCATCTCTCGAACTACAAACAGAAATCCAGGAAACACTCGAAGCCAACCCCTTGCTCGAACAGGACGATCATCTCGGCGAGATCACTGTCCGCGATGCCGAACCTGCACGTGAAAATGGTGCCGATCATGACGATGTCACCGAGCTACGCTCCAGCGCCGACAACGTCTCCGAAAATCGTGCCGACCAGACCCTGCCCGACGAACTCGTACTCGACACCGGCTGGGACGAAATTTATGACAGTCTGCCAGCCTCCCCGACTCAGTCGCAGAGCAATCGGGAAGATAACCGAGACTTATTCGAGAACCAGGCCAAACAGGTTGATGCCTTAAATGAGCACCTGCTGTGGCAACTGAATTGCTCGCATTTGTCCAGTCTCGATCACGAGATCGGACTCTCTATTATCGATTCAACCGATGAATCGGGCTACCTGACTCAAACTGTGGAAGATATCTTTGCTGGTTTAGAAGCTCAACATGAAGGAGTCGAATTTGACGAAGTCGAAGCAGTTTTACGCCTTGTCCAACGCTTCGATCCAATTGGCGTCGCGGCACGCTCGCCGAGCGAATGTATGTTGATACAACTGAGTCAATATGACCCTGACACACCACATTTAAAAAAAGCACTGGCACTGGTTGAAAATTATCTCGAGCATCTGGCTAGCAACGATTTTGCATTACTGAAAAGACGCCTTCAGGCCAATGATGCAGAACTGTCTGAAATCATCAAACTAATACAGACTACCAACCCACACCCTGGTCATATAGTTAGCGAGAATCATGCCCAATATATCGCCCCCGATGTTTATGTGAAAAAACACGAGGGCGTGTGGGTGGTCAGTATCAATCCTGAAAACGCCCCTCGCCTGCGTGTAAACGATCAATACGCGGGTCTCATAAAACGCAGAGACAATAGCGAACAAAACACTTATTTAAAAGATCATCTGCAGGAAGCGCGTTGGTTTATCAAAAGTCTACAGAGCCGAAACGATACACTCATGCGGGTCGCGCGAGCCATCGTCAAACGCCAACACGCCTTCCTCGATTATGGTGAAGAAGCCATGCAACCAATGGTTTTACGCGATATAGCCGAGCAACTGGAATTGCACGAATCGACTATATCGCGGGTTACTACATTGAAATATATGCATACCCCGCGCGGCATTCTTGAATTCAAATACTTCTTTTCCAGCCACGTTAGTACAGCCGACGGTGGCGAATGCTCGGCGACTGCAATCCGTGCCATTATTAAGAAGTTCGTCGCAGCCGAACCGGCCGACAAGCCGCTCAGCGACAACAAAATAGCTCTTTTATTAGGTGACCAGGGAATTAACGTGGCAAGAAGAACCGTTGCCAAATACAGGGAAGCCATGCTAATCCCGCCATCTAATGAACGTAAACGTCTCTTTTGAGACATTCTCGATTAGCAGCAATGCTAATCAATGACAGTAGGAGGTTACTGATGCAAGTAAGTTTAAGCGGTCATCATGTCGATATCACCGACTCTATGCGCAACTATGTAAACGAAAAAGTCGAGAAACTCGATCGACACTTCGATCAGGCGCTCGACATACATATCATACTCACGGTCGAAAAGCTTCGACACAAGGCGGAAGCCACGCTTCATGTCAGTGGCAACAATTTACACGCCGATGATGTGCAGGAGGATATGTACGCAGCCATAGATGGACTGGTGGATAAGCTAGACCGGCAGGGGAAAAAACACAAAGAAAAAATAAAGAGCCACCGAACCAGTCTCATCACCGAAACCGAAGAAGAAGTTTAATCGGGACTGGCGGAGCTTTCGGGCTCCGTCAGCTATTAAAACTTGCATACTCATTCGATTGGGATAAGATTCGCGCATCTTTTCAGGCTACCTGCATCCAAGCTTCACTAACCATGACAATCACGACGCTCCTGTCCCCCGAACGTATTTTTATCAATACGGACATTTCCAGTAAAAAAAGACTTCTTGAATTCATAGCCAAACAGGTTTCTGAACAATTCCAACTCACCGAATCACAGCTTTATTGTAACCTGCTCGACCGAGAAAGGCTGGGTAGTACCGGGCTCGGCAAAGGCTTTGCTGTACCGCATGCCAGGTTATCGAACCTGGACCAGCCTGTCGGCTTATTCATCAAGCTGGATAAGCCCATCAACTTCGATGCACCCGACAACCAGCCCGTAGACCTGATATTTACGATTATTATTCCCGAAGACGCAATCGACCTTCACCTGCAAACGCTTTCAGCGCTGGCAAGGGTCTTCTCCCAGGCGTCTGTTTGCGAGGCCATTCGTAAAGTTGGCTCCTGCGACGAAGTCATCGATATTATCGATTCGGCAGAGCAATGAAAGCATCGCTTGGAATTGATGAATTTCTAAAGCGATATCAGAAAAAATTAGCCCTGTCCCCCACTTCTTCAATGGTAGGGCAATCGCGTGAGATCAAACTATCACGACAGGCTGGGGACACTTTTGAAGCTGTTGATTACTTCAATGTTATTCGCACCTCAAGTGTCGTTGTCGTCGGTTATCAGGAATCCCGTTATATCAATAAGCTCGGACTCGACGAGCAAACTCTGTTATTTAAAACACTGTTCCAGGGGCCAGTCTGCAGCATTATTACCAGCCAGGGTAACAACCTGCCAACGGCCATGGTCAAACTTTGCGAACATCAGGACATATCAGTATTCAGCTCCGAGCTAAGCGACTCCGATCTACTCGACAATACGCGTCATTATTTATCCCACGCTCTGGCCGAGCATAGCGATGAACACGGCGTCTATATCGAGGTATACAGTGTTGGTGTATTCCTCACTGGCGATAGCGGGGTCGGCAAAAGCGAGCTAGCTTTAGCACTCATCGCCCGGGGTCATCGACTGATCTCCG